>JANXAQ010000344.1 GCA_025062105.1 Thermoguttaceae bacterium
TGCTGCCAGAGCCGATCTGCTTCGGCCAACCGGTCCTTAACCGACATTGCTTCCAGGGGGTCATACCCCGCAACCATCTCCCGAACAATCTCCAAGCCCAATTTGCCGTCCAGAGCATCCACGGCTAACCTACGGGCCGCCTGCAAGGTCGCATACCGTAGGACTGAGTCCTGCTCCTCACGAGCTGTCGTAAGGATTTCCTGGGCCAGCTGTTGCTTTTCCTGGGGCGTCTTCGCTTTAGCTATCTGTCGGCCGAAGACCTCTTCGACGAGTTTTTCGGCTTTTTGAAGCTCCTGGGCCTTCGGCTGAGCCGCTCGCTGGGGCATAGTGGCTTTCGGGTCAAAGGCTTCTGGTTCGGCAGCCAGGACCAGAGGGCCGCCAGAGTCAAGCCTGCCGAAACCCCACAGAGCTAACCCCACCGCCCATAGCAACACTGTTATTCGCATGACCACCTCCTTCCTGAACAGAAACCCAAGTCCAAACCCACCGAATAGCCTTTTTGAAAACCCGCCCTCAACCCACCAGAGTGTTCAGTTTGCTCCGGTGCCACTCCTTGAGGGCGGAAGGCGGACTGGCTAGACTGCGCAAGCTTTTTAATCGGGCAGGAAGTGATCCCCAGTTATCTTAAATCGGCTGTCCAAAACTTGCCATCTCCTCATCCCGCTATCAGCGGTCCTCCAACGAGTATTCGCACTATTGATACCCTTCTTTAGGGAATCTACAAGTTCGGACCATAGAAAGGAAGCTCTGGCAAATCCTGAACAAACAGCGAATTTTATGAACCTTTGCTTCGGGAGGGTCTGGCCCGCCCCATTGAAAGAAGCACTCTAGGGAGGGTGCTCGGAGGGTGCACCCGTGCCTATTGGGTTAGAGTGTGTTTGAGAAAAAGGGTTATTATCTCAACAGGCCGGGCAGGGACGTAGGCGTCAACCATCCAGTGGATCATCGCAACCAAGATCATTGCTCCGCTCCTGGCCGGCAGGAACTTATAGTCCTTGCTCAGCCGACGATACCGGTTAAACCATCCAAACGTCCGATCCACCACCCACCGACGGGGCAACACCTCAACCCCAAACCGCCTCCGCCGCACGGCTCGCTATCTCCAGTACCCAACCAAACGACCGCTTCAGCCATTCGACCAGTTGCCAACCAATAGCCTCCGTCGGCCCAAATCTTGCTTAGCCGCTCGTCTGGGAAGAATCTATAGATGGCCTCACTCTCCTGGATAGCCTCTGTCTGCACAAATCTTGCTAAGCCGCTCCTCTAGAGGGAATCCATAGATGGACTCACTGTCCTGCATAGCATCGGTCGGCCCCAAATCTTGCTCAGCTGCGGGAACCGGCGATGCGCACGCTCCAAAACCAACCTCGCCCCAGCACGATCCTGAATGTTTGCCGGATACACCACCACCGCCAAAATCAGCCCCAGCACATCGACCAATAGATGCCGCTTGCGCGCGTTGACCTTCTAGCCCGTGTCATATCCACGGCCCCCCCTTTTTCCGTCGTCTTGACCGACTGGCTATCCAAAATCCCAGCGCTTGGTTCCGGACGACGCCCGCTCGAAATCCGCACACACCTCCGAAACGCCTCGTCAATCTTCTGCTAAGTCCCATCCTCCTGGAATCGCCAAAATAGTACACCGTCTGCTAGGCCGGATAATCTTTCGGCAGCATCCGCTACGCACAACCAGTCCTCACAATGTAGACGCACAACCAGTCCGCACAATGATGTAAATGTAAAGAATCCCGTTGACCACCGCCCGAATGTGGACTCGACGCGGCCGCCCCCCGGTCGGGCCGGAGGAATCAACGGTGCGATCAGCTCCCACTGAGCATCTATCAGATCGGATGGATAAACCCGTTCCATACCAGCACTCCTTTTTTCCTTTAGAGACAAAATCCATTTCCCAGATTACCTAGCGGCGTTAAATGCTCTGGTTTTCCCCGCCTGTCAAGGCCTTTTCATACACGCTCCAAGAGACGCTGATCATTTCGCCTTTTGCCATTTTTGGCTTCGCTCAGCAAGAGCAATGTTCTAACTCGCTGTTTACCTATTGGGCTTAGGAAATTGGGTGAACAAAAAGAGGGGTTGTCGTAACTGCTGGAGACAAAAGAATTTAGAGGAAATGGTAAAGGTCGGATTTAAAGCTTTAACAAAAGAAGTTTGTTTGTACTTTTTGAGCAGTAAGATGGCCGCAGTGGGCTGTCGGGAGAGGTTCATCTGAAATCCTGTGAATCAATTGGGCAAAATAGATAATAGAGGCGTGTCTGCAAAATCCTGAAAGAGCTAGTGAAATTTATGAACTTTTGATTCTATCGCTGTTCGTTCTTCTATCCGAATATGGGTGCTAGCATGCTAGCCACCCTATTGGATCAAGGGGCCTGAGAGCCAAAATGGTACAAAAATATTTCGTTTGAATTATGCAGAGGCTCCGAGAGCCAAAATAAGCCTCCCCTCCAAATTCCGGCTTTGCCCAGCAACTAGCCGTTTTCCCGATATAAAGACCGAACCTCCTCACAGACCTAAACTCCTTTCCGAGAGTCATTGTCCCTGGAATCTGTGGAATACAGGCCCCGTATTTGCTAGAGATGCCAGTAAGAAGCAGTTGGATCGGACCGGAAACTACCTATCTTGCCCATGGCCTCGAAACGGCCCGCGAAAAATCAGCCCCAGCTGTGGGGAGTTCCATTTTGCCAGAGTCGCTTATAATAATAATTCTAGAGGGCAGGTGGCTCATGGTAGTGCCAAAGTCCTCCGCAGAAATTCCTAGGAACTCTGTAAAACGCCGAACATGGAGTGCACATTATGAACATTTGATTCTATAATGGTCAGCCAGAAGCATTCAAAAGCTCCTGTATGGAGGTCGCTTGCAGGGCAGCGAATCCTCTCGATTGGGTTAGAGGAAGAGGGCATCCAAAGGGTGTAAAAAATATCCTCTTTGAATTCTGCAGAGATTCCTCCTTTATGATTTATTTCACCCAGCAGCCAATAGATGTGCCAACGGTTCTAGAATCGGTAGCGTCTGCCGAAGCCGGGGCGGTAGTCCTTTTTCTAGGGACCGTTCGCGCTACGAGCCAGGGGAAAACCGTGGCTTATTTGGAGTACGAGTGTTATCCCGAAATGGCTCAGCGGATTTTGGAACAACTGGCCATAGAAGCCCAAGCTTGTTGGAACTTGAAAGGATGTTGTATAGTTCATCGGATAGGTCGAGTACCTGTAGGCCAACTGAGCGTGGCTATTGCTTGCTCAGCTCCCCATCGGGCGGAAGCTTTCCAAGCCACCCAGTGGTTAATCGACCAACTCAAATTCCAAGTCCCCATCTGGAAAAAAGAGTGTTTCACGGACGGCACCTACCGGTGGGTTTCTGGCCCAGGTCCCGAGCTTCTCACATCATCGCCCTCAGGAGAGTCGGGATGATCCCTAGACGCGTGGAAGGAGGATTTGTCCTCAGAGAGTCCATGCCGGGGCAGAGCCTTTTTGTTTCGGCTGGGCCGGACAGGTGCTTGATCGATCGGTGGGGGCGTCGGCATACGGATTTGCGGATTTCGGTAACCGACCGATGCAATTTGCGTTGTTTTTATTGTATGCCGCCGGAGGGGGTGGCGTTATCGGCTCGGGAAGCCCTGTTAGATTTCGATGAGATTGTCCGGGTTGTTCGGGTAGCTGTGGGGCTTGGCATTCGGAAAGTTCGACTCACAGGGGGAGAACCGTTGCTCCGGAGGGGATTGCCTAATTTGGTCAGACGGTTGGCCAGCTTGCCTGGCCTGGAAGACCTGGCCATGACCACTAATGGGACGCTTTTGGCTGACTATGCCTCGACACTTCGGGAGGCTGGGCTTCATAGAATAAACATAAGTTTAGATACTCTAGACCGCCGGCAATTCCAAGCCCTAACCGGCCAAGACGCGTTGCCCCAGGTACTTCGGGGGATTGAAGCGGCCCAACGCGTCGGCTTTCATCCTATCAAGCTGAATGCTTTGGCCATCCGCGGTTGGACCGAATCCCAAGTCGTCCCTTTGGTTCGATTTGCTTTGGAACGGGGCTTAGAAATTCGGTTTATCGAGTTTATGCCTATCTGCCCAACGGGCCAATGGACCCCCCAGCGGGTCTTACCAGCCGAAGCCATTCTGGAGATTCTTCGGCAGGAATTCGGCTCCGTAGAACCGATTGAGGTTTCGGACTGCGATAGTGGGGAACGTATGGGCCAACAAACATCTGGTGATAAAAAGATAGGTCAACAAACGCTTGCTAGTGTTGGGAGAAACCAAGAGGGTATTGTCCCTGGAAGTTTGGGGGATCTGGGCTCCGGTGCTCAGCCGTGGCCCGGTGGCCGACCGCCTGCACAGCAATATGTTTTAGGCCGCACAGGTGCCCGGATCGGAATCATTGCTTCGGTGAGTCGGCCGTTTTGCCAAACCTGCTGCCGACTCCGTTTGAATGCTCTGGGAGAACTTCGCCCGTGTTTATTCGCCCCAACAAGCTGGGACCTTCGGCAGGTATTACGCCACACAGCCGAAGACGAGCAGATTGTGCAGATCTTTTATGCCGCTGTCGCCCAAAAGCCTCTTTGCCCCCAAAAACTAACCCAACCTCCCCACAGCAGTCTTCTCATGTGCCAAATCGGAGGATAAACTAACAAACGAACGGAGAAGTCTCTGCGCCTCTTGGGGAAAATCTGTAAGCAGTACGCGACCATGTCAAACCAGTTACGCCAGCAACCTTGGTTCCATAAAGGCCTGCGATTTCAATGTGCCGGCTGCGGCCGATGCTGCAGCGGAGGGCCTGGTTTTGTGTGGGTCAATCAACAGGAAATCCATCAATTAGCTCTGTATCTGAAGCTGCCGATCGAAGATTTCCTGCTCCATTATGTTCGGGCTGTTGGAAACCGCTGGAGCCTACGGGAGCGGAACAACGGCGATTGTGTCTTTTTGCACCCCAAGACGCGTCGATGCTTGGTCTATCCGGTCCGTCCCAGGCAATGCCAGAGTTGGCCCTTTTGGCTGGCAAATCTCCGTACTCCGGCAGATTGGGCCTATGTAAGCCGGATTTGTCCGGGCAGTGGCCAAGGACCCCTTTATACTCTGGAACAAATTCAATCACTATTGTGGTGGAGCGGTTTGGAGAAGGACGGCCTCCCTCCTCAAGAGGATTGCCCCTCCTTCTGAGTGATTTGGCCGTGCCTTGATCCGGAACACATTTCTTGTCCCTTTTCGATCACTGGCCCGCCAAGCAACAAAAATATTCTTATGGCCTGATCCAGAAGGCATTCCTTTGGCCGGGTAATAGCTGGGTGGCTCGACTTTTGTGAGTTTTTGTAAGCCTTTTTGAATTAAGGAGTTCGGATCTGAGGATTCTTTGTTCAGCAATTTTTCTAAGAGGCCGTCCTAAAATGGGGATTTAGCTGGTTTGCAATGGGTTTTGGCCGACCGGCTCCTATCCTTCAGACTCCTTAAAAACAGGGATTTTGGGGATTCTGGAGCATTTAGGAAGGAAACTGCCTTTCATTATAGAAAATGCTTTTTCGCACAGCCTCTAACCCAAAAATATTTTCAAAGGTTTAGAACATCTTAAGGAAGTTGCCCCCCTAAAAATTGGCAAAAGTTAAGGTGTGAGCTTCTAACAAAATGTCCCACAAATAATGGAGGGGGACCCCATAAAGGCGGGCAGCTTTTATATTTGAGCTCCTTCGTTAGGAATTATCTTGGACCCTTTGCATCTTGACTTTTGCCATTTTCCATAACTGGTTTTAGTGCCCGCAGTTACGACGAAACTCTCCTTTGTTCACACAATTTCCTAAGTCCAATAGTTACAAGGACTTAGAGCTTTCCCCTTCCAGGAGAAGGCCTAAAATGCCAAAAGTCGAGTTGCATAATTCCGAGGAATATACCACCTTGGTGCACCCCCGAACTGACCCCATGTAATTGCTAGCACTGCCAGCCTCCTACCATGAGGAGGTGATTGAATGGGGCCTCTAACGCCTACCGAATTCAAAGTTCATCAAGTTCACTATATGTTCGGTATTCTGCAGATATTCCTTTTCTCATGTTGGAGTATTTCCTTTCCCGGGACCTAGCCAACGCCCCTTTTGCTATTTTCGGGCTCCTTCCCCCGGAGAACCTTCTTACTGTGTGGAATTAATGGCGTTCGGAAATTGGGGGAACAAAAGGAAGGTTTGTTGTAACTTCAGGAGATAAAATCATTTAGGGAAAATGACAAAAGATCAGTCGAGGGGGGAAGTTTGGTTTCTCCAGAGAAGGGTGGAAAGGTTGCTTTTCGGTTTTTTTGTGCCCACTTTTATTGGCATATTAACATACCCCTTTAGGGTGGTTTGTGCGTCTTTCTTTTCCGATTTGGTAAAGTTTAAGTTCTAGCTGGAGTTTTTCGGCCAAAAAGCCGATATCTGGTTTCCGCCCCATCCTGGGCCTGGTAAAGGGGTGGACGCTTACATAACTTAATTTGCTTAACTCCTTATATTTCAAAGAGTTAAGAACTTTTAGCCTCTAGAAAAGCTCTTTGAAAATAAAGACTGGCTCCAAATACCTCTGATGGGGTAAGCGAATTCAGGCAAGGGGTGCTCAGAAAAAGTGCCTCTAAAATTCGGAGGCCATCTTGACTTTACTTATTACGCCATTTACACTTGGAGCGTGAGAAGTAAAGCAATGTCTCTTCGATCGGTTCGGTATTTACGCCTTATGTTGGGAGGACAAGCTCGTGGTGACGAAAAAAGACATTGTTCGCGGCATTGCGGAAGAGGTTGGGCTGACCCAACTGCAAACTAAAGAAATCGTGCAAAAAACTTTCGATGCGATTATTGAGGCATTGGTTCAAGAGGGTCGGATTGAGCTACGGAATTTTGGGGTTTTTGAGATCAAACTCCGGGCCCCCCGAAAAGCTCGTAATCCTCGAACCGGCGAAAAGGTCTATGTGCCGAAAAAATGGGTGGTTACGTTTAAGCCGGGCAAAGAGATGCAACAAAGGATCCGACAGCGAGAGCGGACTGCCCAACGAACCACTAGCCCCTCCCAGCGAGGGACTGTAACGGAACCGGTCACCACCCCTTCTCATTGAAAATCTTTTCGGAACATACTCCATAGGGTTGGCAAGAACCTGTTCCAAGGGCGAACACTATCTCCCTTTAGCTCCTGGAAGAATTTTGGATTGCCACAACGGGGCTAGTTTTCGGGTTTATGCCGGTGCGTTGTGTACGAAGTACACGCGTCTGGGCAGGGTTCCGTGCCTTGGCCCCACCACCGCTTTATTCTATTGATGTGGGGGTTCCTGGGGACGTCTCGCTGTTATACACATCTTTTGGGATGGATTTCCCATCCCAATGGGCCAAAACGATTGCCCCACCTAGGGGTATAACAAACTTCCAAAAGAAGCCTACCGTTACTTTGGAGAAATGACTCCATTAGGGAAAGATCATTTGGAAGCTGGGAAGTGTTTGGTTTCAGAAACCATTTTGCCTATATTGCCTGTTTTGCCCATTCAATTTCCTTCCACAAACTTTCGGCATTTTCCTAAAGTGATGTCCGAGCCGCTGAACTCTAACTTGCGTATAACAGGGACCTTGGGACGGAGGGGAAAAAGTACCAGCACAGCTGGGTGGAACGCCGGTTGTCTTTGGTCTAGAAGGCCTTTTTAGCTTGACTTTTGCCATTTTCCTAACATGGTTTGCTGCCGAAAGTTACGGTGGCCACGTCTTTTTTATTCACCAATTTCCTCGCTCCAACACTTCCAAGGAGTTAGGCTTTCAGCTTTTTGGACGGCAGGCCCAAAAAATGGCAAACGTTAAACCCAGAAAACGCTAAAATCCCCATTTTAGGACAGGTTGAATGGCAACTCGACTTTTCCCATTTTCCTAAGTTGTTTTTTCCCAGGGGTTACGACGAACCCTCTTTTTTTTCATCTTTTTCATCCTATTTGCAAACTCCAATTATTAATTCCAGAGAGGTAGAACTTTCCTTATCTACAAAGACCGAAATTGGCAAAAGGCGAGACTGGGAAATCGGGAAAAAGAAATGAAAATGAGAAGATTAACCGACCTTTATGTTCCCTGACAAGTTCCTTCGTTCTGAGGAAGTGATAGTGCCCCTTTATGGGGGATGAAGAAAGGTCAAAAAGGTCGTTTGGGGAGGCCTGGGCGAAACGGCCGGCAGCAGAGGTCTTCTGGAAACTAGCAGCCCAATTTCTTTCACCGACAGGGGTTGGAACTACCTTTTCGGCTATTCCTCGTCTCACTCTTGATTAAGGACGACATAGGTTGTGGACCTAGAGGCGTAACGTCTTACTGAGAGTTGCTTCTTCCCGCAGAAGAGGGATTTTTAAAAAAGAGCGTTTTTAAAGAAGTACAGCCCATCCCTAAAACCAAATAAAGAAAAGGACCTGCCTGACCGCAAGACCGACAAAAAAGAAAACATGGGTCGGTTCCCGTTTCCCAGCCAGGCAGACTGAGGCGAAATCCAAACTTCCTGGGGTAACAACACCTGTCCCTATTCCTAGAAAATTCCAGGCAAAAATTGCTCTCGGCGCAAGAGAATATTTTTGGTAGTTTTCCGATAGGTCTGGACAATCTTTTTAGGATTGTCTGCTACCTTTCCCCGATAAAGTGCTTTTTTGGTATCTTTTCCCGGCTCCGAGAACAAAGCTGGGGATGGACTTTTTACTCTCCAAGGGCGGGAGCCTTTCCGCCGAGTTGAGAGAGTTTTTTGGGAACCTCTGCATAATTCGAGCGAGGATATTCTATACCATTTTGGTTTGCTTTGGGCCTGCCCCAATATATTGGGCTGCTAGCACTGCTAGCACCATTATAAGTTAGATAGGGGCAGCTAAAGCTTATTGATTCAAAAGTTCATATAGTTCTCTATATGTTCAGGATTATGCAAGGTTTTTTTCGTGAGACTTTCTTTAGCGTTACAACAGTACTCCCGAGTATTGGGACTGCAGCGCAAGCGGCAGTCTGGCGGGATTTGCATAAAGTTGATGTGCGGACAATTCATTTTTTAACTTGTGTAAAACAGCCTGCCTATGCAGGAAGCCCCAGAGAGGGTCTAAGCGACTCTTCTTGTGTAAGGCCAGAGCCTATATGGAATTAGAGGTTTAGTTAGCAGGGCTGATAAAGACGCCGTCACCATTTGGCTGAGGTGTTATTCTTAAGGCGTTGGGGTGCCGGCCCCTTGGGGTGCCGGAAGGTTCGCTGATGTGAAGGTATTTGGAAGGAGAGTTTGTATGCGGAAGTTGTTTTTGAGTTTTGTGGTGGGGTTAGTATTGATGCCGGTGCTCGGATGCATTATTCCGGGTTATTCGGCTGATCCGGTGCGCCGGACGCAGGAGTTGCTGTTTACGTCGGAAAACCTGCGGCTATTGTTGGACGAGTGGGAACGGTTTTGGTTTCTGGATATGCCTGACCATTGCACTCCGTATCGAACGCACGGCGGGGTGATCTAAAAGAAGGTGTCGTTTCCTTTCAGAGCTGAGATTTGCTCCTACAGGCTTTTCTTTGGGCGGGTCCAAAGCCCAAGGAGCTCGGTTTCCAGCCTATGAGCCTTTACCAAAAAAGGCTTGTCTGCCCTTTATGAGCGGCAAAATGGCTTCACCGCGTGGGGTGGGGTTTCATTTTGTTAGAGGCAGTCCTGAAATTGGGATTTTGGTAGTTTCTAAAGGGTTTTGACTGATCGGCTCCTCCCCTGCAGACTCCTAAAAGGGCTTCTGAAGCCTCTAGGGAATTAAGGGGGAGTGCCTTTCGTTATAGAAAATGTTTTCAGCATAGCTCTGATCTTAACTTTTGCCAATTTAGGCCTTCTCCCGGAGGGCAAAACTCTAACTACTTGTAACTATTGGACTTAGGACATTGTGGGAACAAAAGGAATTCTCGTCGTAAATACTGGAAATAAAAGGACTTAGGGAAAATGGCAAAAGTCGAGCGATCTTAACTTTTGCCATTTTGGTAACTTCTTTTATTTCAAAGAGGTAGCCTTTGAGAACTCTTTGTTCAGAAAATTTCCTAACCCCAATATTTTCCAAGGACAAGGATTAGGACATCCAAAGGGGCATGCACCCTGGAAAATGGCAACAGTCGCGCTGAGAGCTCTTAAATTGCAAGGCAGCTCGGGATCTACGCACTTTAGCGGCTATTGGGAAATTAAGATTTTGCTTGGTTTCTTGTGGGTTTTAGCCGAGCGGTCCGTATCCCTCGACTTTTGCCATTTTTGGCTTCCTCCCGAAAAGAGAAAGCTTTAACTGCTTGAAATTATTGGGGTTAGGAAGTTATAGGAAGACAAGGAGCGAACGCCGTAAGTTTTGGAAGCAAATCAATCAGGAAAAAATGGCAAAAGTCCACCTTTCCATGATGTGTTACGAAGCTATTAGTCCAGTTGATTGAAGGTTATTTGTTACCCAATCACGGTTTTGCCGACGGCGTGGGGCGTTTCCAGATATCTATAGGTACGTCGTTTTTTACAGGTGGTCCTGGTCGTGTTCGGCCTTCGGCTACCTGTTGCTCTAAGAGTTTCAACAGCTGTTTTACTATTTCGGGATGCTGGGCTTGGAGATTTTTTTGTTCAGCGGGGTCTTCGGCGAGGTTGTACAGTTGTACTTCCGGGAGGCCTTCTCGATAAGCTTCTGGATCGCGGGGGCTGCTCCAGCCACCGCTTCCCGGCGTAAGAAGCAATTTCCACGCTCCTTGTCGAATGGCAAACTTGCCAGTAATGGAATGCATAATCAGGGAGTCTCGCACTGGGCCAGTGGCTTTGCCCAATAGGAGCGGGCGGAAACTCAAGCTATCTTCGGCGGCATGATCGGGCAGGTTTTGGCCCACCAGTTCTGCGCAGGTAGCCATCAGGTCCACCAAGCTCACCAGCTGGTTGGAACAGCTTCCGGCCGGCACCCGGCCAGGCCAGCATACTAGAAGTGGTACCCGGTGCCCCCCTTCCCAAAGGTCGGCTTTGGCTCCTCGCAGTCCTCCTGCCGGATCATGCCCCTTAGCCCGCAGAGTGGCAAAATCGGCCTGCGGCGATGGGCCATTATCGCTGGTAAAAATCACTAAGGTATTCTCCGCCAAGCCGTGTTTTTCCAAAGCTGCCAGTATCTGCCCTACACAATCATCAGTTTGCATCACAAAATCGGCATAGGGATTCAACCCGCTTCGGCCTTGCCAAGGCTCGGAAGGCAGAATGGGAGTATGCGGGGAGTTCAGTGCTAGATACAAGAAAAACGGTTTGCCGGTTCGTGCTTCTGGAGCTCGGCACTGGATATATTCCAGGCTTTTGCGGGTAAGGACCGACAGTATCTCGACCGCCTCAAACTGGGCGGCAGCAGGCCCCCGTCGGGTCATCGCCGAACGACCTAGCATCATCGGAAACGCTTTATCCACCGTGGGTGGAACTTCTACCCGGTCATTATGGATAAATGTATATGGTACCATATCCGGCGAGCCAGCAATCCCATAAAACTCGTCGAAGCCGACCGTCAGCGGCCCCTGACCAATCGGTTTGCTATAATCCACGTTCCAGCCTTCCGGCCCATTTTCAATCCGATCGGTAAAAGGCGGGGTGTTCGGTTTTCTTGGCCAAGTAAGGCCCAGATGCCATTTGCCGATGCAGGCGGTATGGTACCCAGCTTTTTGGAGCAAAGCAGGTAATGTGAATCGCTCGGGAGAAATCAATGGAGGCGAAAGCCCGCCCAATACACCGCATTGAAGACGGCTCCGCCAGCAATACCTCCCGGTCAGTAATGCATACCGACTCGGTGTACAGACCGACGAAGGGCTATGGGCGTCGGTAAACCGCATTCCCAGCCGGGCCAACCGATCCAAGTGCGGCGTTGGTATCTTGCCCTGGGGATTGTAGCAGCCAAGGTCGCCGTAGCCTAAATCATCGGCCAAAATAAGGAGAATGTTTGGCCTAGGTTCCCCTACACCAGAAGAAGCCTTGGGACTAAAAGCGGATTGCCCACCGGAAGGTTTCTCCGAATCGGAGGCCAACCCCAAAGCCGAAGGAATTTTTGAACCGGAGGAAGGCACCGGATCGGAAGGAAGCTCTGAAACGGAAGAAAACTGCAGAACCCAAGGGAGCTTCGGGCTGGAAGATGGATTCGGGCCGGAAGCTGTCTTTGGATGGAATGGCGGGACCGCACCACAAAGCGTTTCTGGACCAAAAAGCCCCTTTTGGCTGAAAGGAGACTTTGAAGCGAAAGAGATCTGCGAATCGGAAAGAGGCTGACGGCCGGCAGGAGGCCTCAGACTCCAAGCAGACTCCAGACCCAAAGGAGTCTCCGGGCCGGAAGCTGTCTTTGGACGGAATGGGGGGACCGAAACATAAAGCATTTCTGGACCGGAAAGCGCCTTTGGCTCGAAAAGAGTCTCTGGGCTGAAGGGGCCTCCTTGAACGGAGGAAGCTCCCATGGCGTCGATAGGCTCGGTCGAGTAGGTGCAGAGAACCAACCCGCCAAAAGTTATATTTATGATCTGAATCGCTGCCCACACAGTCTGCTGCATCCGGAGATTTCTCCTACAGAAAGAGTTCTATCTGAGACCAAGATTGTTCGGACCGATAGAACCCGGCCTTTCGATTAGTAGCAAATAAGGGGAACATGTCAGCCGAGTGAAACACTCCCGCCTATCCTCCACGTTCCAAAATGCCGAGATTGCCACCAGCTAGGGGCAAAAGGGGCAGGCCCGGCTTTGTTGATCTCCCTTAACCGCCCCCGCTCGCTGGGGAAGAGGGGAAAAAGAGTCCATTCCACTCGGCTGAAGCGTTACAAAAGAAAAAAGCGACATTCTCCAGGAAAAGCATAGTTTATTGTACAGAGCTCTTATTGGATTCACTAGAGGGGGGATTTATCTTGACTTTTGTCATTTTTTCTAACTTATTTCGCCCCAAAGAGTTAGAACGAGCACCGATTTTGTTCACCCAATATCCTACCGCCAACCATTCCGAACAGATAGAGATAGTCTCTTTCGGCAGGAGGTTAAAAATTGCAAAAGTCGAGGGGAGAAGGGCACTCTAACTGCTTCCAGTTATTGGAGTTAGGAAAAGGGAAAAAGGGTGCGGCTGAAATGCTACGGGCGAATTGAGCAAAATACATAAAGGGTGTTGCGAGGAGAAAGTCGGGCAGGTTCTAAACTCCCAACAGGCAAAAGAGATCTCTTAAAAATGAAATCTTACTCATGGATAAGGGGATTGTAGCCAAAGGTAGTTAGCAAGAGCAACTGTTCCACCGGTGCGTGTGAAATCTGGAGGGTTAAACTGGCCAAGAGACAAGAAAGGACATAGCCTTTGGCCCTCAGCAAATCCGCTCAGCAGAGCTCCTACTCATAGAAACAACCTCTTTGCTTTACCCTTTTTCCTTCCGAGGGAGCTAAACACTTTCGAGCCAGTTTTAACTCCTGGAATACGGTGCCCCTTGGTCTGTGGACCTACCAGAGAGCTTGCTATTATGTAGGGAGGGATTTACCATCACAAACGTGGCAAATCATCTTCCCCAAATAAGGAGAAAACGAACCCTTCTAAAAAAACTAATTGCTAGTTTGGAGAAATCGCATACGTTAGGAAAAAGATCCGTGCAAAGATCGGGAGAGACATGGTTATAGAATCTGTTTTAGCTATATAGTACCTATTTTATCGATTCTGTGCTCTTCAACGGACTTTCGGGATTTGCCACAAGGTGATATCTGAGCCCTTCAACCCCCACTTGTGGATAACAGTCAGACTAGCGGGGAGGAGGGTTCCTAGGACAGAGTCTAATGATCTTCGCTAACTCCCTAAACTGACCATAAGACCCTCTGCAAAATCCTGAATATATAATAGTGGACTTTATGAACTTTTGATTCTTCGGCCCTCCGGTTTTCCTAGTCGAACATCTACTATCGATTGGCTGCTCGCAATGCTAGCAACCCTATATGTTGGTGTAAAAGGAGGACAGCCAAAATAGTCTAAAAATATCCTCCTTGAATTATGCAGAGGTTCCCGTAAAAAAATCAGCCTCACCAGGTTTGCGGGCTGTGCGCTGCATCTGGAAAAATTCGCCATAATAGGAGGTTTGGAGATTCGGGCGTTTCCAAGCAGTACTCCACTTTCAAGGAGGAAGACGCTTCTGCGACAACCTTTCAAACACCCAAAACCTTTTGGTCGCCTCTCACTGGTTTGACGGTTCTCAAGGGGGACCAAGTCATTTGAGGGTTGTTTCTTCTGAGTGGGGTAACATTTGTTCCACGGGCAGTTCAAGGGGTGCTTCCGGCGTTTGCCTATCTGGGGGCATCTTCAAGCCACTAGGCGAAGGTGGTTTAGCCGGAAAGAGTTTTCTCCTCGAACCAGAGGGTTTGAGGGGACGTGGTTTTTCTGAGTTCGAGTTTTCGGATTCTGAGTGTTCAGAAACTTCCGGTGCTTCAGGCACAGGAGGGACTTCCGGTGGTCTGGTGGATTTCCCGGGCGGAGGAGTTTCTGGGACCGGAGGAGTTTCTGGGACCAGCGGGGCTTCGGGTATTTTCGAGGTTTCCGGACCAGTGGGTGCTGTGGTGGGCAGTTCCGGAGGCTTCATGGGTCCTCCTTCGGCCAAGGCCCGAAACATGCTATAAAAAAGCTCATACCGTGCTAGCATCTGCCTGGTGGGTTCGGGCATCCAGTTGGCACGCCACTCGTCCGGATGCATCTGGCCGTCTTTCCATATTTGGCCAAAACCTATGGCTACTACTCGGCCTTGACCATATTGGATTCTGGCGGCTACCGGCTGTTGGCCTACATAAACTAAAGGTTCTCCGCCAGAAATCGGGCAGGCCGATTCTACAGAAATGCCAGTCACACGGCCGGCTACCAGCAGCGGCCCACCTAGGCTAGGCTGATCATGGGCAATCTGGAGTCCGAACTGCTGTAGGATGGTGCCAGCGGTGGACCGATTGTTATCTGGACAATCGACCAGTAGGAGTTTGCCACCTTGAGCTACATAATCGCTCAGTGCCTGTCGGAACCAATATGGTACCGAACGGGTGGGGGCAATTACTACCAGCATATCGGCATCGAAAGTCGATAGGCCTTCGCGCCGAGCAGTAAAATAGCCTAACCTTGGGATCGTGTGCTCCAACAGGCCAAAGCCCTCCGGAGACTGATTGAAGGCTCCATTAGCCAACGGCACCTGGGAGACGTTGCGGTCGATGACCGCTAAACGGAAAGGCTTATTTTTCAGAGAGAGTTCGAGCCCCTGAACAGCAGATCGATGGTAGAGGTCCGCTGCAGCTAGAGCAGTAGTAGCACCGGCTAACGCGGCTGCCAAAAGCAGAATCGATTTTCCTAGGGCACCTTCAGTGGGTAGTAGGTGGGCGCTGATAGGCCCACTGGCCGAGAGCTTAACTGATTCAGCGGCACTGCTAGCTGGGGAGCCTTTTGGGAAGCCAGCAGATCCGGTCGGCAAGCGAGCCGATTGTGGAGCCGAAATGGCCGGCGGATAGGCCTTCCAGCACCCGACGGCCGCTAACACCAAGCCTACAAGTGCTACTACCAAGCGGATAGCCGTTTGAATCGGCAAAGGATCCAGCGGACTGCTGTGATTAAGCCATTCCAGCATATTCACAAAAAGTTCTGCTTTTCCCGGCTGGAAGACACAGAAATTGGAGAAGATGGTCGAATCGGTAAAGGCCAACACCCGACCTCGGCCGTAACTGGTACTCCACAGTTGAACAAAAGCACCGGCCCGCAAATGGGGCAGATATTCGGCCTGAGGATGGTAATTGCTTGCCTCATAGGCCGCCGGTAGGCTCCACAGACCGGTGCTACGGATCACAGCCCGCCCCCAACTGCGGCCAGGATCAATCGAACAGGAAACCGCAAAATCCATCCTCGGCACAAGGGCTACTGCCGGATGCACTGGCCAGGGCCGACGATAACCCTGCTCATAAGGGGAACCGATGCAAAACAGTAGATCGTGCCGGAAAGTAAATCCCATCGGTCGGCAAATTGCATTCAAGTAGGTGCTCGACCGGAAGACATTCGTATGATCGCCGATTAGCAGCAGACTGCCCCCGTTGGCCACAAACCGATGAATCGCCTCAATTTCTTCCGGCGGATAAGGGGCGGTAGGGATTTTGATGATTAAAATATCACATTCCTGAAGGCGTGCCTCGGTGATAGGTTCGGATTCCAAAATACGACCCATCTGGAAAAAGTGGCTGCAAAAATCATAGATCAAGCGATAGTTATAGCCGGACGGTTCGCCGTACCAGCTGGTATCGTACGCCCGTAGGGTAGGCTCCCACTGGCTGTGGCGTTCGACGATCAGAACCCGCCCCTGCTTTGGTTGCCCGACAGGAGTCCAGACCACAGCGGTAGCAACGAAAGCTGCCCCAATAGCCACCGATACCATCGCCAAGCACATCCGACCGTTCCGTGGAATCGCTCTATCTACCAGTTCCGGAGCACTTTCCGGAGGCTGATTGCTTTTTGCCGGAAGAGCCGGTCTTTCGGTCCGAGCTGGGGCCGGGCTGCTCGCAGGAGAGGGAAAATCCCGGAACAACCATGCTGCTCCTAAAACCAGACCTTGCAACAAAAGCAAATGGAACCATGGACTAAACATCTGAGCAATGGCTAAATGCTCTCCTCCTACGCCCTCCAGACTAGCCCGGTGTAGATACAGGCCCAAAACCAGCATCCAGCGAACTGGAATCCAAAGGGCCATCAGGCCGCATAATCGGCGGAAGCCTCGCAACCAACAGTTCCATCTGCTGCCCATTGAGGCTGAGGCCAAACACTGCCAAGCTAGCCAGACGATAGCTCCAGTAAAAAAGAGCACTGTGGCCGGGTCGAGGAACCACTCCCAGCACAGGGCGATTCGGTGCGGCTGACCCAGGACCCGAAAGACAAGGTTGGGACCGGTGGCGGTGGCTTCGGGCTGTAACAGTTTTGCCAAACCCACAGCAACCGGCCGAAGCCAAATGGGCAGTTCATGACTGCGTGCCGTCTGCCCCATGTATGCTTCGAGCATCAGCAGTTGGCAGACCAGCACGGTACCAGCCAGGAGGCAGGCCATGCAAAGCCGCCGAGTCGGAAGGCCAACTAATGGCCAGATTTCGGCCAGCCATAGACCCAACCAACCAGCCAGCATTAGAAGGGGCCCTACCTTTTGCGGCCAAGGCCAAAACCAAACCGGTACCAAAACAAACGCCGCCACACCAAATCGGGCGAGATTGGATATATGTGCATCTACGGAAGGCTCGGTCTGCCAAACTCGCTGGTCTCCCGTTTCTGAAATCCGAGCGCCGCTCGGTCGGTTGGACGAGCGGACAGTTGGTTTGGTTTCCGAGCAGCATAGAGCCAGATTCTCCAAAGCCGGCCTCGGATTTTCCCAAGATGAATTCTGGAAAGAGTTCCGGAAGCCCAGTGCTAAGAGAAGTAGCGATCCTGCCAGACTGGCTAAATACCAGACCGGCTGCGCCGGCGCAAAATAATGGATGCCCCATAACCATCCGACCGTTAACAGAGCTAAGCCAAACCAAATAGGCATCAGCTTTTTTCTCCTAACTCCGTCTGGTTCGATTTGCCGCGTTTATTCCAGCGAGCCTCCATTTTTCTGAGAAACCTTCTGCCGAGAAGAGAATCCAACCTTTGACCAGCCTGCTCACAAGCTTTCCTGAAATTGGGATTTGGGGTCTAATGGTTCTTTGGCTGGCTGGTCTTTTAATCCACGCTCCTGGAAAAAATAGAACCTTGAGGATTCTGGGAAATTTCAGGAAGGAAAACTGCTTTCGTCCTGGAAATGCTTTTTCAAGCCAACCTCAAAACTTCACTTTTGCCATTTTTGGACTCCTCTGGAACTCGACTTTTGCCATTTTCCCTAACTCCTTTGCTTCCGGATTTACGACGAAACCTCCTTTTGTTCGCCCAATTTCCTAAGTCCAATAGTTACAAGAAGTCATAACTTTCTCCTTCCGGGACGAGGCCAAAAATGCCAAAAGTCGAGTTGGAAGAGCCATGCTCTAACTCCTTGTTAGAGATTTTGGAAAACTGGGTGAAAGGAGGTTTTGTCTTACCTACTGAAAACAAAGAGCGTTAAGAAAAACGGCAAAAGTCAAGCTTAGAGTTTCGTCTCGGTGGGCCGAATGGGTAGTTCTTCGGAAGGCAGCATGGCTTTCCATTGCTTGGGATCTGGCGGGACCCATTCATTTTGGTGAGTTACCCGAGTAAGCATCCACCGCCAAAAATGGGCGTTTTCGATCGTCGTCTCTGTGGGCTGAGCGTCGGTCTGGTCAAAATTTTTGTTGGTGGCAAAATAGGTATCCCCAATCAGGACCACACTCCCGCTGCCGATTTGCCGATGGATGACGATAGGTGCATTGTTATAGCCGCGCACGAGTACATCGGCATCTCCGACCGGCAACTGGCTCTCGGGAGAAATGGTTTCGACCGGCCAGGGGGCAAACAGGGTAACAGCTACCATATAATCGCCCCGGCCGTAGTGTTTGGCATTTAGATAATAGGTGCGAAGCCGGCCGTAGTGATCTGGATGTTCGCCGGGCCCGGGAGATTCACCGATCGGCTCGGCTTCGGGCTCTGTTTGGCCAGGACCAACCGGACAGCGGCGAATGCTCAATCCCCAGCTTGCCAGCAAGGGGCGGAGCGGCTCGGCATCCTCAGCCCCGGCCATAGCAATGAAAGTGCCTCCGTGGCGCACATACTGGTCAAGGGCGGCCCGTTCGGCGCTAGTGAAATGTCGAGCCGGAGCTATCGATAGCCAAACTGCTGCCGTCTGGAGTCGATCTGGTTTCATATCCGGGGCCAAAAGCGGTAGGTAGCCAGCCTGTAACAGAGTTAAAAACAGTCGGCCCAGACCGTCCGGATGTAAAGCCTCAAGGCTATAGGCTTCCATGTGTGAGGCATCGATGTAGGCCAAAGGAAGCCCTCGGGGGCCGACAAGCTCCCCCCCACCAGCCCCCAGGGAAGAAGAACCGCCCAGCGCTAAAGGAACACCAGCAGTCGGTTGTGCAGACGATAGCCTGGCACCAAGTTGTTCTTTTCCGGGAAGCTGGGGGAGTAGTCGGCTTGCCTGGCTGCTTTGCCACCAACCTGCTAGCAGCATTAGCCCCAGTACTCCACCGATGATAGCCAGGACCGTTGGCCTGGGGCGCCAAGCCACTAGCCCCACCAACACCAGCCCAGCAACCCAACCGAACACCTGCCGCCATGGATCGGCTGGACTTCCTTGCTGATGGGCCAAGTAGCTCAACAGCCCAGCTACGAACTCATAGCAACTAGGCAAGTTCTCATTCCGAAGCCATGCATCGCTCGCCAGCACACAGACCCGCCCCAAGCCTACCCTGCTTTCCGCAGCTAAAATCAGATCGCCCAGCCGTTCCCCTGCCTCATACTGAGCAAAGAGATCGGTTCGAACTCCTTGCCCATCCGGTTCCCCATAACCCCACTGAGCCACTAGGATCGGATTGCCGCGACCAAAAGCAGGTTTCAAAGTAGCCGATCGACTTAAACCAAGATAATACCCTGGGCTAGGTTGGGGGGCTATGTTGCAGGCGGCTGGATGGCACATAGGCCAAAGTCCTTCTAATAACTGGCCTACGGGAGAAACTGCTGTTTCCTGTTGAACCTCTAGCCCCCAATTAGCTAATAACGCGGGGACCGACAAGGTTTCCTCGATCCTAGAAGGCCGAGCCTGTCCACAGGCCGCCAGCAGACTTCCGCCTGACTCAACATATTTGCATACCGCAGCAACCTGTTGGGAGGATAAAGTTCCTGCATCACCGACTAACAGAAGTAGGTCGGTCTGTTGGAGTTCTTGCTCGGTGAGGTATGCGGAAAAACGCCATCGGCCTCCGAAACTCAAGACCAATTCAGGCAACATACTATACGCACCCGGCTCGGAGCGTGTATGTTGGTCGGGCTGAGGCAGGATCCAAGCTTCCGGATGGGGAGTATAGGCAAGAATTTTTTTCCCAGCCAAATTTCTCGGACCCCCCCAAAAAAGGGATATACCTCCCCACAGAATGGTTAAAAGCAATGGGCCAGCTTCTAAAGCGATTTGCTTCCACGGTGTTTGGGGATTTTTTTGGGCTTTTCCAGAACTGGGTGGTAAAGGCTGCCAATCTTTAGAAGACACAACCACATCAGAAGAATCTTGAGGGCATCCTAGCCACCGGGCCGTCAAACCGACAGTGGCAAGGTGAATAGCCATTGCCACCCAGGGAAAACTCCATGGCAAAATACTTTTCAGGGCTTCCGACCAACTCCAAGGCCTAGGGATATACACATGAAATTCTGGCTGGGGACTCGGAGGGGGCAGTTTTTCCTTCAAAATCGGCAGCCAACTCAATCCAACCAAATAAACCAAGTGGGCAAAAAAAATGAGCATTATTACAGCAAGGATTGATTTCCATCTAAACAGCCCCATTTGCCTTCCCCAGACCAGACACCAGGCAAAGCTGAGGACCAAAAAGTCAAGCCCCGCATAGGTAGCACCCAGTTCGAGGGGTTGGCCTGCTAAGTAACCGGCCAACCTTCCTAGCCAACCGCTTGCCCAGTCGGCCAAATGCCAATAGGAGGGAATACTCATCATTGCCAACCGATGCCAACAGAACATCAGTCCCGCCAAGGCCACACTGATAAGAATAGAGCGAGGGCGGCCCTCCTGAAGACTGGCCAAGCCGGCCACTGGCACCACCACCGCCAAAAGATTCAACAGCGGATGACAATCGGCTGCAAAAAGGATAACCGTCAGCAAAAGGGCTGCTGTCGCTAAGAGCGTTTCCGGTCTCCTAAGGCTGCCGGGCCAATCAATCGCTGCAGCAGCCATCCCACGGCCTAGCCAGACAGCTCGGCCTGGCCAAGCCAAAACCATCAGCCCCCCCACAAGCATCCAGACCAACCCATGGCGAAGCGCCGTCCCCAGCAGCCCAACTGAACCGGCACTAATCCAGCAGGCTGACAAACCTACCAATATGATACCTAGTTGTCTGAGACTCAGCGGGCTGAGAGAAACCCAACTAGCTTGGGGCACGGAGAGGCTTGAGCCTTTGGGGTCATCCATGAAAGGGAAGCCTCCTGCCATAAGGAGAATACGAAAGACATATTGCCGTTAGGGACAATCGCTGGGTTTTCGCCGTCTGGCCACTATGGCGTGGGAAAGAGGGGGAAAAGCATGTTGGCCCACCGCCTAGCTATTCACCCGAATTATCCAACGGAACCGGGGACATTCCTATTGCCCGACAAGGGCTATTGAAACCCTTCTCGGCCTGAGGCCTAAACCTACCAAAACCGCTCCCAACGCGACCAGCATGGCTAAAACTTCCCCCGACTCTGAACGGCTTTTCAACACAGCCAACCGACAAGTAATTGCTTCGGAGACTGGAGCCACCAAAACATCTAACGAACAACCACCACCCTCAAGGATGCAAACAGCATCTCAGAACCATCTAGCTAGCTTTTTTGCGAGATGTTGTTCGCTTGACTTTTGTCATTTTTTCTAACTTGGCTTGTCTTTGTGAGTTACGGCGAATACTCCTTTTGTGCACTCGATTTCCTACCATGAATGATTCTAACCAGTTACAACTTTCCCTTTTCGGCAGGGCCTAAAATGGCAAAACTCGAGGTTAGGCAAAATAACAAAAATCCAGCTTCGAGTTTCTTATTCTCGTACTGCGGCGGTTCGGAACTTCCACATTCCCCAAGGCATCAGAGCGGCCGTTATCGGTTTATCCGCCGCATGGGCCTCCGGCGACCAGGGAATCACATACGCACAGAGCACCCCAGTGTTGACTTCGGCCACGTAAACCAAGCTGGAAGCCGGTCGAACCCCCCCAGGGGAACGGGCGATGTCGGCAATACCAGTTACCATCAGGAAGCTCGGTTTTTTCCCCTGTTCCAGCTGGAAATCGGCCAAAATGTTTCGGACGTATTGGGCTTGGAAGCCAGGCTGACGTTTAGAAACCACTGCCGCTTTCAAATCTCCCGTCAGGGCATCCAACACATACACGGCCTCTACCGCGGCATCCACCGGTCCCGTGGCTATAAGACAATTGGCATTCGAATCGGTGGCTACCGCATGAAGCGGCGCTTGGGGTAGAAAAATACAGGCCACAGCCAACACACTGACCGCCACAAACAACCAGGCAATTCGGAATCGGATGCAGACGTGGGACATTCCATTAGCTCCTTTTCGGTTAAGAGAAGGGACCTTTTCGAAGGCTTCCGGCCAATCCTACCTTTTTTCTCTACGCAGGTGACGCCTGAAAAGATTATCGCAAATTTTGGTTCCTTTGGGAAGACTAACCTCCTGCTCAGCCTACTCAGCAGCTAAAGACTACTGAAAGCCTCGCTTGGGAGACTCTATTATTGGACCTGCGGTGGTTTCCCCAGGCACTTTGAGCTCCACGTTTGCTATTTTGGGCTTCCTGCCGAAAGAGGAAAGCTCTAACTGCTTGGAATAAGTGGGGTTAGGAAATTATGTGAACAAAGAGGATCTGCCGGAACTCCTGGAGGTAAATCAAATTAGAAAAAAATGGCAAAAGTCGAGCCCAGATGCTGCCCGGAAATTGGATTGTTGAGGTTTCACGATGGATTTTGAATTGTCCAGTCCTTCCATGGACAGCCATGTAAAATGGGACGGTTGCGGATTCTGGGGAATTCGGAAAAGTAAACATTTTTTCCCATAAATTGCCATTTCGGCATAGCCTCTGAGCTCTTGTCGGAGGGAGAGCGAGTTGGTTGCTAAGGGGCAAGGGGGAGGGTAAGTTCTTTTGCTCCACTGGCCAGCCACTAAGGAGTGGGACGCAAATTACACCGCGCTCAAACCCTGAAGGAGTGAGTTTCGTAGTGGCTCACCGGCGCAGAAGGCCTTAGCTCGACTTTTGCCATTTTAGGCCTTCTGCCGGAAGGAGAAAACTCTAAGTCCTTGGAACTATTGGACTTCGGAAATTGTGCGGGCAAAAGGAGGTCTCGTCGTAACTACAGGAAACAAAAGGACTTAGGGACAATCCAAAATCGAGCTTAGAGGCTCTCCTAAAAAGCATTCTCTATGATGAAAGGGGTTTCCTTCCTAAATCCCCCAGAGTTCCCAAAATCCCTGTTTTTTAATGAGTCTGAAGGATAGGAGTCGGTCGCCCGAAACCCATTGGAAACCGCCCAAATCCCAATTTCAGGACAGCACATTAGCCTCAGGCTGTGGGCACCTCGGCGAAGCTCCTTCCATAAAGGGACTGGCAGTTCTTGTGGACCCGATCCACCCACCATTGTGCCGACTTTACATAATTGCTATTGTAAGGTGCGAATCAGTTGGGGGGATTGATCGGGCAGTGTGGCCAGTGGTGATTAATATAGTTTCACTGCCCATGGTCATACTCGCTATCGCCGCAGAGTTGACCATAATCTGTACAACGCCGCAAATAGGGGGGTAATATTGCTAGCAACTTAAATGTGCCTATAGTACGTACTCGATTTTTGCCATTTTTCCTAACTGCTTTTGCTTCCAAGAGTTACGCCGAAACATCCTTTTGTTCACCCAATTTCCTAAGTCCAATAGTTACAAGAAGTTAGAACTTTTCCCCTCCGGGAGAGAGCTAAAAATGGCAAAAGTCGAGTACGTAGGAACCTCCGCATAATTCGAGAAAGATATTTCTATAAAACCTCTGCATAATTCAAGGGGGATATTTTGATACCATTTTGGCTGTCCTTCCTCTAACACCACATATAGAGCTCGAGTATTGCTAGCATCCAATAGATAGTAGGTGTTCGGATAGAAGAACCGCACGGCTATAGAATCAAAAGTCCATAAAGTTCATTACATGTTCAGGATTTTGCATAGGTTCCCGTATTGAATGCCTCTCAAATCAAAAGAACCTGCACTTCACTATATGTTCATGATTTTGCTGAGGTCCCCATGATCTTTTATGGAATATTTCAGCCAAGTGTACGAGACGGTTGCTGCCCACCCACGTGGGCCAATATTGCATTGGGCAATACCAGCTGCTTATGCAAAAAAGCGACGACCTTTCGTTTCCTTACCACTCTGCCTCTGTCCCGCTTGCTGTGATGCACAAATTAGATTAGTGTGGAAGTGTTCTGGCATCCCCCTTTAGGCAAATCCCGAACCCTCGTTAAAGAATACAGCATGGATAAAATAGGCCATGTAGCCAAACCAGTTTCTGAAACCAAGCACTTTTTGATCTCCTATGTGATTTTTCCTAGAGGATGCAATTTCTCCAAACTAACAATTAGCTTCTTTTAAAAGATTCGTTATCCTCCTATTGGGAGCACAGAACTTCTAACAAAATGAGGTTTTCTCCCTCTTTTTATGTACGGGAAAATGGCCCTTCTGGTTTCCGGGATTTTCATGGAAGCTCAAAATCTCCTGCCGTTGTGAGGAGAAACACGTTCCAAAGATGTGTATCGCTGCGGCTCTGTTGAAACCGTTTCCGGTCGGAGGCCTAAACCCACCAAAACCGAAGCAAAACTGACCGGTAATGGGCAAAACCTTCCCAGACTGGGGACAACCTTTCAACAGCTGGCCTCCGCTGTATCCCTTTGCCGGGCCGATGAAGCAAAACCTCCGCAGACTGCCGACACCCTTTCAACAGACTCTATCGGTGCGAGTCTTCCGTCGGGGGATAGGAAAAGAGAAGTGCACTCCATACGGAGAGACTGTTCCAGATTTGCTATTCCGGAAGTTATCTAAACGGCAAAAGAGCTCTCGGAGTGCGCCTATACATATTGATATATTGATATATTGATATGCTAGATATCCTAGCATAGAGGAACCTGTCTTAGAAGAAGAATATCTCCTAGCGGTTGCCCTAGGCGAGCAGCTCGTCGGCTGGCCTGAAACATTGATTTTCAGGGCCCAAGATGAAAATATGCCACCTGCTGGAAGAACTTTTGCCGCAGCTGAAACCCACTGCCTACCTCGTTTCCTCGAGGATCGCTAATTTGGTTATATAAGCCAAATCGGCTCGGCAGAATGGTAAATCGACTCGTTGGGCCAATTCCTCCCGGCTTGCCTTTCGCAGCCAAGCTAGCGCCTGAAACGCACTGAGGGCCAAGTCCGGCGGATCCACAAAGTTTTCGCCGTAGTGGACCTGCCGTTCTTCGCCCACCAGATGCCAGGTGGCACAGAGGGTTTCAAAGCTGCGCCAAACTTTTTCAATTGCCTCGGGGGCTTCGGCTCGGAGGATGCCAGCCAGTTCTGGGCTAAGATCATGAAATAGAGCAATTTTCGCCCGATGGGGGCGGAGGGTGTAGAACAGGCCGTCTCCCCGTCCAATCAAATTGTCCCATGCTCGGATGTCGGAGATAATAGGTAGGCTGATTTGCTCGGCGGTTTGCCGCCACCACTGCACCAGCCGCTTGGTCTGCTGATCCGCCAGCGTCTTGGCCTGTTGAGCCAGCAGAGTGTCTTCCATCTTTTGAGCCATCTGGGCCATCGCCATCAATGAACTGATATACCTATTGGCCCATAGGTCTCCTCGCTCTGGGTTCAGTTGCCAGCCGGTTTTTTGGAAATCCTCAAAACAAGCTCGAATCTGCGGCCAACTTTTTTGCAGCCGATCCCATTGCCCACACCGTTGGGCATAGAGCCAAACGGCACTGATGTTGCCAAACGGATGGTATAACGGTTGGGCTTCGGCCGGAAGCAATATCTCCCTGGGGATCGGGTAAAACTCTCGGCGTTGCCCTTGGCGGGGGGGATACCAGGCCGAGCGAGAAAACGGCGGATACTGCTCCCACTGCTGGGCTAAAAACTTTTGCACCTGCTCCTGCAACTCCTTTGGTAGATAGGGATACGCCCTGGCCAGGGTTTCGAAAACCTCTCCGCTGTTATCAAACAGAAGCTGCCGGCCATGTAACCCCGGCTCCATCATAGCTGGCGCCCAGTCTTGCCCAATCAATTCGGATACTGCTTCGGCCAAGGCGTTTTTCGGAATCTGCAGTGGGGTCGGAGGAGCTTGCACAGACGGGATTTTTTCTCCCAAGATGGCCTGATCTTGGGCCGGCGGACCTTGCTGAGCAGCGGCAATGCAAAGAATCCGACTTCCGGTTTGCCAGTAGAGACGGCCGTCGGCCACAGCCACACCACCCCGGCCAGGACCATGCCATTCATTCCGCGCCCAGGGCAGGTTCCGGAAACCTCCCCAGGTGTCCCGATTGCCGGCAATGTGGAAAAGTTCCTTGCTTTTCAGATCAAAACCGCTTAACGTGCCCTGATGGACGATCAAAACGCTCTGGCCTGCTCCGACGAAATTTTGGCTTTCGTCGGCAGTGCCCCAGAAGGTGTTCCAGGGTGGCTGCATGGCATGCTTGTGATGCAGAGGCTCTATTCGGCCGTCTAAATCCAATAGCCCCAGCGCCACCAGCGGTGCTACGCCAAGATTCCAGTTGCCGTACGCACTGCGATAAAAGACCAAAGCTCGACCCTCGGGCAACACGACGGGCGGGAGGCCTACCGCTTGGCAGCCGGCGGCCCATAGCACCGGTGCTGGCTCCAGCAGCTTGCCTGAGTCGGCATCGAACCAGAAAAACGTCCTAGCCCCCGGCTCCTGCTTGAGGTACTGGACGATGGCTTTTTGCTCCTGGGCCCACAGTTCTGGGGTGCCTAGGGCAGCCGAGCTTTTACACCACTGGTCTAACTTCTCCCAATGGCTGTCATCGACCTTGGCCTGTCGGCAGAGAAAATGCCGATCCTGATGGATTCGATCGGACATATTGATCACGGGATTCGTTCGGACTACGACCCGGCGCTGGCCTTGGTGTTCCCAGAGCACCGGATAATAATCGCGAGCAGTTTGGCCTATCAGGACTGGGCTAGTCCAGAGCAATTGACCGGTTTTGGTCGCCAGGCATCGGAGGCGCAAATCCTCAGCGGTCACAAAAACCCGACCCCAACCCACGGAAGCCGTCTGCCGAACGGGTGCCTCCAGTCGCTTTTGCCAACGCACTTTGCCAGTTTGCAGATCCACGGCCACAAACTGGCCCGTCCGTGCGCCGATAAATACGATGCCCTCGGCAATCGTAGGCGAAGCGGCAAACCCGCCTCGATCCACAAACTGGCTCCATCGTAGCTTGCCTGTGGCCGACTCCACTGCATACAGGCCTCCGTCGGTACTAGCCGCTACCACCAGCCCTGCTTCGTAAGCCGGCGAATGCAAAAAGGCTCCATTAGCCTTAAACCACCAGATCGGTTCCCCAGTCTGAGCACTGAGAGCGTAGAGATTACCGCTATGGGTACCGACGAATACTTTTCCATCGCCTACTATGGGTTCGGCACTGGTGCTGATACGTTCCTGATGAAAATGCCGGACCCACACGAGCTGAAACGGCCGGCGTAGTTCGGTGGGAATGAATCCGGTGCGTTGGACATTGCCCCGCAGCGTAGGCCAATCCGCCGCCTGCCCAACCGCCGCTCCTACCAAAATTACCGCCAAACTCACAATATATTTTCTCATCCGGCTAACTCCTGGATTGTTTGCCTACTCACAGACCTTTTACTAAGAGCCCCCATCGGCAATCCGTTACTTCCCATTATATTCTCTGCTCCGGGGGAAACCATTTTCTCTTAAGAAACAGACCAACTTCTGTAGCAAAGCCTGCTCTAGACTTTTGCCAATTTCCAGAGTGCAGGCTCTGTGAGATGTTCCTACTGTTTGAAAATCTTGGACTTAGGTTCGGAAATCAAGATTTGGCCGTTTCCTAATAGGGTTTGTATTAACCGGATTGCCTAACAACAGACGGAGAAAATAGGTACGTTCGGAATTCTCGGTAATCCAGCTACTGATCTGATTTCCTCTAAAGATGGATTTCCAGACAGCCTCTTAAAAAGAGATTTTTGGCTCGTTCGACTGCCAAGTTGTTTTCCCACTAACAGGGGCGAGCCCAAGATTTGAACACTTTGGCTCCCCCTACACTTCATCGGCCAGTCGAATAAGGAAGACTGGCTAATCCCTTTTCAGACAGCCTCTTAGCTCGACTTTTGCTATTTTCCCTAACCTCTTTGGTTTCCAGTAGTTACGACGAGACTTCCTTTTGTTCACACAATGTCCTAAGTCCAATAGTTCCAAGGAGTTAGAGTTTCCCCCTTCCAGGAGAAGGCCTAAACTGGCAAAAGTCGAGCTTAGGAAATTTACTGAACAAAGAATCCGAAAACCTAACTTCCTAAAATAAAGGGAGTTACAAAAATGGCGAAATTCGAGCTGATAGACATCCGGGCAAATCAGCAGAGGTAGGATAGATAGCAGTCAGAGCTACTCACTGCTAACAGACCACCGATTCTTTGCCACCCTTCAGACGGCACAAGCAAGAAGAGAAAATAGCCACCAAGTACGGAGCATCCCTACATCCTACCGTGTTTCCAGGAAACACATGAACCCTTCCGCCGAACGAGAAACGGGGATGATTGAAAGCCTCTCACTAAGTGAGCGATCCTACCAGTCTCTAGCGGGACTTGTAGCATCTCAGGAGCATTTGGATTTGCGTTTTGTTGGAAATTTTTAGCTCGGGTTTTGCCATTTTTGAACTCCCCGAAGCAGAAAGCTCTACCTTCTACTTGTAACAATTGGCCATAGGAAATTGGGTGAACAAAAGGAGGTTTCGCCGTAACTAGTGGCGGGAAAACCAGTGAGGAAAAATGGCAAAACTCAAGCCGGGATTTTCCTTGCTTTCCGGTAGGAATGGGGAAGGCGTTAAGGGACGCCTAGGCTACTTCTTTGCGGACGAGGATGACGTCTTCGTCGGGCCGTTCGATGAATTCAAACCCACGGTTGCGGAAGGTGGCCAGCATTCGGGCATTGTCTTTGGTGGTTTCGGCCACCACACGTTTAACGCCCCACCGATGGGCTACTTCCAAGCAGTAATCCGTCAAGAGGCCGCCCAAGCCTCGGCCATGCCAGCGATCGACCACGATGACGGCATACTCGGCTTCTTCGTGGTTCATGTCGGCCACCAATCGGCCCACGCCGATGAGTTTCTGTTGGCCGTCTTCCTCGATCTCGGCCACAATGCCGATTTCGCGGTCGTAGTCGATGAAGCAATAGCGGGTGGCCATTTCATGGGTGGTCTGTTTGAATAGATATCGGAAGCGGAACCAGATGGTTTGGGTGGAGCAATTGGCCAAAAGTTCATGCCACATCGGCTCGTCTTCCGGTTTGATCGGCCGCAGGGTAACCACCGTACCATCTTTGAGCGTTCGTTGGGTGACGAATTCTTCTGGATAAGGCCGGATGGCCAGATGCGAATAGGGTCGGGCGCCATGCACAATGACTTCCCGATCCACGATCACCCGGGCATCCAAGGCAATGGCGTCCTTAGGGGTAACCAGCAACGGGTTGACGTCGATTTCTCGGATTTCGGGGTAGTCGGCCACCAGGTAGGAGAATCGCATCAGGATTTCGATCAGCCGATCAATGTTCACGCCGGGCCGCCCACGATAGCCGCGAAGCAGCGGCCAAGATTTCAGGGATTCAAGCATCCGGCGGGCCAGCACTTCGTTCAGAGGCGGCAACGACAAGGCCCGATCTCGGAATACTTCGGCTGCCACACCGCCCATGCCCACCATGAGCACCACGCCGAAGACCGGGTCCTTTTTGCTGCCGATAATCAGTTCGACGTCATTGCCGCGGGTAATATGTTTTTGCACAGTTACCCCAATGATTGTTGCGTCGGGCCGACGTTCTTTTGCCCGCTGAATAATTTCGGCAAAGGCCGTGCGAACTCCTTCATCGGAGTTGACGTTCAGCACCACGCCGCCGACGTCGGTTTTATGGGTAATTTGTGGGGAATGAATTTTTAGTACTACAGGATACCCGATCTGATGGGCAATGGCGATGGCTTCTTCGGGCGTGCGAGCCAAGTGCGGCCGAGTAACAGGAATCTCATACGCCTCCAAAAATGCCTTAGAGAGCGGCTCGGAAAGGATGTCGGCGCCCTCGGCCAAAACGCTATCAAAAACCGGACGCAATCGCTGCCGATCCAGGCGAAAAGACATAGGAATATCCCGCGGGGTTTCGTGCAGGATTTCCAGATTCCGGGCATAATGCACCAGATGCATGAAGGCCCGAACGGCTTTTTCGGGCGTGGTGTAGGAGGGGATGCCGGCTTCGTTGAAGATCTGTAAGCCTTGGGCCACGGAGCGGCCTCCCATCCAGGCGGCCAAGACCGGTTTTCGAGATCGGCCAGCTACCTCCGCTACGGCACGGGCCGTGCCGGTCGGATCCGTCATCGCCTGCGGCGTCAAAATCACCAAAACAGCATCCACATTTGGATCCTTTAGCACCGTATCAACCGCTTTAGCGTAGCGTTCCGGCGGTGCATCGCCCAAAACGTCCACCGGGTTCCCGTGGGACCAAAACGGCGGCAGGAAGCTGTTGAGCGTATCGATGGTCTCCTGAGTTAAAGTGGCTAAATGACCATCCATGGAAATTAATGTATCTGTGGTCATTACACCGGGGCCACCGGCATTGGTTACGATAGCCAACCGATCACCCTTGGGCGGTTGCTGCCGGGCCAATAGCTCCGCACAATCAAACATGTCATCCACTTCAAAGACTCGGACAATGCCGGCCCGCTGGAAGGCGGCTTCATAGACGGCATCCACGCCGGCCATGGCACCGGTATGACTAGCGGCGGCCTGTGCCGACTCCTGGAATCGGCCTGCTTTGTAAGCGACGATCGGCTTCGTGCGCGCAAAGGCACGAGCCGCCGACATAAACTCCCTGGCCTCGGTAATCGACTCAATATACAAAATGATGGACTGCGTTTCGGTCTGCGAACCGAAATAGTCGATCAGGTCGGCAATACTCACGTCGATCATATTGCCAACCGAGACAAAGTAGGAAAAACCAATCCCTTCGTCCAACGCCCAATCCAAAACTGATGTACACAAAGCCCCTGACTGGGAGATAAAGCCAATATGGCCCGGCCGGGGCGTAGCTGCCGCAAAACTGGCGTTCAGATGAAGCTTCGGCACGATAATACCCAGACAGTTCGGCCCCAAGATCCGCATTCCGGGAAACTTGGCTTGCTCCTGCAAAATCTGCTCTTCCAGTTTTCTGCCTTCCTCGCCGATTTCCCGGAAACCAGCCGAGATGATCACTAGCCCTAAGGTGCCCACTTCGCCCAACTGCCGAACTAAGCCGGGTACCGTAGGAGCCGGAGTGCAGATGACAGCCAAATCGGGAGGATGAGGCAAATGCTGTACGTCTGGATACGCCTGGATCCCCTGCACGGCCTCCCGATTGGGATTGACCGGATAAACCACCCCCCGAAACCCAGAGCCGACTAGATTCTTTAAAACCGTATATCCCACACTTGACGGGTTATCGCTTGCCCCGATAACGGCTACCCGATAGGGATTAAAAATCTTATTCAAATTATGAATACTCACTGGTCTCTCCTACTTTGCCAAATGTCCTATGGAATCCAGGGGGAACGGCCCATGGGCCAAATCATTCCGCATCAGAACCCTTCAATAATACTACGTCGGCATAATCTGGCAAAGTAGCAAGTTTTAGGAAAAAAAGCCCGTTTAAGTAGATTAAATCGAATAAACAAAACAGAAAAAATCTAGAAGCAGTCTCAGCTGGGCCGATTCCCGATCGGATTTGGCCAAACGAATGCAATCCCTCCTAAGAGCCGCTTTCTTTGGGAAAGTATTTCCCCTCGTAACGGAGGAGAATTATTACCTCAAATAGGTGGATAACCAACCTCTCAACACAACTCAACGGGTCCTTTTCCAGTAGGGAAAGCTCATGGAGAATCAGGAGGTGTTTGGTTGCGGAAATCGGGTTTCCTATATTGCCTATTTTGTCTATTCTTTGCCTTTCAGCTGACTATCGTAATTTTCCTAAACTCATGTCCGATCCTCTGAACTCAACTTCTGTGTATAAAAACATGGCCAGTGTGAGAGTTATTCCTAAAAACTGTGTTTGTGGCAAAGTTGGCTTGCTTTGAAAAATCCCCCCTAAATCTCGAGTTTCGTCTTTGGCTTCATCCCGGAAGAGGGATGCTCTAACTCTTTATGAGTATTGGAGTTTTGTATGAACAAAGGCCCCCTTCGGCCTCACGCCTGGAAACACAAGGAGTTAGGAAAAATGGCAAAAGTTGAGCTAAATAGATTCCCCTACTAAGGATGTAGTGGAAACAGACGTAGGGGAAACCGTTCTCCTCCGCAGTACAAGCGAATAGACCCCCCAGCGGCTAGCCTCGCTGTTTACACATCTTTGGCATGTATTTACCCTCACCACGGCGGCAAGTGTTCCTCTCAATAGGGAGATGTCAAATCTTTAAAACGTAGCTAATCGTTACTTTGGGGAGAAATTGCAGCATTTAGGAGAATCACTTCCAAGAGTAAAAAATGGTTGGCTTCAAAGAAAGTCTTAGCTAGATCGCCTATTGTATTCATTCTGCGTTGTTCAACGAGTTTTTGGGATTTGCCTAAAGTGAAGTTCGAAGGCTTCAGCGCCAACTTATGTATCACAGCGAGGGCTGCGAGCACCCCTGCCAAAGGGTAGCTCCGCTGGAAACGGCTCCCGGGGGTACCAGGCAAAAAGACTTGATGCCGGCTGCCATTGGCTTTACCCCCTGTTTCCCACCACACCCGGCGGAGAGAAGAAAAGCGGCCCCAATCCATTAAACGGAACGGAAGGAGTAACTTTTCTCAAAGAGATACCTCTGAAGACGGGGGATTAATGCCTATTTTGTGTGAGACTGGGGTGGCGGTACCGCTTCCACCTGATAGGGGCAGTATGCCAACCGATCCAACCGAATTGGCCTTCCTGAAGCAGAGAGAAGCTTGGTGAATTTCGGCCGGAATGTAAAGTGGTTTAGCCTGGACTTCTCGGTAGATTCGGCCCACATATTCGCCCAATAGACCCAAGGTTGCCACCTGCAGGCCACCGACAAACATAAGAGCATAAAGCAGAAACCAATGAGCTCCCACGGAGCTAAGGCCAGTTAGTCGCAAAAAGGCACTTGCCAGCCCACACAGCAAACCTAAAAACATAATCCCCATTCCCAGATACCCTATCCCCCGCAGCGGCGCCATCGACATGCTGGTAATGGCATCTAGGGCAAGATGAAGACGTTTGAAGAAGTTATACTTGGTGCGGCCAGCGTGTCGGGGTTGGCGTGTGTAGAGGATGGTGGTTTGTCGAAAGCCGGTCCAACTGACCAACCCGCGCACAAATCGGTTCCGTTCCGGCAGTTGGCAGAAGGCCTCTACTACCCGGCGGTCCATCAGCCGATAGTCGCCGGTATCCACCGGGATTTCAAACCCCGCTAGCCAACGAAATACCCGATAAAAAAGGTGGGCTGTCAGTTTCGTCACCCACGTTTCGCCCAATCGGGCGCTGCGCTGGGCGTGGATGTGATCATAGCCAGCCTCCCACAAGGCAAGCATTTGGGGGATAAGTTCGGGCGGGTCCTGAAGATCGGCATCGATCAGAACCACTGTTTGGCCTTGGGCATGTTGGATGCCGCAAGTGGTGGCGGCTTCGTGTCCGAAATTTCGGCTAAAAGCCACATAACTGATATGCGGATCCTCAGCTGCCAACTGACGAATAATCTCCAAGGAGCGATCTCGGCTCCCATCGTCCACAAAGAGGATTTCATAGGGTTGCTCCAGCTTCTGCAAGACCGCCGAAAGCCGCTCGTAAAGCGACGGTAAGCATGCTTCTTCGTTATAGACCGGGACCACAACGGTAATCAGCGGTCGGTTCGGATCCCGTTGTCGCTGGTGGTAGGAAGGCTGGCTGGTGCACTGGCTATGAGGGGCGTCCACCCGGATCGTCATGGAGAGCTTCCTTTCCCAAAAGAGCTAACCTTGCTTGCAGGGTGATGTGATGAAAATCATGCTTTGGTAGCGGTATTTCCTTTGGTGCGTTTGGCCGAAGTGGCTGCCTTGGGGCCGTTTACCATAGCGGAAGTGGCCTTTGGCAAGCAGAGATTCGATTGCTCTGCCGCAGAGGTGGGGAAAAGAGAGATTTGGAGTACTAATATACATGTAGCCAAAAGCCAACTTCCCGTTCCTAATCCCAGCAGTCCCATCCGGCCTGCTACATCCAGAAATGCATAGTGGGACACCGATAACAGGACCGGAAGCACAGCCATCCAGAAAGCAGCTCTAGGCCTACCCTCTTGTAGCAGCCAGAAGGGGATAAACAATACGCCCGGGGCAAGCAACATGAAATAATGCCCCCATGAGACGGGAGACAGGACCAATATCCCGACACAGCCTAAGCCGAAGGCGGCTCCTTGGCCCAGACGGCTGCCTGAGACCCCTAAAAGCCCGCCGGCCAACAGAACTGCTACTAACAGCACACCCCGAACAGCCTTTTGCAACGTTTGATAAGTGGATGTAGTAATAATCCGATTGGGAGCTGTGGCCACATAATCCAAGCGCCGATCATCCGGGCCACCCCACAGGAGATAATCTACTAGCGAAGCAAGCCGAAACATCCCATTGGACAAACTCTGGTTCCGAACAGTCCGATAATTGGCTGGCAAAAGTTTTGGGCCCTGAGTTTGTTGGGAAGCATAGGTGGGCAATGTTTCCACAGGGAACCCCTCTCCAGCCGAAGGCAGTACCCGACGGGCCCAATACCCCAGATGTTCCAAGTTCTTTTGCCAACCCAGAACAATGGCCGGTATCAGAAAAAAGAACAGGATCAGTCCAGCTGCTACCCCTAGCAGAGTGGCTCCAAAGGGGGCTAGAGCAATTTGGGCCCAAGGCCTTCCCGGACCAGAGGAGGGGTTAGAATTATCCGAGGGGCTATTTTGTATGGGGTGAAGAGTTGTGTGATAGGGGAGTTTAATTTGGTCGGTAATATACACAAAATAAGGATTCTGGATAAAGTTTGTGGCTGTACCAGGGATGGCACTGGCATCCTTAGACGGCTTCCTCCGCCGCCACCAGGGACTTAACACCGCTAGGAATTGGCTCCAAAGCAGCATCCCGACGGCCAAAGCAGGCGTCAATTTCAGGACAATCGCCCCTGCTAAGACCAAACCCCCCAGGCTCTGGCCTATCCACCTGGGCGATTGCCAAACGAGTCTTGCACCCAAAAGCAGTAGATACAGCTTTAAAACACCCACCTGCCCCCGTTGCAGGCAATTGAGCGTAGGAAACAAAGCAGCCAGAAATGCCAAAAACCCTAAAAAACTCAACCATTTGGGGGCTATTTTGCGCCCTGGAGGAAGTGTTTGGAGTTTGAATCCCTTCAAGATCCGGCTAGCTTCCCGATAACAGCCCCAGCAGAAAACTACGGAAATGAAATACCAGACCAGACACTGCTCGGCGGGAGGCAATAGGCTCAACGGAGCCACCACCAGGGCAAAAAGCGGGGGATATAAGTATTTCCAACCCCGGGGATTAGTAACCTCGTAGGGATTTTCGCCCGTAAAGAAGGCCCCCCCAGCGGTGGTATAGACAGTAAAATCGGTTTTATGTTCCAGAGGACGCTCTGGCCAAGGGAGTCCTCGGAGGCGGATATCCGCAACTCCCCATATGACGATTGCCCCCCCCAGAACTACCCACCACAGCCACCGAGGCCCCGGGAGTGGTGAAAAATGCTCTGTGATCCAATTCCACCACAATGGCGGGCAACTCGACGGCGTCTGGTCTTCGGGTAGAGTTTGTCCTACTAGAGGCTCAGAAGTTT
>JANXAQ010000005.1 GCA_025062105.1 Thermoguttaceae bacterium
TTATACCGTTTTGGCTGGCCTCCCTCTAACACAACATATAGGGGCGCTAGGATTGCTAGCACCCAACAGATAGTAGATGGCCTGGCAGGACAACGGAATGGCTAAAGAATCAAAAGTTCATAAAGTTCACTGGATGTTCAGGATTTTGCAGAGGTTCCCTAATTACTTACTAATCTTCTAACTTCTAACCTCTAGCCCTACAAACAAAATTTTTGCCGCACCTCTGGCACGGGTACAACTTCGGCCAAGGGCTTTTGCGTCACCTTAAACGGGCAGGGATAGAATCGTGGCCGAGGCTCTGGCATAGTTTGCGGTCAAGTTGTGAGAGTGATCTGGCAGCAGTATTTCCGTTGGCAATGGTAGCAAAATGGCTAGCCAACATCCCTTCTATTGCCCTACGGCATTACGTCGATCCGACCGACCGCATGTTTGAGGAGGCCAAGCAATGGGAACACCCAGAGAAGGGGGTAGATATACTGGCATTCAGCGGCGCAAATTCCGGCGCACCGGCGGCGCAAAAAGCGGCGCAGCACGTGTATGCATGTTCTGGCAAAATAGAGAAACTTGTTCCGGAACCCTTTGGGGATTTCCAAGTTGTGCAACCTCTTGCTTGTCGTAACTTCTTACTGCATAAGGACTTATTGGAGGATAGGGGATTCGAACCCCTGACCTTCTGGATGCCATCCAGACGCTCTCCCAACTGAGCTAATCCCCCAAGCAAACTACCTAAGGCTGGTTCCTGAAATTTTTTGCTCTCCTAAGAAAGACAAAAACTCCGAAGAAAAATACCAATCTAGTTCCTTCTATGGGCTCTGACCGCTTCGAAAAAAATGGTAGGAAAACTTTGTGCGGTTAAAAGTTCTAAATTGAACCACCTTAAAAAATTTTCCACAAAATCGCAACGTCTTTCAAAAAATCGTGAACCTATGGTGAATTTCATGAACTTTTGATTCTATCTATAAGTGTCCGTTCTCCTTCTCAATCAGCGACAATTGGTCGGTCCGAACAGTGCTAGCAACTCTCTAGATCGGGTCACAGACACCCCCCACCAAAATGGTAACCCTCTTCCTTGAATTATGGTTAGGGAGAGGAATCCTACCATATATTGTGCGAATCAACATGCAAGATACAACATCTTGTGGCAAAAACACACACTCCTCACTTCCCACCGAGTGGAAACCCAACGTTTCCCCCTGTAAAGCTGTTTTTAATTTTTATTTTTCTAAGAGGTCCTGTCAAGGCCGGGCCCTAAAACACAGGCCAGTAGTTGTCCCCAACCACTTACTTTACCAAACTTTACCAACTTGAAAATGCCTTTGATCTAGTAGGAAAAGGGTTCCGAACATTCTCTCGCAAGGCATTGAGATTTTCACTTGGTCATACCACTGCTTGCTCCAGGAACCGGAAGGGGCAGGGAGATTGCACCCAGAAGAGGGGATCCGATTTCTTTTATCCTTGCTTTTATCCTTGCGAGTGGCTTTCTCCGAAAGGCCAGGAAAGGTTGCTAGCTTCGGGATGGCGCCTAATAAGGGGCAGGATGCACTGAGAGGGCCACACTGCCCAACCTTTCGAAAAGCTTAGTACGTGGGCCACCTCAAAGAGACGAAACAAAGGCAATCCTTCGCCAAGCTGGTCTCCTTCTCATGGTACTAACCATGGAGGGTCGGGAAACTCTGAAACTAATAATTCGGGGAAGATTCACATAGGGAAGGCAATCTTTGGTTTATCTAGATACTTACTTTTCTCTAGTTTATCCAGTTTTTCCAAATTTATCCGGCTCTATGGGTCGCGATAGGAGATGAGGGATTTGCTAAGAGGAGGTTTTTCTGACTCAAAGTTTCTACCATTTTGGGCCTCGCTCGGAAGAAGGCTACTCTAACGGCTTGCAGGTACTGGAGTTAGGAAATTGGGTGAACAAAGACACAGATAACTCTAACTCTCAGAACCAAAAGCAGGTAAGAAAAAAATTGGCAAAACTCGAGTTAGAAAGTTTAGAAACTCCAGTCAGGGCAGAGGGATAAGAGCCGGTCTCCTATTCGCCTGAATTGTTCCGGCAGACTGAAGGTTGGGCTGGTTGTTTTACACCTGTTAGAGAAGGTCCCACACAACAGCAGCAACAGATTGCCCCAAAAAGGGTGATAACCAACCTTTCAAAAGAAGCCAACGGGTACTCTGGAGAAAGAACTCTCTACATAATGCTGAACATATAGTGAACATTCTCCATTTTTGATTCGGCAGGCTTTCGGTGCCCTGAGCCAAATATCTACTATGTCCATTGCTCGCCGTGCTAGCAACCCGATCTATTGGGTTAGGGGGATGGAAGGCAAATTGGTATAAAGGAACCTCTGCACAATACTGAATATATAGTAACTTTGTCAACATTTAATTCTCTAGACGTTCGATTGCCTTACCTAGATAGCTACTATCTATGGTGCGTTTGCAATGCTAGCAGCCATATATGTTGTGTTAAAGGCGAACAGCCAAAATGGTATAAAGATATCCTCTTTAAATGATGCAGAGGTTTTTAAAAAACATTTCATTGAATTACAAAAAGTTCCTATATTATCTATTTTGCCCAAGTAATGTATAGAATTCCCGCAGCAGACGGCCACGGCCCATACTACTTAACCAGCTTGGGGGAGAGGGTGTTTGGTAGAAAGCTTTCCAGAGGTTTGAGCAGGTGGATGTGGCTTGGCTAGATCGTTTCTTTGAGCCTGGGTTTCCAACGGGGAAATTTTGGAAGAAATTTCTGGGTTGTGGGAAGGATGTAGATGGGCTAGCTGAAGCGTACGAGCCCCGGATGTCTGTCCAAGAGAGGATCCAGCCAGGGGCATGGGATTAGGTTTTTGGGCCCGAGAGACTTTGCCGTGGTTTGGAGTGTCCTGGTGCCCGGAGGCCACCACCAGGCAGTAGAACAGGGCGGTGCCGGCCAAAACCACTCCCATGAGCACAAACAAAGTGGGATAACTTGGCAGGCCCAATGTTGGGGCATGGTGGATGATTGCTCCCAGCAAGGGGGAACCTACCATCGTACCCAAATCAAAGGCGGACATAATCAGCATGGTCCCTAGACCGCGGTGGCGATTGGGAAACGTTCGGCATCCGGCGGCTACGAGGCTAGGGAACAGAATAGCATGGCCGATCCCATATGTCAGGCCAGGCAGAATTAATGTCCCTTCATTTTGGACCAGCAGGAAGAAAAATTGGCTGGCAGCAAGGATGGCCAATCCTGCCAAGACCAAAGAAGGTAGGCCAAACTGCTGGGGCCAACGGCGGGTCAGCACCCGGGTTAGTACCGCGGTCAGTGAATAGAGGGTAAAGAAGGTCCCAATTCGGGGGATGCTAAGGTCTGCTGCATAGGTGGCCAAAAAGGTGGAAGGCCACCCTAAGGCTGCCCCGGCAATCAGAGCCACTAGCAAGATCGGACCGGGCTGATATCGCCATAATAGATACCCTATCGGAGGCTGCCGATGGCGGATGGCTCTGGGCCGAGCTTGGCCGGTGGCCAACACGGCAAAGATGATCGCACTTAGCCCGATCAGCCCGGCCGCCACAAATAGTCGATCGACATCCGCTCGGGTTAACTCGGCTGCCCCGCACAACCAATCGCCCACCTGAGCTCCAACGACCATGCCCATGAACCCGGCAGTACCTAGCATGCCGATCATTTCAGCCATCTGTTCGACGGGCATGCGGCTGGAGACGAACGCCATGGTGGCTCCGAAGATCCCCGCCACGGCCAAGCAATAAGCGATCCGCAGAAGATAAATGGCCGGTGTGTCTGGTCGGCTGAGTCCCAAATGGGCGAAACAGATCAGGCAGAAGCCGATCAGGGAGAGAAGCCAAACCAGCTTCGGTCCTCGGCGATCGATCCCGCTGCCCAAAGCCAGTCGGGCGCTGAGACTTCCGATCATCCCCACCCCAACAATCCAACCCAACTGGTATTCTGTGCCCCCCAATAGCCGGACAAAGTCCGCATACCGGTACAGCACCGAGACCGCTACCGAAATCAAGAAATTGGAGGCATATGCCAACCAGAAGGCCCGGCTGTAACCCAGGCTCTGCCCCTTGGCAACAAGATGTATTGGATGGCCCTCCAAAGAAGAGGGCCCTTCGAAGGACCGTGGTTTTTTCATCAAGAGCTTCATATACACAAAGTCGGCAAATCTGGCAGAAAGAATGTATTATTCTAACCGCTCAAGGGTCCCACGACTAGACTGATTTTTTTCCGAACTGTCCCTTGCACAAAGGGAGATTGAACGAAGGCCAATACCGAAAGGCGAAAAGGCCAAGCCGCCATCCGGAAAGAACGGAGCTTTGGCACCCAAAGTGGGTCTGGTGAAACCTTTTCCGGTGGGAGGCCTAAACCTACCAAAACGAAAGCAAAACCCACCATTATGGGCAAATCCTCCCCAGACCGCAGCCAACCTTTTAACAAGCCCCACAGAAACCGAGAAAATGGGCAGAAGGGGGAAAGGCCAAGAGGAAAGCGATGTCCAGAAGCTAAAGGACAAAAAAGGTCCCTACACTTCCACGAGATCCTGGAGATGGATAAGGAAGCCACGTTTGCAGTGGCGCATAGGCCTATGAGAATTTCCAACCTAAAGAGGAGAAATGCGATGACAATCTACGGTGCATAAGCAGCAATCTGCAATCAGTCCTGCGGGTCTTCTTATTGCTGCACTTGGCACTGAGGAAGAGCTTTTCGGAACTCCCTAATTCCTTCCGAGGTTACTTTTGTGCCTTGCAAGAAGATCTGTTGGAGTTTTTTGGCCTGTTTCAAGTGTTGCAGTCCGGCATTGGTAATTTGGGTATTCATGAGCCAAAGAGAGACTAAGTTAGGCATTTTAGCCAATTCGGCCAAGCCGGCATCGGTAATCTGGGTGTTGTTGAGCATGAGGGACTGAATCTGAGATGCTTCGGCCAGGCTACGGGCGCCGTCGTCGTTAAATTGAGTACCGTTGAGTACTACATGCGTGAGATTGGGCGTCTCTCGAAGTGCCTGCAACCCGGTGCCTCGAATGGGGGTTCCGCTGAGATCTAGGTTTCGGAGATTTTTACACTTAGCTAGATGGTGGAGATGTTCGTCGGCTAGCTTGGTTTTTTGCAAACTCAATTGCATTAACTGGGGCAGATCCCCTAGATGCACCAGCCCTGGACCTTGCAAAGCTATCTCGTTGAGCATTAGATGCATGAGTGTGGGAAAACGCTTTAAATATTCTAAGCCCTCGTCTGTAATAGGCGTTCGATTGAGCTGTAACAGCCGAAGGTTAGGCAAGTTTTTCAGTTGGGCCAACCCAGCGTCGGAGACTTGACAATTTTCTAAATTTAGATGCGAGAGTCGATCTCGGCCGGAGATATACTGGAAGGCTTCCGGCTGAAGTTGCAGACCGCGGAGGGTGAGGGTAGCTATTTGGGGGCATTTCAGGAGGATTTTTAGACCAGGACCTCGCACCGGGCAGTTAGTAATCTCAAGATTCACCAGACTGGGCATCTCTTGGAGCGAGGCCAAGCCGGCATCGCTCACCGGCGCATTATTCATCTGGAGAGTCTGCAAGCCAATCAGCTCCCGGAGTGGTGAAAGGTCGTCGCCGCCTCTCCAGCCGGGCCCGATCTGGACCAAATGGACAAATTGGCCATTATGTTGCACGCTAGCCCCAAGCTGTTGGAGTCGGCTGATCAGACGCTGATAGACCCAGCTTTTGTGCCAAGCCAAGGCATTCTGCGCACGCCAAACGGCCGATGGATTGGACGAGCTGGCAATTTGCTTTAGCGCTGCGACAGCTTGCGATTCCAGTTTGGGATCTTCAGCAAAGGCAAATTGCATCAGCAATTGGATAGCCCGGCTAGTAACTTCGAGATTTCCCTTTTGGGCTGCCTCCACCAAAAAGGGGATAGCATCCGCCCCAGCCTCCCATAGCTGCTGCATCGCCCGCTCCCGCATCTCAAACTGATCGCTGTTTAATTGCCCAATCCATTGGGCTAGATCAGGATTGGCTCGGGCTGTCTGAGGACTGACTTGGCCAGAGCGTTTTGCCTCACCCATTCCCTCTTGACGCTCTGCAAAGCTCCCTAAAGCCAACCACACAACAACCCCCAACACTAGCAGCTTCATGACTGTCCCTTTGACAGCGCTGTAGGAGTCCAAGACTCCGAATTTAAATCTCATTTCCGCCGACCGAAAGAAACTCCGGATGCCCACTGTGGGCAATGGCTTACATTGTCGAATGCGATGTCAGCTGCAAGGGGCAAAAACCATCCCCATCTCATCCCCCTCTCGCCCTCTCTCGGCATTATACACATTTTGGGGAGGTAT
>JANXAQ010000026.1 GCA_025062105.1 Thermoguttaceae bacterium
TGATGGGGGAACAACTTGGCAGCCGAGTGAGCCCAAAACCTCTTTTCAGACAGCCTCTTCGCTCGACTTTTGCCATTTTAGGCCTTCTCCCGGAAGGGTAAAACTCTAAGTCTTTGTAACTATTGGAGTTAGGAAATTGTGTGAACAAAAGGAAGTCTCGTCGTAACTACTGGAAACAAAGGGAGTTAGGAAAAAATGGCAAAAGTCGAGCTTAGGGGCAACCACAGAAAAGCTTCCGTGCAGAGTAGCCCACGAACCATTAATGAGGGAGACTCCGTACGCCATCCTTCTGGAAGCGAAAATACCTCCTACACCCCCAGCTGGTTGCTCTATCTTGGCCTTATATCCTTTCCCTAGAATTTACCCCTCACCGACGGCAGAACTGAGAATGGGTTAATCTCTCTTGGCCCATTTATCCTCTAAAACTTCAGTTGCTACCGGCAGAAGACAGTTGGATTAAGCGAGTTCTCGATCTTCAAACAGCAACAGGGCTAGGAGCAAGGCAGCAGTACAATAGATCAGGCTATACACAGTGGCCCAGAGCAGGTAAGTAACCGGAACGGTTTGGCCGGTAGAGATGGCCCCTTCCATGGTAAAATTATCCAGTACCGGCAGCACGGCCGACAGTAAGTTGGCCACAAAGACTACGATTTCCAGCTTTCCGACCGCAGAAAGGGCCACCAAGGGAACCAAGTGCCCAAGCATATAAATAACAGTACAGATCATCATATTTGGTACCATCGATAGGCGGGTGGAGATAGCCACGGAAATGGCCCCTAAAACGGCCGTCTCCAAAAGTCCTAACACCAAGCCTGGGGAGGCTTGTAGCATTTCATCCCGGCATTCGGTCCAGGAGGGTTCCGGCTTCGAGGTTTCCCGGGCGTCGTATTGGACCTTGTACGAGACACTGGCCAAAAACATCATCCCCAAAATCAAAAAGAAGATAAGGGCCGGCCACATAATCCCAAAATATTTACCAATGATCACCTGCCGACGCCCGATCGGTTTGCTCAAAAGCGTCAGGGCCGTCCGGCTTTCGATCTCCGAAGCAATCGACACGCTGGCGCTCCACAGCACCAAAATAATCGCCAGCACCCGGATGAGCGTCAGACCGCTGTCCTTGAGCATCTTGACGTCTTCGCCAAACGTGTTGTAGGGGATAAACGGAAACAGCACAATCCCGAAGGCCCCGATCAGGAGCAGCACTAAAAAGACCGGCTGATGAAGGACTTCTTTGGCTGTGGTGCGGGCAATGGCCCAAAGTTTCGGCATGGTCCAGCGCACTAGCAGGTTCAGCACCCAATAGAAAAATCCCACTGCCAGACCACCGACAGCCACCATCCACAACGGTTTCATCCAGGTGGCCAGCATCTCGAAGATCGGTGCAAACCAACTTTCGCTCATTCTTCGGATCCCTTCGACGAATGCCTACGCCTAGCAGAGGAGCGTTGTTGCAGAATTCACCCCCACAGAAAAACACTCTTCGCACAACCCCTTTTGGGATACTTTAGGTCTTTTTATTACGGACCAGCCTATGATAGAGTTCAAAAGGACCCGGCCGAGCTCATTTTAATCCCCACTTTAGAGGGGGAAACGAGTTTTCGCCTCCTGAAATCGATATTTTGAACATTTACAATCCAAAATCCCCCCAGGATCATCCTCTTTTAAAATCGAATCTCAAAGCCACGGAACTCCCCCGTAGCTGGCCCGGTTTTTCGACTCATCCGCACGATATACCGGCCCATGACCTGTTGGATTGCTTGAAGCAACCGATCCATTTCTTCCGGAACGCCTTCCATGACAAGCAGCACCCGGCCATCGGGCAAATTCTTGACATAGCCAGTTACTGCAAATTGGGCGGCAATTCGACGGGTGGTATATCGAAATCCTACGCCTTGTACATGTCCCTCGTAATACACCTCCCACCGCTCCGGCAAACTGGGCTGCTGTTGGCTGGCTCCCATGATAGTAGCGTCTCCCCACCTACTCTGAGAAGCCACCGAACTGAACCACTGGACTCTAGAATAGTCTCTTCCTCTAGATAGCCTCTCTCCAAAAGCCGAACCTATTCAGTTGAATGGAGTCTCCATAATTTTGGAGAAACTGCGAAAATATTAAAAACCTCGAGTTCCATGTTTCCTAAATTCTCCCGTTTTTCCTAAATTGCCTATTTTCTCCCAATGGTGGATTCCGAAGCAGTTCCTCCACCCAGCCATTGGTATCTACATATCTTTTCGGAGCCAACAATTATGTTGGGGTAAAATGCTCGGCAAGGTCACAACATAGCCGAAGAGAAAGCCGTTTGTAGATACCAATACCACCCGGCTGAAGTGGGTTACTAAAAGCCGATCTTTTCCTACCCTTAACTATACTAAGGGCACAAGCCACGAAGCTACCACAGCCACTAAAAACCCACAAGTCCCGATAAAAGCCAATAGCACAGTCCAACTGCGCAGAGTTTCCTGTTCGGTTAGGCCGCCCATTTTCGCAAAAATCCAAAAGCCGCTGTCATTCATCCAGGAACCGACCAAGGAGCCAGAAGCAATCGTGGCCGCCAAATAGACCGGATGAAATCCCAGGGTGTCCGCTCCGGCGCCCAAGGCGGCAAACATATTGGCTGTGGTGATAATGGCTACGGTGCTGGAGCCTTGGGCGATCTTCAGTAGGGATGCCGTCAGAAAGGCCACGGTCAATGTGCCGGCAGGTGGGAGGTTTCCTTGGGGAAACATGGCTTGGACGGCTTCTTTCAGGCCGCTTTGGCCCAGCATGGCCCCAAACGCCCCGCCAGCACTGGTGATCAGAATAATCACACCGGCACTGGTCAGAGCTTCCTCACTGGCGGCGGCCACTTGCCGAAGTGTCCACCCCCGATACCGCATCACCGTACCCATCGCAATAACCGCCGACAAAAGCAACGCAAAATTGGCGTCGCCGATCAGTTTGGCGATATGGGCGATTTGTTCGGCCGGGTGGAGCTGTTTGGCAAGTTCCTGGGTTTGGCCCGGTTCGGAAGCCGCTGAG
>JANXAQ010000048.1 GCA_025062105.1 Thermoguttaceae bacterium
GTACCTCAGTACGCCCGGGATTCGGTGGCTGCCGGGGCCGACGTGTTGGTCTCTTTGATCAACGGTTCCGCCTTTGAGAATCCCTTGGCTCTAGAACAGCATTTTCAGCTTTCGCTGCTTCGGGCAGTGGAGAATCGGCGGAGTTTTATCCGTTGTGCGGGTACCGGCGTGAGTGCGATTGTGGATCCGACCGGTCATATCCGGGATCGGTTACCTACGCAGACCGAAGGTGTGCTGGTGGGGGAAGTGCCGCTGGTGGAAGGCCGAACAATATACAGCAAAATAGGGTATCTATTTTCCCCCTGTTGTTTTTGGCTGAGCGTAGCAGCGCTGCTATTCGCCCTAGCCAGCCGGGGGAGACGGTGGGCGTACCGTGGCACAGAACATTTGGCCTCTGACCGAAGCCAGCAGATGAATTAGCGTTGGGCAGTGGATTTGCTTTGGGCGGCTAGTTCGGCATAGCGGCGGGCTTCACTGCTGCGGCCCAGGGCCTGGTGCATGAAGGCCAAATTCCCATAGGGGACGGCTAGAATCGATCGGTCGGCCAGCCCGCTGCGTACCGCCTGCTCCATTAGGGCCAAACCACGTTGTGTCAGGTCCAAGGCCCGGTCCCGCTGTCCAACCTCCCAGTAGGAAACCCCCATACTTACAAATGTTTCCCCATGCCGGGCTAACTCCGAAAATCCCTCCTCCGGCACGGGCAAGGAAAGCAGCGGCACCGCCTTTTCGTACCAACGGATGGCTGCCTGGTGGTCCTGCCGTCCTACCGCATGAATCGCTCCTAAGCGAAAATACACTCGTCCCAAAAGATAGTTATAGGCGAACGTTTGTTGACGCTGCGGGCTGCATTGCTGAAGCGTCTGGCGAGCAAGCTCCCCATATTCCACTGCCTTGCTACTATCACCCCGAAATTGATACACCTGCAGCGCATCGTACAGGGCTGTGCCGAGTTTCCAAGCAATCTGGTCCTTTAGCTGCGGGTCTTCGGCACTGCGGAGTCCTTGTTGGCCGCTCTGCAGGGCTTTTTCTGCCCAAGCCGTGGGGTCCAATTTCCCTTGCAACCCTACATACGCGTTCAAGGCCCGGCAAGCAACATGAAATCGGTAGGCTTCGGTGCCGCCTTCGTTGGCGATGATCTCTTCGGCAAAGGCCCAGGCCCGGTCCAACCATTTAGGCACTGCCACCTCTTTTTGTCTAAACAACCCCCAAGCGATGGCGTACGCAGCACCTAGATGGGCTTCCACCAGGGCGTTTTTAGCGGCTAGACGCACAGCCGGATGCGCCGAAGAGCCTAGCGGTTCCGCCGTCTTGATGGCTTCGGCGTAGTAATCCAAGGCTTGTTTCCAATCCGGCTTCGGTCCTCCGGAAACCAGATCTCCTAACAGGCAGAGTGCTTGGGCCTTTACATGGGGACGACGCTGGGAGAGTTCGAGGGCTTGTTGGGCCTGAGTCCGGGCCTCCTCCCACCGGCCCAGCTCGCTGAGCACTTGCCCATAGGTAAGCCGATATTGCCCATCGCCCGGATCCAATCGGACCGCCTTGCTACTGGACTCCAAGGCCTTGGTCATCTGGCCCAGTGCCGCACAGACCTTGGCTTGAAGCCAATAGGCCCGGGCATGGTTGGGAGCTAGTCGAAGCACCTGCTCTAAGTCAGCCAGGGCACGGCTGGGATGAGTGTCCACATAGGTTTCCGCCCGCAGAAGGAACAGCTCTGGCCCAATGGGCTCTAGGATGATCTGAATGACTTTTTGGCTTGTTTTACCAGGTTGTTTGGCGGGTTCAAAACCGAAGATCACTCCTCGTTCCGGATAACCTTGGCCAAGGATTTCGCCTAACTCATTAGAAATAAACACAGGCTGGATGCGAGCCAGGTCGAGTTGTTGAGCGACTTGATTGGCTGGAAATGCCTCTTCCAACCAGATGATGATGGAGGAAACCTTTTGATTAGCCAGGGCGACTTCAATGCGTTGGAAAGGCTCGATACTGTACATATAAACCTCTATCTCCCCCCTCCGTCGAACCTCTTTGGGCTTCCCCCACAGCGATTGCAGCTTCTGCTGGGTGCTCTGCCCAGGAGTGATCCCATTGAAACTGGCTGGTTCCGGGACCACCCGCTCAGTCCACTGAGGTTCCGGCATCGGCTCTACCGGAGGCTCTTTGGCCCCCTGCAAAGAACCAGACGTGGATGGCTTTTGCGAACCAGCGGTTGGAACAGTTGGGTCGGCACCAGGATCAGAACTGCTATTCTGCTCGAGCTGATCGTGCCCAGAAAAAGTTTTTTGCCCAGATGGTTGGGAATCATCCGGCCCAGACGTTTCCGGCGCCTCTGGTTGAAAAACTTCTCGGGTGCCTTGGTCAGGAAGCTGGGACGCAGTCCCGCTCCCCCCTCCCGAAGGGGCAGCTAGATACTCGGCTCTTCCTAAATCCATCCAGACGCTACTGGCTATTAGCATCCATTGCCCCAGCAGCCAAAGCCTCCAGATGCCCATTTTTTATCTTCTCCTTAAAAAAGGCGCTGTGCCAATCAGCTCCGGCAGACCCCTTGCACCCACAAGGCCTAACTCCTCAGACCACCACCCCTCCAAAAAGAAATCGCACAAATTTAGTTACTTTGCATGTTCCAGTCCAGAGCAATTTTTGCGTTGATAACTACTAGCTCCTCCTAACGATCTAATGGAAACCACCCATAAGGATGGACCAATAATGATAGGCATATGATAGGAAACTGTTTCCTTAGCTCCCGATTGGTCATTTTGGGTCCCCTAAGAAAGGGGATGCTCGACTCCTTGGTAACTATTCGGTTAGGAATAGCACTTCATCATTCCTCAGATGACAGCAATGCCACCCCGAGCGATTGAACCCTCTCAAAGGACTGATAAAACAAAACCCAGAATAAAAGATAAACCGGTGAACAGACCTTACCGATTTTGCTCCTGCACACCAGAGCATCTGACAGAGCTGAAGAGAACTAAAAGGCCCCTTTTGGGAAAAGGAAAGCTCGTTTAGCAACTACTCAGCCCAATAGAGTACCATGCATTTGGAGAGGAGAAACTGAGAAAAATAGATAAAACTTCAAAAAATCTCTATATTTCTCAGATTGCCCAGTTTCCCTTTCCTAAATTACCCATTTTCTCCAACTAGTGAGTTCCAATGCTGTTAACCTCTCGGTTGAAGTGATTGTTTTCATTTGCCGAATTCCAGATTCCCATTTTTTTCATTGGACTGCTGCCATGATTGATCAAAGGGATTCGATGCAGTGGTGAATCTGCGGAGTTGGAAGGTAGCATTTCCATTAGACACAACCGCGGCCATCGCACGCTGGAGACTACCTGTTGATGAACCTCCGGATCATTCGAGGCAGATATTTTTTAGCTCAACTTTTGCTATTTAGGGCCTCTTGTCGAAAGGAGAAATCCCTAACTCCTTGAAATGAGTGGAGTTAGGAAATTGAGCCAACAAAAGCAAGTTCCGCCGGAACTCCTGAGCAGAAAAGAAAAGAGCAGAATTGGCAAAAGTCGAGCTTAACTCCTATTATCCGAGAGCCCCCTTTTAAACACGGCTTGCTGTCATACACAAATTGGCGGTGAAGTGCTTGGATATCACTTTAGGTAAATGCCGAAAGATCGTTGAAAAAAAACAGAATGGATAAAATAGGCAATATCGCCAAAAAACAGTTTCTGAAACCTTACTCCTCTGCAGCTTCCAACGCTCTTTCCTGAAGTATGCCATTTCTCCAAAGTAGCAATTAGCTCCTTTGGAAGGGTTCGTTTTTTCCTCTTTGAGGCGATCCCTTGCTGCTGAGTAATGGAAAATGCCTCCCAAAGACGTGTATAAACAGCAAGTTAGACACGGCAGGGGTTCTCGGCTATGGCTCCAGCCCAGAGGGCAAACCTATCTTGCTCAGGTTCAAAGACTCCCTGGGGTTGAAGCACAAGTAATTGCCCGATCCAGCTAGGGGAACCCAAGAAGTAAACCGGTACATACCGTTCGGAAGTACCTCGAAGGACTGAAACGTTATTAGGTGCCGCATTCTGAGGCCAGTAAGATTTTCCCGAGCAAGAGCCGCTGCTATTTTGGGTGGTATGGCTATTTAATCGGATCTTACACAAACTCCCAGATGTAAAATGTCCGCATGGAATAGTGGAATATTCCCCCTTTAGCGGGGTCGATAAAGGTAATGACAAATCCTCTTTGTCTGTAGTGTCCAAGACCTCCTCCACAAGCACCTGCACCGTTCGGCCTAAAAGGCTTTCCATGTACTGTCGCCGAAGCCGTTGGGCTATATGACGCATCTGCTCGCAGCGGCAGCGAACTACTCCAACAGGAGGCCGATCCGGCATCTGCGCAGCAGGAGTGCCAGGCCGGGGACTAAAAGGAAATATATGAATCTTAGAAAAGCCGACTTGTTCCACAGCCCGGCAAGTGGCTTGAAAATCCTCTTCCGTTTCGCCCGGAAAACCGATCAGGATGTCCGTGGTCAATGCGGGACTGTCTAACCAAAAGCGGATCTGATCGCAGATTTTCAGGAAATCTTCGAGTCGATAGGGTCGGCCCATCCGGTCCAATATGCTGTTGGAACCGCTTTGCAAAGGCAAGTGCAGATGGGGGCAAAAACGATCGGCCTGCGCTGAGAGAAGCCGGAGTAACTCCGGTCGGATTTCCATGGCTTCCAAGCTGGAAAGCCGCACCCGGAAAGAACCCGGTAATTCTAAAATCTCCTTCACCAGATCCGTCAAGCTAGGCCGAGGTGCAGGCAAATCCAGTCCATAATGGCCCAAATGAATCCCGGTTAACACAATTTCCCGGTACCCGGCCCAAACCAACCGTTGGATTTCCTCCAAGACTTCCTGGGGGAATCGGCTTCGGAGCATCGGCCGAACCAAAGGCACAATACAATAGCGACAACGTTGCTGGCAGCCGTCCTGCACTTTGACAAATGCGCGATGCCTTGGGCCGAAGGAGCTGATTCCCTGCGGCGGATCGGCCAAGCCGAGCTGACGAAGCCATTCCGGCAGCTCGGCTTTATCCCGAATCAGTTGCACCACACCAGGCAGATTGGCCAAGTCTTGAGGTGCTCGGCTGGCATAGCAGCCCATGACCACCAACTTAGCTTCTGGGTGCTGGCGGGCCAGGTGCCGAATGATTTTCCGACTTTTCAGATCGCTTTCCGCAGTTACAGTACATGTGTTTACAACACCAATATCCACCTTTTCCCCGGCCCTTGCCTCTTGAAAACCCAATCGCTCAAGCCCCTCCCGCACATACTGGGACTCGTACTGGTTGACTTTGCAGCCGAGCGTGTAAATCAAAAACGTAGGCATAGTTTACTGAAACCACCTAGCGTTCAGTGGATCTGGACTCGACCGTTGCTATTTTC
>JANXAQ010000120.1 GCA_025062105.1 Thermoguttaceae bacterium
GGCCCTTTCCAACTTCCTGCGCCTGAGCCGAGCACTCCACCAAAATTACTCTGGTACCCTATGGCCTTTCAACGGGTTAAGCGGTTGGGCATCCCAAACCACTGACTGGGAGCTGGTGTAGCAAAAGCCTAGCCAGAACGGTTTTATCCTGCCTCCCACCCCCATAAAGGAGAAGTTTTGAGAAAGTACAGTCCCTTCCCGAAGTCCCCCCCAATATAATTGAGCACTGCTACCACTCTACCTATAGTTAGGATGTTAGGATATGGACACAGCTAAAGCCTACCAAATCAACAAGTTCGTAAAGCTCCCTATATCTCAATTATGGAGAAGGCCCTTCTAGCACTTAGAGTCTGTCCGAAAAAGCATTTTCTATGATGAAAGGAGTTTTCCTTCTTCAATTCCACAGAATCCCCAAATCCCTGTGTTTAACGAGTCTGAAGGATAGGAGCCGGTCGGCCAAAACCCATGGGAAACTAGCCCAATCCCCATTTTAGGCCAGCCTCTTACCTCGACTTTTGCCAATTTTTGGCCCTGTGCCGAAATGGGAAAGTTCTAACTCCTTGAAACTGTTGGACTTAGGAAATTGTGTGAACAAAAGGGCGGTTCGTCCTAACTCTCAGGAACAAAACAAGTTAAGAAAAATGGCAACAGTCGAGCTTAGAGGCCAAATGACAAACGTTGAGTTTCTATACCTTGATATTTTTCCATGGCCGAAGAGTTTATTTAAGGGGTTAATTTTTGGGGTCCGTTTAGAAGATATTGGGCAAGATAAGGACCCACTAGTCCAATCGAACTGCTTCTTGCTGGCCTCTAAAAAACAAGGGGAACCTTTGCAAAATCCGGAACATGTAGTGAACTTTGGAAAGATTTAATTCTCTAGCCGTTCGATTGCCCTACCTGGTATTTATTGGGCGCTTGCAATGCTAGCAACTCTATATGTTGTGTTAGAGGGAGGACAGCGAAAATGGTATTAAAATATCCCCTTTGAATTATGCAGAGGTTCCAAGAGGCCAATGTTCCAGATTCCCGGGGCTGGCCTGTCTGCAAGGGAGTGTAGGCCACTGAGGAGCTTAGATCTCGGCAAGCTCTGTTGAAACCGTTTCCGGTCGGAACCCTAAACCCTCCAAAACAGAAGCAAAATCGACTAGCATGGGCAAACCCTCTCCAGACTGCAAATCAGCTTTTCACCAGAGCCAGGCTCTCTGAAGAGGAGTTAGCCCATCTACCTTTTTCCAATGGCTGGTGAAGACTCAGAGTAGCCAAGGTGCCTAAAATCTCGGGCTGTAGCTCCTCCTAGTGGTGGAAACAACTTGGCAGCCAAGTGTCCCAAAATCTCTTTTCAGAGAGCCTCTAAGCTCGACTTTTGCCCTTTTTTCTAACTGGCTGTTAGCTCCGAGAGTTGTGGCGAAATCTTTGTTTGTTCACCCAATTTCCTAACTCCAATAGCTGCAAACAGTTAGAGCATCTTTCTCCCAAGGTGAGGCCAAAATGGCAAAAGTCGAGTCTAGGTCTCTACGCCCCACGAAAAAGGCTGAGGGCTGAACAAAGCTGGAATTTCAGAGCCAGGCTTATTTTGCCTACATTATCCAGTTTGCCCATTTGACCAACCGTACTTCAGCTGCCCCCATTTCTTTAAGTTGGGTTATGGCCAGCCGGAGCGATCGTACCCTCCAACGGGCTGGAAGCGGTGGCATAAAGGCGTTTGGGGATTCGTCCAGCCAAATAGGCCAATCGGCCTGCTTCGGCGGCCAATCGCATGGCACGAGCCATGGCAATCGGATTTTTGGCGTGGGCAATCCCTGTGTTTAAAAGCACTCCATCCACTCCCAGCTCCATGGCCACCGTCACATCACTGGCTGTTCCCACCCCAGCATCCACTATAACCGGATAGTCCGGATCCCCGTCCTTGAGGTATTCCAGACAGATCCGGATATTGTTCGGATTTAAGATGCCTTGACCAGACCCGATTGGGCTACCGGCGGGCATGACACTAGTAGCCCCAGCCTCTTTGAGCCGACGGGCCACCACCGGATCATCCGTCGTATAAACTAAGACTTCAAAGCCATCGGCCACCAATTGCTCGGTAGCCTTCAGAGTGCCGATCGGATCCGGCAGCAGTGTCTTTGCATCGCCCAGGACCTCCAATTTGACCCAATTGGCCCCGGGATTGCCCAGTTGCAGGAGGATTTCTCGGCCAAGCCGGGCTACCCGCACCGCATCCTCCGCACTGTAACAACCGGCCGTATTAGGCAGGATGGTATAACGTTTGGGATCGAGAAAATCGAGGATATTTCGGCCCTGAGCGTCCAGGAGGCGTTCTCGGCGAACGGCCACCGTAACACACTCGGCTCCAGCCGCCTCCAGGGCCTGCTGCATGAGCTCATAACTAGCATATTTGCCGGTGCCGACGATCAGTCGGCTACGAAACACATGCTTGCCAATCCGCAGTAAGTCCTCCCCGTCCGGGGCCATGCCATTGTCTCCTCTAGAATAAAGGACTTTGTCTCTCTCGGTAACATTTCTGACAGAGTAGATATTACCCATGGAGTGCAGAAGGAAGTAAATCCAATCGGCTACCTAGCTCCAGGGGCTTAACAGCCCCACGGATAAGAACGCGGTTCCACCCGCCGGCGTGCCACTCGGCAATGTCGGCCTGCCTGCTCTTCTCCACCTTCAGCTTGAGCCTCTTCCCTCATGCAGAGAAAAATCACGGAACCTCTGCATAATTCAATGGTGAGCTTCTTATGCCATTTTGGGTCTCAGTACGCCTAACCCTATAGGACAGCGGCGTAGCTGACACCCTATATATCTATATCTAGTAGTTGTTCGGTTAGGAAAACCAAACGGCCATAGAATCAAAAGTCCACGCAATTCAGGAACCTCTGCAAAATCCTGAACATATAGTGAACTTTGTGAACCTTTGATTCTCTAGCCGGTTGATTCTCCTATCTGGAAATCTACTACCTATTGGGTGCTAACAATGCTAGCAGCCCTATATGTTGTGTTAGAGAGAAGACTAGACAAAATGGTATAAAAATATCCCCTTCGAATTATGCAGAGGTTCCTTCATTTCATTATATGTTCAGGATTTTTCAGAGGTTCCTAACCTCGATTTTTGCTATTTTTCCTAACTTATTTTGACTCCAGGAGTTACAGCGAACCTCCTTTTTGCCCACACAATTTCCTAACTCCAACAATTCTCGGAAGTTAGAACTTTCGCCGTTCGTCCAGAGGCCAAACATAGCAAAAGTCGCGCTAACAACTCCTAACACAATGAAACTAACACAATGAAAATCTAGATGGTTCTGAAGTGCTACCTACTTGGTTGGAGACTGGTAAGAGAGCTCATTTTGTGAGAGGCTGGCTCTGTGGAAAGGTTGTGCGCAGTCCGGGGAGGATTTGCCCATAACGGTCGGTTTTGCCTCCGTTTTGGTGGGTTTAGGCCTCCCACCGGAAACGGGTTCAACAGAGTCTGAAAGGCGCCACGCTGATTTTCTGGACCAGGGATAAGGAGAAAACACTTTCCTTAGCCAAAATTAGCCAACAAACAATAAGCCAATTCCTTTCGATTGAAGTATGATCCGTTCACTATGCCAAGGGGGAACAGGGCTTTGCTAAGGTTTCAAGTAATCCAAACTTGTCTCCCTTAGCCGAGTGGCGAAACCGCCTCTCTTCTCCACGCCAAGAGGTCAGTATTGCCGAAGACAATGCCCGCTGAGGCGCCAAAAAGGGCCCCCCTTTCATTTCCCCCTCCCTTGACCCTGTTGAGGGCCAAGCTCAAGCTAGAGGGGAAAAATAAGCTGAGTGTGGCTAAAGGGTGCTCCAAACTTTCTACCATATCGCAGTTTCTGGGGGGGTGCAAGGGTGGGCACACCTATTCCGAAGCCGTCCCCCAATGGAGAACCTTCTTGGCTTGGTTTTCGGCTATCTCCGGCAGCCAGGGTATTGGTCGCACTCAGTAGCTTTCCAGAACTTGCCAGACAGGGGTTGCTTCCTGCCAGAAAAACGGGGCCTCCGGTTGATTGACAGTTTCGGCCTCAGGCACTATGGTAAGAGAAGCATTCGGATGGCGTGGAAAAATCCGACACGGGCAAAGGGTTGGCATTTCCTAAAGGAGAAAGACCGATGGCAGAAAAAAACCAAAGGGGATTAAGTCGGCGGCATTGGTTGGGACAGGCGGCAGTGGCGGCAGGTCTGGTGGGCATGGGCCAATGGGCGCAGTCGGCCCAAATCCGACGTCGGCGCCTGTGGATGGAAGCAGGCCCTGCCGTAACCAAAGGCCGAATCCGCCAATCGGTCTGCGATTGGTGCTTTATTGGTAGCTCTCCAAGGCCTTGGACTCTAGAAGAGCTCTGCCAACATGCCAAGGCCCTGGGAATCTTGTCCGTAGAGCTAGTGCAGCCAAAGGATTGGCCTATTTTGAAAAAATATGGTCTGATCTGTGCCATGACGCCTAGCCACGGCTTCGTCCAAGGCTGGAACAATAAAAACAATTGGCCAATGTGCAAACAGAAAATCGAAGAGGCTATCGATGCAACGGCCGAAGCAGGTTTCCCGAATGTGATCACCTTTTCTGGTTTCCGAAATGGCATTCCTGACGATGTTGGACTGGAAAACACTATCGAAGGCTTGAAAACCGTGGTCGGCTACGCTGAGAAAAAGAAAGTTACCCTCTGCCTCGAAGTTCTAAATAGTCGGGTGGCTGAGGAAATGAAAGGCCATCCTGGCTACATGGCTGATCGGGTGGAATGGTGTGCAGAGGTCTGCAAACGCATTGGCTCCGAACGTCTGAAAATCCTCTTCGACGTCTATCATGTGCAGATCATGCAAGGCGACTTGATCACCCGGATCAAACAATTTAAGGATTACATTGGACATTATCATGTGGCGGGTGTGCCAGGCCGAAATGAAATCGATGAAACCCAAGAGATCAACTATCCGGCTGTTATGCGGGCCATTGTCGAGACTGGCTTCCAAGGCTACGTCGCCCAGGAATTCATTCCAACCCGAGACCCGCTGCAATCGCTCCGGCAGGCGGTGCAAATATGCGACGTATAACAATAGGAACCTCTGCAAAAATATGAACTATTAGTCCACTTGGTGGACGTTCGATTTGATACGGATCGTCCCCCTTATTCTACGAATCCCTTTATGTAGGGTGCCTGTAGAGACAGAAGCCTATCTAGGAACCTCCGCAAAATAATGAACATATAGTGAACTATGTGGACCTTTGATTCTCTAGCGTTCGGTTGTCCGATTTGGACAGCCACTATCTATAGGGGTGCTAGCAATGCTAGCACCCCTATAGGTTGGGTTAACGGGAAGATAAGCCAAATGATATAGAAATATTCCTTTTGAATTTTGCAGAGGTTCCTCTATGAAGTAGAAGCAGAGGGAGAGGCTAAAAATAGTGTAAAAATATATTCTTTATATGGGGCTAAGGTTCCAATATCTTCCCCTATGGGTTTGCCGATTCAGGTAGCAACTGAATGTGGATCCGACTGCCCACTGACTGCGGTCAACCAACTCGTGCTCCAGATGCCCAATTGGAGGTTTTGGCTAGCCAGCTTCGCCAGGATGTAGAGGTGCTAGCCGGGCAGATCGGTTCTCGGTCTCTATTGGATGGCCCCCAAAAGCTGCTTCAGGCAGCGCAGTATATTGAGCATCGACTGGAACAGTTAGGCTACCGGCTGGTTCGACAGGAGTTTACGGCCTGGGGACATAAGGTAGCTAATCTGGCAGTGGAGCGGACCGGAACCACTCGGGCGGATCAAATAGTGCTAGTCGGCGCCCATTATGATACGGTGCCCGGTTCGCCCGGAGCGGACGATAATGCTACCGGCGTTGCCGCTTTGTTGGCCATAGCAGACCGGCTCCGCTCCCACCAATCTAGCCGAACGCTTCGCTTGGTCGCTTTCGTCAATGAAGAACCCCCATTTTTCCAGACCGAGGCCATGGGGGCGCTTGTTTATGCCCAGCAGTGCCGAAGGAATCAAGAACATATTACCGCTATGCTTTCGCTGGAATCGCTCGGCTATTACTCCGAACGGCCGGGCAGCCAACAGTATCCGATGCCGTTCGGCTGGATGGCGCCGAATGTGGGGAATTTCATTGCTTTCATCAGTAATGGACGATCGGAATTGCTCCTTCGGCATATAGCAGCTTTGTTTGCAGAGGCAGAGGCCTTTCCTTGGGGAGCAGCTGCCTTGCCGGAGCTAGTGCCGGGGGTAGCCTTTTCAGATCACTGGGCCTTTTGGCAACAAAGGTATCCAGCCGTCATGGTTACCGATACAGCCATGTATCGGAATCCTTTTTACCATACGGCTCAGGACAGCCCGGAGACGATCGACTGGCAGGGACTAGCTCGGGTAGTACGGGGTTTGACGACGGTGGTGCAGAAGCTGGTAGGCTAGCCAGCAACAGGAGGCGTTTATGTGTTTACAACCCAGATAGAACCTCTGCATTATTCAACGGGGGGTATGGAACCTCGGCAAAATCCTGAACATATAGTAGACTATATGAACTTTTATTTCGATGTAGTTTAGCTACACCCAGCCCCACATTTACTATATGGAGGGTGCTCACCATGCGAGCAACCCAATATATTGGGTTAAACGGAAAGGAGACTAAAATAGGATAAACATTATGCAGCTCGACTTTTGCCATTTTTGGCCTCCTGCCGAGGGGAAAGCTCTAACTGCTTGGGATTATTGCAGTTAGGAAATTGTGATGAATAATAAGAGAGTTGGTTGTAACTGCCGGCAATAAAATAGGTTGGGAAGGGGCAAAAGTCGAACTGGAAGAGCGTTCCGGCTACAGGAAAGCAGATTCCTGGCCGAGAGGCTGAGGCCGGAGGGGTTCGGCAGTGGGCCTGCGATGCCATTGCCACAACAGGAGGGCCAAGATTGCTGCCAGAGCTAAAAGGCTTCCGAGGATAGGGTATAAAATTTCATCCATTGGGATACGACCTGCCACCGCCGGGCCCAGACTGCCGAAGCCGAATCCTAAAGTAAATGCAATTCCATAGGCCAAACCACGCCGAGGAGCTGCTATATATTTAGCTACGGCACTATTGTACAATGGCTGGTGGGCAAAAAACAGCACCGCAAAAAGCCCGGCCGCCACCAGCCGGGCCAAACCCTTGGCAAATCCCATCCAAACTACACACGGCGCCGCCAATCCAAAGGCTAAGGCAAGCAGCGGTTCTAGGCTGTGAGGTCGGCCAACTCGGCCCGCTGTATATTGCCCTACCACCCCCAAAACTAACACAAATCCCGCCTGATAGTTCCGCATACTCGCAGCACTCACCCCGCTCAAAGACAAACCTGTCTCGTCCAAATACCGAGGCAAAAAGGTGGTTATGGCTGCGTAGACCATACCGGCCAAACTCGTCATGGCGGAAAGCATCCAAAAACTGCGCCAGGAATCGAACTGTTGTTCGGAGCACTCCGTAGGGCTGTTTCTAGGAAAACCAACAGGTGTGAGTACCGGCTGAGAGGAATGCAGATTACTAGCATCTAGGGTGCCTGGGATTAGTCTTTCTGGGTGATCCACCCGCGCGAAAGGGTTGCCCGCACCGGTTCTTCTGGCCCTTGATTCTGCCAAACCAAGTGGCTGTTTTGTCTGTTCTGGCGGCTGTTGTCGCGGCAGACTGAGAGCCAACAACCATGCCAATAGCCCTCCCACTAGCCCCAATACCAAATAATAGATCCGCCAGCTAACTCCCCATTGGAGCACGAAAGCGGCTAGGAACGGCCCAGCGGCTATACCGACGGACCCCAAAATTCCATGATACCCTAGGGCCAGAGGGCGATTTTCCGGCTGGGTTTGCTGGGCGATCCATCCAATACCGGCCGGATGGTAAATGCCTGCAAAAACGCCCAACAGAAACATAGCCAAAAACACACCCTCCAAGCTGGGCCACAACCAGGCTAACCACGAAGAAATAGCACATCCGATCACATACCCTAGCAGTAACCTCCTAGCCCCCCATCGGTCCGCCAACCAACCGGCCGCCAATGCGCACAACCCAAACGGAAGCCGAAAACAGGAACCAATCAGCCCCGTCGTCTCCTTACCTACCCCAAATTCCTGGCCCACCAATTGCTCCACACTTGCAAACGAGTGCTCATAAATATGCACCAACCCATGACAACAGGAAACCAAAAGCACTAAACGCAAAACACCTGACGACATAGCAATGGCCCAAAAATAGCTACGGAAGGTCTGGAAAAACTTTCGAGGAACCTTTGCATAATTCAAAGAAAATATTTTTACACTATTTGGGCGCCTTCCGCCTCTAACCCAATCCGTAGAGTTGCTACCACTGCCAGCAACCTCCATATAGTGGGTGTTTAAATAGGGCGTACTAATTTATATCGAATCAAAAGTTCATAAAGTTCACTATATGTTTTAGGATTTTGCGGAGGTTCCCTTCCCTCGACTTTTGCCATTTTTCCTAACTGCTTTTGCTTCCAAGAGTTACACCGGAACATCCTTTTGTTCACCCAATTTCACAAGTCCAATAGTTACAAGAAATTAGAACTTTTTACCTCGGGAAGAAGCTAAAAATGGCAAAAGTCGAGCTTCCATTTAGCTCAGTCAAGAAGCCGGCTTCTCCCACCCGAGAAAGATCGGCATTGGCAAAAGCAGTGCCGACGGCACGGGTAAAAAATCCCGGTAAACGTATCCCTTCCCCCTTCTGCTGGTTCGCTCCACTCCCTAGGAAAGGGACAAAAAATAAAAGCCGTTCATTCCGCTGAGGTGTTACCAAAACGAAACATCAGGCCTCCCTTGCACCAGTGGCAACGTAGGTTCCAGACTGGCATTGCTGCTCCCATTAAAAAATGAAACCTCAGACAAACGTCGCAACCACTGTATCATCCTAAACATCCAATGAAGGAACCTCTCCATAAGTAAAAGAAAATATTTTGGCCTCTTTTCCTTCTAACGCAACATGTAGGAGTGTTAGCATTGCAAGCATCCCATAGATAGTAGCTGTCCAGGTGGGACAACCGAACGGCTATAGAATCAAAAGCTCACAAAGTTCACTATATGTTCAGGATTTTGCAGAGATTCCTGAACTTTATGAATTTTTGATTCGGTAGGCTTTAGCTCGACTTTTGGCGTTTTTCCTAAGTTGTTTTGTCACCAGAGGTTGCAGTAAACCCCTCTTTTGTTTACATAATTTCCTAACTTCAAATTTTACGGAGTTAGAACTTTCCCATTTCAACAGAAACCCAAAATGGCAAAAGTCGAGTTTAGCAGCCTTCATCCAAATACCTAACTTTATGTAGGGTGCTGACAACCCAATATATTAGGTCAAACGTAGGGGGAATCAAAATAGTATAAAAATCTGCTTCGAATTATGCATAGGTCCCATTGCACGTTTATGAACCTCTACCCCTTCAACATAGCTCAAAAGGGAAAAATGTAGCTGTTCATGGGCAAAATGGGGCGGGGCTAGTTGGGGTGGAAAGATGTCAGGTTCCGGATGGTCCGGCATGAGTCCTTTGGATCAATTGGTTGAGCAACTGTTGGGCTTTACCAGTGTCAATAGCCTGAGCGGCCCGTTGTACACCTTCGGGCAGATTGCTGACAACCCCGGCGCACCAGAGGGCAGCCGCCACATTGGCTAAGACCACATCTCTTGGGCCTCCCGGTTGGCCTGCCAGGATCTGGCGGATGATCTGGGCGCTTTGGGCTGGGCTAGCGGCTTGAAGTTCTTCTCGGCCCACAGGGCGAAGGCCGAAATCGCTCGCTGTCCATTGGTATTCTTGCTGGTGGGTGTGGCCGATAATTTCGCTCACCCAGGTAGGGCCGGCAAGACTGACCTCATCGAGGCCGTCGGCGCCATGGACGACCAAGGTTCGGCCAGTGCCCAACAAAGCTGCTGCCTCGGCCAAAACCGGCCGAAGCTCCGCTCGGCCTACGCCAATCAGTTGATAGGAGGCCCCGGCTGGGTTAGTCAACGGCCCTAGCAGATTAAAGATGGTCGGATGAGGCAACCGACGCCGGACCGGAGCCACATACTGCATACTCCGGTGGCAAAGCGGAGCAAAACAAAAACAAATCCCTAACTCGTCCAGACACTTTTCCACACGGGCTAAATCCGCCTCGATATCCACCCCAAGGGCCGCCAACACATCGGCTGAGCCGCTTCGGCTGGTAGCCCGACGATTCCCATGCTTGGCCACTGGCACCCCCGCTGCCGCCGTAACCAAAGCGGCTGCTGTGCTAATATTAAACGTTCCGGAACCATCCCCGCCTGTGCCCACCACATCCACCAGTACCGAATACCGATGCCGAATCGCACTCATATAACGGCGCATCGCCTGAGCCGCCCCAGCCACTTCCGCAGAGGTTTCTCCTTTGCGATGCAAAGCCGTCAAAAGCCGGGCCATCTCCTCCTCCCCAACCCAACCTTCCATAATCAGCCCTATCAAGGCAGCCATCTGCTCCATAGAGAAATGCCGTCCTGACTCTGCCTGCTGAATAGCCCAGAAGATATCCACAGGTGCCTGGTAGTCCATACTTAAGCGGCTAACAGAAAAGTTAAAACCTCTGCATAATTCACAAAAAATATTTCATAGGAACCTATGCATAATTCCGGGTTTTAGTCAACTTGGGCTTTGAGGGCAGGGTAGCAGTCGCCGGCAAAGTCCAAGAGGACCAAAACACACTTGCCACGTTCCTTTGTAGTATAATCACCCCGCCGGCGCTATTAAACATGTGAAATTTTTGGAAGATTTTCCCAAGAGAGCGAATTTTCTCAAGGAAGGCTATCCTACTGGAGCGGGCTGTTCTGTGAGCATGAGGAACATTGGCTAGCACTAGACTGCTGCTTGGAGCAGGAATGACGCCTGGTGGGGAATTCCCAAAAAGAATCTATCTCGATAACCTATTAGGCCAAAAGGTGTTATGTTTGTTTTTGCGAGGAGATTTTTAAGAGGAATTATTCAGCTCGACTTTTGCCCATTTTAGGCCTTCTGCCGGAAGGAGAAAACTCTAAGTCCTTGTAACTATTGGACTTAGGAAATTATGCGAACAAAAGGAAGTCTCGTCTTAACTACTGGAAACAAAAGCAGTTAGGGAAAATAGCAAAAGTCGCGATTCAGAGGCGATTGGCACACGCAGGGGTAACCAATGCGTGGGGCACACGTCGAGCAACAAAACGGCCCAAAAGACGTTTGCCGGTTTAGGGGTTGACCGGCACCGAAAGAGTACCCGTTGGCATGAGTTTCTCCAGACCATGAACCGACAGACGCCCTGGGAGGATTGAATCCGGCTGGTGGAACCGTACTATCCGAAAGAAGAGGGGCCGAGCCGAGAGAGCCAAACCGTGAGGGTGTATGCTGCGCGTGTACTTTTTGCAGATCTGCTGGTGCTGGAACCTGTCGGACCCGCAGACCGAAGACCTAATGCACAAGAGCCTCCCGTGTAGGAGTTTTTAGGATTAGATTTGGGGCGGGACAGCCCACTGGATGAGACGACGATTTCTCGGTTTCGACATCTATTAGAGGAGCACCAGTTGGGCAAGCGGATTTTGGAGATTGTCAACCGGCATTAGGAGCATGCTGGGCTGGTGGTGCGTGATGGCACGATCGTTGACGCCACGATCATTCAGGCCCCTACCAGCCGACAGAACAAAGGAAGCTTCTGCATAATTCAAAGGGGGATATTTTTATACCATTTTAACTGGTCCCCTAACACAACATATAGTAGTATTAGCATTGCAGCGCCCAATAATAGGTGGCAAGTAGAACGACCGAACAGCTAAAGAATCGAAGGTTCACGAAGTTCACTATATGTTCAGGATTATTCCGAGGTTTCAAGATAATGCAGAGGTTCCTAAATATTCTGCGTTGACTAGACTTTGAACTACTTTCCTCCCGTACGGAGGGTCCGGGAAAATATTTCCGGTAACACTTCTGCCGAGCGAAGTAATTTGCTTCTCCGCTGCAGGAGAGTCTCTCGTAACATTAGGCTTTTCAGGTTTTCCGATGGGTTTTAGCTAACCGGGTCCTGGCATCCCGGTGCTACTAAATAGGACTTTTTGAATTTAGAGGTTTTTACGAAGGGAAACTGGTTTTTTTTGTAGAAAAATGCTACCGTTCAGGAGAGTCTCTGAACTGGACTTTGGCCATTTTTTGTAACTTGGTTTACTCCAGGCGTTACGACAAACGTTCCTTTTGCCCCCGCCTAAGTCCAATAATCCCAAGGAGTAAAAGCTTTCCCCTTTCGGCAGGATGCCAAAAATGGCAAAAGTCAGGCTGAAAGAATCCGACAAGCGAAGCTTGGCCGGCTGAGAGGCCAAAAAGCTTTAGAGGTTTTCCTCCTTCCACCGCATCCTACCCTGCTTGTAACAGCGAGAATGGAAGGAAAAAAGCCTATTCCATTTGGCCGCAAGGGTTACGATACACATTTGCCCCTGGGGGAAGTTTCCAAAGTCGGTCTCCTCCGAGGAATAGGAGAAAGTTGGATTCCAAATCCCAGAAAAAGAATAGGAACCTCTGCATAATTCAAGGGGGATATTTTTATACCATTTGGGATGCCATCCCTCTAACACAACATATAGAGCTGCAACATTGTTAGCACCCAATAGATAGTAGATTTCCAGATAGGAGAATCAACCGTCTATAGAGACAAAAGTTCACGAAGTTCACTACATGTTCAGGATTTTGCAGAGGTTCCAATAGTTTGGCAGCAGAGCTTTTCTGAATCGCTATTACCCTATGTTTGAGGGGGGAAGAGACAAATCTATGGAGGTAAAGATTCTTTCTTCAGCTTGAGAAGACTTCCTCGGACAGTATCCAGTAGTCGGAGGAGCCAGCATAGATTATACTAAAGGAAAGAAGGTAGTTATTCCCGAATGGAAGACCGCTTTCTCATCCAGGCGAAGGTGGGAAATCTGGGTAGCAAAAATAACGACGGGAGGAAAACCTGGCCGCTTCCCGCTTTTGGGAGAGGATAAGCGGCAGGACCTTCGAGACCAAAAACTCCTTCCCCCACTGGTTGGCTCGCTGTTATACACATCTTTGGGATGGATTTACCCTCATAGTAGCAGCAAATGATTGCCCCAATTAGGGGGATAACGAACCTTCCAAAACAAGCCAATAGTTGGATAAATTGCACATTTAGGAAAAATTATTTAGAAGATTAGGCGGTCTTTAGTTTCAGAAAATGGTTTGTCTATGTTTTCTATTTGATCCATTCTGTGTTTTTCAACGAGTTTTCCTGCTTTGCTTAAAGTGATGTCCGAGCGTCTGAACTCTCACTTGTGTGTAACAACGAGCACTGGTTGGGAGGGTGTTCCAGAAAAGAAGAATACATTGGAGTCGAGTGAGAGCCCTGGCTTACCCAGACAGCCACAGGGCAACCAGCCTTCGGTTGCTTTTGGGCAGGGGCAAAAGGTGCGGGAAGTCTGTTGCTTGCATGGGCTGTCGGAGACAGAAAATAAGTGCATCACAATTCCACCAACGGCTACCCTAAGAAATCTATCCTCATAGGAGCTTACCGAGTCTGTTTGGGAGGCTAGATGGCCGGTTACCGAGGAGATCGTCTTAGTAGAAGGTGCTCCAGAAATTCGTTCTGACTAAAAGGCGCCGTGGGGAGAATTGGTGGATATGAGACCGCTAGTAAGTAAATCGTCGGCCCGGCGTCATGCAATGGTCGATCCGGATGTCCATCTGATGCTCCGGGTTCGGGAGGGCGACGGTGAGGCCTTTACCGAGCTAATGCGCCGTTATCAAAATCGGGTGCTTTTAGTACTGGAGCATTTAGTGGGAGATCGGGACTGGGCGGAGGATTTGGCTCAGGAGGTGTTTTTACGGGTTTATCGGGCCAGGAAGACCTATACAGCGGATGCGAAGTTTATTACTTGGCTATTTACCATTACCAATCATGTGGCTTCCAATGCCTTGCGTACTAAGGCCCGACGGCGGGAGGTACGTCTGCGCCCGGCGGCCAATAGTTCAGGCAGCGGCAGGCCGCTGGAGCGGCTTTTGCAATGTTCCAGCGGCCAAATCCCAGCACGCCAATTAGATAAGGCCGAAATGCGAGATATTGTGCGCCTGGCTTTGGAGACGCTCAGCGAACGGCAACGGATGGCCGTCCTGCTCAATAAATTTGAAGGTCTCTCTTATGCCGATATTGCCCAGATTATGGAGATGAGTCCTCAGGCGGTCAAATCGCTTTTGTCCCGGGCACGGGTGAATCTGCGGCAGATCTTGATACCCTATTTGGAGAGTGGTAAATCCCCCGAAATGTCCTTGGGCAATGATTCTAGGCAGGCTGGTGCGGACTCTGAAGACGATTCCGGGGCAAATGCAAAATAGGCAATCTATAGAAAATAGAAAGATTTTGCCTGTGTTACCTAAATTAGAGAAACCCTCTGCTTTTCCCAGATAAAGAGCAGCTCTTGGTTATGTCCGATTCCCCTCGGCCTACCAAAATCACTGACGAAGAATTGATCGCCTATCTGGATGGCGAGCTGGACGATGCCAGTTGCCGGCGGATCGAACAATCGCTGATGAGCGATCCGGAGCTTCGCCGTCGGTTGCAGGAGCTGGAGCGGAGCTGGGAGCTTCTGGACCACTTGGAGATGCCCTCTTCGGATGAAAGGCTTACCCGTTCCACTTTGGAAATGGTGGCCGTGGAGGCCGCCCGGGAAATCGAACAATACTCTTCCACAAGGGGGCCTAGGACTTGGCTTCGATGGCTGTTGGGTTTGGCCGGTCTTGTCGCTGTCGGTGCTCTCGGGGTGGCTTTGGGCTGGTGGTGGGCCCCGGACCCGGATCGCCAACTCCTGGAGGACCTCCCCCTTTTAGAAAATCTGGATTGCTATCGGCAAATCGATGATTTCCAGTTCCTGGAAGCCCTTCACCAACGGGGACTTTTCCAGGAGGACTGGCCTCCTGAAGGTTAACTAAGCCGGCTGGGCTTTGGCGTCTCCGAGGCTACGATTATATGGGAAACGTTTTTGCTTTCAGCCTGGAGTTTTGTCATTATCCTGAGTCCCTTTGATTCCAGGACTTACAATGATCCATTTTTGTTCACCTAATTTCGATATTTAGCTTGACTTTTGCCATTTTTGTGGCTGCCACCTCCTTTAGATGTTCTAACCCTTCGAAAATATTAGGGTAGAAAATTTGATGAACAAAGAATCCTCAAAACTTACTCCTGAACTCCTAGAAGTTATAAAAATTGGCAAAAGTCGAGATTTAGGAATCTTTGCGTAATTTCGAGGTGATATTGTATCTCGATTTTTGCCATTTTTCTTACCTGCTTTTTTCCAAGAGTTAGGACGAAACCTCTTCTTGTTTCCCCGTAATTTCCTAACTCCAATAGTTACAAGCAGTTAGAACATTGCTCTTGGAGCAGGTTGGAAAAAATAGCAAAAGTCGAGTTTATACCATCTGGACTTATTCTTCCTCTAACTCTCCATATAGGATTACCAGCAGCCAATAGATAGTAGGTGTTTGGATAAGAAAACCGAACGGTTATAGAATCAAAAGTTCAAAAAGCTCACTAAATGGGCATGGTTTTTCAGAGCTTGCTTTACAAGGGGTTAGAGCTTTTCTCCTTCGGAAGGAGGGCAAAGATGGCAAAACCCCAGCGCAAACAAATCGAGCCCCTTCCGATAGGAAATAATCTGAACGTACTGGGAGCGTGGCTTTTCTGGGCGGCATGGATCGGACTGCAGGTGAGTTTGGCTGGGTTGGTAGGTTGTGGCGGTTGGATGTGGGCCGACCGGTTGGCTGAGCGCCGAGAGCAGTTGCTCCGGATGAGCCGATTACAAAAAGCTCACCTCCTCCAAGCCCAGAGGCGTTTGGAAGCCCTGGATCCAGCCGAGCAGCAGCGGCTTCGCCAGTTGAACCGTCAAATTGACCACCACCCTCAGGCAGCTCAGCTCCGCAAAACCGCCCAACGCTATTATGCCTGGCTTAAAACCCTTCCTATGTATCGACGGGCTGAACTCCAGGAAATGCCCATAGACCAGCGATTGAAGGCAATTGAAAAGGCATTACAGGAGGAAGCCATCTATGCCATCCGAAGGCCTAAACTCCAAGATGCCGAGGGCCTCTGGCAGTGGATGCAGCAGTACGCCCTTCAGCACCAGGCAGCCGTGCTGGCCACTCTACCCCCAGAACGCCAACAGGAATGCCAATCGGATCCGGAGCATTGTCGTCGGCTGGTGATGAGTTTACTGTGGCGACCAGGGGGACCCGGTATCCCCTCACCTAGCCCAACCGACCTTCAGCAACTCTACCACTATCTGTCGCCCCAGACTCGTCAGCGACTGCAGGCCATGACGCCGGAAAGTCAATGGAAGCTCATTGCCAGTTGGGCCCGGTATCTAGTCCATTACCAAACGGATCGCACTACCGGCTGGCTTCCCCCAGAGGTAAACGAAGCCGAACTACTCTACTTTTTCGAATACGAACTTTCCCCAGAACAAATAGACGCCCTCTTGGCCCTACCAGCTGAGCAAATGCTCCAAGAGCTGCGGCGGCTCTATTTCCGCATCAGACTCCCGCACGGCGAAGACGTCCTACCGGAATCGGTACCCCCAGAACTTCCCTTTGAAACGCAATAAGAAACTTGCCTAAAAAACATTCCTGGCTGGGGAAGTAGAGTTCTGGTCTGCTTGGAGTTAAAATACCGAAGTTTACTATTTTGAAAGACGTTGGCTGTAGGTACCTGTCAACTCAGAAAACCGGCGGAAAGAGCAACGTATCCAATTCCAGAAAAGCCGCTAAGCTCGACTTTTGCCAATTAGAGTTACGGCGATATTCCTGTTTGTTCACCCAATTTCTTAACTCCAATAGTTGGAAGAAGTTAGAACATCCTTCTTGCCCGGCAAGGCCCAAAACGCAAAAGCTCAGCTACAGAACTAGCTGTTCAACTGCGAGAGCGGGGACTCGAACCCCGACCCCTTTCGGGACTGGATCCTAAGTCCAGCGCGTCTGCCAATTCCGCCACTCTCGCAAAGATAGTCCATACCTTTGAGGGGAAACCTTCCCAAGCAGAAGATAGTTTTTCCCCTGCTTTTCTCACCTAAAAAGGGTTCTTCTCCAAGGGCATTCAACCTTTCTCTCGATCAAAGTCAAGGTTAACTTAGAGCCGCTTCACAATCGGTCCATTCAGACCTGTGGAGGAGCGTTGTTTTCCATCCAGAAGGTATCCTCCTAGTGTCATTCCCGCGTAAGCGGGAATCCAGATTTTTCTCCAGTGGTTTTGCTTAACTGCATCCGTGCTTTAGTAGGGATGACACCCAGGGGTTCTCCCTTCGGCAGAACGGTTACTAAATGGTATCCAAAAGGAAATCCAAATGGTTCTAAGATTCTATCTTCCCCTTACAGAGGGCAGTAAAGCTCATTTTGTTAGAGGCTCTTTTTATTCCTTCCTTTACATTCTCTTATTGGTAGATTGTAAAATCTGCCCGCTCGGGAATCAACTTAGTTTAGTTGCAGCGGGATTTTCGTCGGTAAATTAGGCAAAATAGGCAATTTAGATAAAGCCCGTGCTCTCCAAAAGCCGCTTTTGCACAGAAGGTATCCATTTTCCTTCCTATTCCTAGAGAACTCGACTTTTGCCATTTTTGGCGTTCCCCTCGAAAGGACAAAACTCTAACTCCTTGTAACTATTGGAGTTAGGAAATTGGGTGAACAAAGGGAAGGTTCGTCGTAACTGCTGATGGCAAAACCAGTTAGGAAAAATGGCAAAAGTCGAGGTAAATATCCGGGTTAGGAAATTATGTGAACAAAGGAAAGTTTCGCCCTAACTACTGGAAACAAAAGCAGTTAGGAAAATTGGCAAAAGTCCAGTTAGGGGGGTAACTTGTTTTGGGACAGGCTGGCTTCAGCGGGGGGCCAACCAGGCCCTTTGGAATGGCTGGCAGCCTACCCTAACCCGTTGGGAATGCTAAGAGTATTAGGGAACTATTTGGGAAGATCTTCAGACGAGGCTAGAAGTTGGAAATGGTCTTCAGAAAGGTTCGCCCCAGTTGGGCGGACTTAATAGTTTCCCCCACAGGAGTTTTCAGAACGTAGCGAAAATACAGGGATGCACAAAAAATGGCAAAAGTCCCGGGCAAAGCAAAACCACCTTTTGGAAGTCGTTCGGGAGCGAGAAAGGAAGCCACCACTGAAACCGGTGAAACCGGAGCAACAATGCAGCTGAGGGAAGAAGGAAATATTAAAACCTATTTGGAGGAAATAAAGAATTTCTGGAAACTAGTCAAGCTAAGAAATCTAGAAAATCCTAGAACATTCCTCCAATTTTCCTAATTTCTCCGATTTTACAGATACTTGGTTTGGCTGAACGATTGCTTTTCCGACCTCTCCAGGATGGTTTATCTCTGCTGGGAGATTTGTTTGCGATACTGGGCAATCTGAACTTGGCGAGCTTGGAACATGGCATGTTCGGCCTGGGACAATCGGCCTGCCTTTTGGCAGATAAGACTTAGAGCTACATAACTAAACGGATCCTCCGGTTCGAGTTCGCAGACCTTTTGGGCATGGTGGACCGCTTCGTCATACTTAGCCAATTTGCCATAAAATACGCTCAAAGCGGCATGAGCCAGAGCATACTGGGGATCTTGTTCTAGAAGTTGCCGGAGCTTTTCGATAGCAGCTTCGATCTGCCCGGCTTCCTGCAGTTGGATGGCTTCGTCATACATTTCAACGCTAGTAGGCATGATGAACTCCACAGAAAATCATTTGGCTAATCTGGAAAATATTTCTGGCGGTAGCCTCCCGGGGAAAGAATCTTTCCCCTTGTTTTAAGTCTAAAAGGAAAACGCCTTCTGGAACAGGCCCCTCCTCAGGTTCTCCAAAAAGTTTGCAGGGAGTTTTACTTCAGGTTAATGAGTCGCTCATGGAGGAAAGTAGTCCTTGCCGGAAAACTTCTCATTCTTCAGGGAGTTTCCTACAGGAGAGTCTCCCCCTTATGAGCTCGTTGTTATACCCAAGTTGGCGTTGAAGCGTTCGAACTTCACTTTAGGTAAATTCCAAAAGCTCGTTGAACAACACAGAATGGATAAAATAGGCAATCTAGCCAAGACGTTATTTGAAACCAAGCACTTTTTGCTTTTGGAAGTGATCTTTCCTAAATGCTGCAATTTCTCCAAAGGAACAATGAGCTTCTTAAGAAAGGTTCGTTATTCCCCTGTTTGGGGTGCTAGTTTGCTGCCGTTAGAATGGGGAAATACCTCCCAAAAATGTGTATAACAGCGAGTCCTTATGAGGGAGCTAACAAGACCACCCGAGTAGGGGAAGCCCATGGCAGCCAGAGAGGCCGGAAGTCTTAAGATAGGGCTGGAGGACTAAAAAACCGTATTTTAGGAAAACCAGGCAAAATAGGATCAATCCTATCGAATAGCGTATCCGATACAACTTCTAGGCCTGTTCTGGAGTGCGAACCGGGGCAGGCTCACGGCCACCAACCGATGGCCGTCAAGGCGTTTCGCCCGGGAGTCCCTTTTCAACAAAGGCCCTTTTCTGTGGGTACTGTTCATTTAAGTGTAATCAGTCCAGAGGCTCAGATCGGCCAGGGGGTGGAGATTGGGCCATTCTGTGTGATTGAGTCGGATGTGGTCATTGGGGATCGTTGCCGATTGGCTGCTGGAGTGGTCATTCACAGCGGCACCCGACTAGGCCCGGATAATCGGATCTTTGAAGGCGCTGTACTCGGCGGGTTACCTCAGCACGTCCGGATTCCAGACAAACCCGGATTGGTGATTATTGGGGCAGGTAATGTGATCCGGGAACATGTAACGGTGCATCGGTCGTTGTATAGCACAGAGGCGACTCGCATCGGCGATAATAATCTGCTGATGGTCAATGTTCATGTGGCCCATGATTGCCAATTAGGTTCCCATATTGTGGTGGCCAACAATACGATGTTGGCCGGGCATATTGAAGTGGCCGATCGGGCGTATTTGTCTGGGGCGGTGGCGGTACATCAGTTTTGTCGGATTGGTGCCTATGCCATGGTGGGCGGACAAGCCCATATTAACCAGGATGTGCCCCCGTATGTGACCGTGGATGGCCTAAGCAGCCGAATTGTCGGATTAAACTTTGTAGGTTTGCGTCGTGCTGGGTTCAGCTCCGAAGATATCTTGCAACTGAAGCGAGCTTATCGGGTTATTTACCGAAGCGGCTTACGATGGGAAGAAATTCTGGAGATTCTGCGAACCGAATTTGCGGAAGGCCCGGCTGCTTTGTTTTATCCATTTTTAGCCAGTAGCAAGCGGGGCATTGTGTCTGCGCGGCGTCCGCCGTCCGGAGGGACCTTGAAGCTTCTGCGGCCTGAGACCGAAGAGCATCTAGAGTCGATTCCCATCGCCCAGTTACAGCGTCGTCAAGCTGCCGCTGGATAAACAAATTTGGCATATTACTAGCCAGCTCCTCTAATCTTGGTTGATGGTCTAAGCTCTACTTTTGCCGAGTTTTAGGGGGCAGCCTCCTCTTCGACTTTTGCCATTTTTGGCTTTGGCCCGGAAGAGCAATGTTCTGACTCCTTGGAATTATGTGGGAGCCCATTAGACAAAAACATGTTGCCCATACTGTGCGGAAGAGCAATGTTTTAACTCCACGGAATTAGTGGCGTTAGGAAATTCGGTGAACAAAGACTGCATTCGCCCTAACTCCTGGCAGCAAAAGGAGTTAAGAAAAATGGCAAAAGTTGAGCTTAGGAAAAACGGCAAAAGTTGAACTAAGAAGTAGTGTAAGAAGCCGGCTGAAATGGGGGCGTTAGCGTTTCCCGACGGGTAACAGTTCCGCTGGAATGAATGGGTTTATTTTCTCCTCCCCAGCTGGCAGAGGTTAGGTGGAGAGGGCAATCCCACCGAGGCCGGAGCGGTAAGCGCAGCTGGCAGGCGCACAGTTCCGTAGTGCCAAAGGGTTCCGACCGCCCCTTTCGGCCTTGGGGCAGGGGAGTCAAAGGCTTTGGCAGACGGTATTGTCTTCGGCGATGCCATCCTCTTGGGGTAAAAAAGGGAAGAGGCAGGTTTCTTGACTTGACTGAAATAGTGTGGGCTTGAGAAGCGTGGAAGTTTTCGGAGTTTTACTCCACTATGGGCAGTTCGGCCAAGGCGGCGTCAATCCGCTCCTGAGGATATTCATAATCTTCTAACTGACCTGCCAAGTACTTTTCGTAGGAACTTAGATCACACAGCCCATGGCCGCTGAGATTGAATAAGATACACTCTTCTTGGCCGGTTTCCCGGCAGCGAAGAGCTTCTTGAATAGCCGCTCGAATGGCATGGCAGGTTTCCGGAGCTGGGATGATGCCTTCGGTGGCGGCAAATAATTGGCCTGCCTCGAAACATTCTCGTTGGTGCAAGGCCACCACTTCGACCATGCCGAGCCGTACAGCCAAGCTGACCATCGGCGCCATGCCATGGTAGCGAAGCCCACCGGCATGGATGCCGGGCGGCACAAAGCTATGGCCCAAGGTGTGCATCTTTAAAAGCGGCGTCTGTCCGGCGGTATCGCCGAAATCATACCGGTATTGTCCCCGGGTCAGCGTCGGGCAAGCTTGGGGTTCCACGGCTACCAGCCGAATCGGCCGACCGGCTAGTTTGTGCCGTAAAAACGGAAACGCCAAACCGGCAAAATTGCTCCCCCCACCCACACAACCGATAATCACATCCGGCCAGTCGCCTATTAGCTGCATCTGCTTTTCCGCTTCTAGGCCAATGATCGTCTGATGGAGCATGACATGATTGAGCACACTGCCCAAGGAATATCGGCAATCGGGATCGCGGACAGCAGATTCGACCGCTTCGCTGATGGCAATCCCAAGGCTGCCTGGGCAATCGGGATCGGCAGCCAGAATTTTTCGGCCCGATTCGGTTTCTGGTGAAGGACTGGCTACCACCCGGGCGCCCCACAGTTGCATCATCGTACGCCGGTAGGGTTTTTGTTCATAGCTTACTCGGACCATATATACCGTGCACTCCAGGCCAAAAAGCCGACAGGCCATCGCCAGGGAACTGCCCCACTGGCCAGCGCCGGTTTCAGTGGTCAGTCTGCGGATACCTTCGAGTTTGTTATAATAGGCTTGGGCCACCGCGGTGTTCGGCTTATGGCTGCCTGGGGGGCTAACGCTTTCGTCTTTGAAATAGATCCGAGCCGGCGTTTTCAATTCTTTTTCCAAGTTTCTGGCTCGAACCAGCGGCGTCGGTCGCCATAGGCTCAGCGCCTCCCGGACCGGATCCGGAATGTCGATCCACCGCTGCTGAGAGATCTCCTGAGCAATGAGACTTCGGGGAAAAATCGATTCTAACTCTTCAGGCCGGAGCGGCTTTTTAGTAATCGGATGGATCGGCGGCGGCAACGGCACCGGTAAATCCGCCTGAAGATTATACCACTGCTCCGGCAGCTCCGTTTGCCCTAAAAAACTACGCCTCACTGAAAAACTGCTCTTCTCACCCATCTTCATGCATGGCTCCTAAAAGCCATATCGGAATCACTTCCACTCACACGTCAGTGGGTTAACTTTTGCTGCTTCTGCTCTGGAAGGTGCTTACTGAGCAAAAGGAATCTCTAGATTATAATAGATCATGTAGAATCTAAAAGGCTGTGGAAGCACAAATCCTAGGCAAAAGGAGGCGGTAAGGATGAGGTGGCAGGAACGGTTTTGGCCCAAACAAGGAACAAAACCTCAGCGGCCGCAATGGCTTTGGGCGGCCGAATTGGTCTTGGGAGTATGGATAGGCTGGGGACTTTGGGACCCGATGGGGCCTTGCCCGGGCTTAAGCCTTTGGCAGACCTTTGGGTTAGGAGGAGCCAGGGGGCCGGGACGCAGCGATGCCTTGGCAGCGGAACACAGCGCTGAGGACCCGTATGTCCGGTACCTGCGTACTGCGCCGGAATTTCAGCCGGTTCGGCAAGATCCGGCCGTATTGTTAGGCCGATGGAACACCTGGCTTTACATGCCCTGGCGATACCAATGGACCATCGGCACCGAGGAGGCCGGCGGACGGTTCTGCCAGGACTATGGGATCAACGGCGGGTTTACCGATCATGGGCAGGGGCCGTTGGATTGGCTGGAAAAATGGAACCTCCGCTTCTACAACGATCACACCGCAGGCAAAGGATTCCTGTATTTACGAGGGGCCAATCAACGGGGCAATTTTGCTAAGTTTCAGCGAGAGCCCCGGGCCATTCGCACGGGCACCGACGGCCCCCAGCCGATCGACCAAACTATGCTGCGCCGCCTCATCGAGCTCATCCGGCGGAATGTCGGCAATATTAAACGTAGCCCGATGCGTGTGGCGTACGCCCTAGATGACGAAATCTCCTGGGGAGCCTTTGTGATTCCCTTGCCTTGGCGGCTATACGAAGACGATGGCGACTATCAGGCCTGGCTCCATCGGTATTATGGCGGCCAGGGGCCAAAACCACAGTATGTCACGCCCGATTTTGTTTTGCCGCAGTTAAAAAAACCGATCAACCAATTGGATTTCAGTCCACTGCTGGACCGAATCACTTTCAACGATTCTGTTTGGGCCACTTTTATCGGCCAGCTGGTCCAGGCAGCCAACCAGGCCGATCCCGAAACCCCTTGTGGTTTTGTTGGAGCACAGTCGCCGAACATCTGGGGCGGCTACGACTATGCCAAACTGATGAAAAAGATCCAATTTCTGGAAGCTTATGATCTGGGAAGTGCCTTTGCCCTTGCACGCTCCTTTAGCCCGCAGCAGGCCATTCCGCTAGTTACCACCCACTTCCACAATGATTCTTTGGGGGTACTAAACGACATCTGGCAAGCCTGGTACTTTTTTGCCCACGGAAGTCGAGGGATGATCGGCTGGGTGGAAGGCTGGTTTGATGGGCAGACGCCTCGGCCTTGGCTGAAGCAATTCAGCCCTACCTTGAAAGAACTGGGCCAAGTGCAAGGGCCAAAACTCGTCGGAGCCCGTTGGCTGCATGACGGCGTGGCCCTCTACTACAGCCATCCATCTATCCAAATCTCCTGGTGCCTGGATATAGAGCCCCATGGCCGAACTTGGGTTAATCGGGGCAACGACCATCGGCTCGGCACATCGCATCTAGTCCGAAAAGCTTGGGAATACCTTTTGATCGACTCCGGCATTCAATATAACTTTATTCCCTATGATCGAGTAGCCACCCAAGGAGTTCCAGAGGAGTATAAAGTGCTGATTCTGCCCGCCTGCTATGGCCTTTCGGATGCCGAGGCCCGACAGATCCGGCAATTTGTGGAACAGGGCGGCACCGTCATTGCCGATTTCGCCTGCGGACTTTTTGACCAACACGGTAAAGGCCGATCTCAAGGGGCCTTGGATGAACTTTTCGGCCTCCAACACGACGGAACCGAAACCTTCCAGGACTTTTTTGACCCTAAGCAGTTCTGGGTGGAAACCAATCAGGATGCCGCCTATTACTACAAAAAGTATCGAGAGCTTTTTGCTACATTGGAGCCTCGGCTGGAAAAAGGGTTTGCTGTGGCGGAGCGGCGGTTGCCCATCCGTACCGTGCGAACGGTTGGCCGAGGCCGAGCCGTCTATCTGAACCTCTCGCCTCAACGCTATCTCCAATACCGCGAAGAAGGCACAGCCACCGAAGATCATCGACGGGTATTCATCGAACCGCTTCTACAAGCCGGCGTTCGGCCCTGGGTGGAAGTGAGTGGTCCAGACGGACGCCGACCCCCAAACTGCGAGGTTACCTATTGGAGAAAAGACGACCGGATTTATTTGTTTGTCGTCCAAAGTGCTCCGGTAACCGGTGAACCAACCGGCAACACCCGAACCGAAGCACTCCTGACGAAGTCCGTTCCGATCGAAATCCGGTTTACCCACGAAGTAGCCGATTTAGTCGATGAACGGACCGGCCAACAGCTGGGCAATTGTCAATCTGCCAAGTTCTCCTGGAACACTGCTGAAGCGGTGTTGGTCAGCTTCCGTTGGGCCGGAAGAAAATAGCCACTAAGGCGTGCTCTTAGCACCGCGTACCGTTCTGCCAAACCAAACAACCACTTAGAGAGCTATATCAGGGAGACGCCCATGCCTGAGCAAGGCTGGGATTCCAGAGTGGCTTATTTTTTTGCCTATGTGATCGATTTTGCCCCATTGACCCACAAAATTTCAGCCACACCCTCTGGAACCCAGTACAATCTGATAGAACCTCTGCAAAATTCTGAACATTCAGTGAACTTTATGCACTTTTGATTCTCTAGCCGTTCCGTCGTCCTCCCAGGTCCCCTACTATCTGTTGTGGGCTAGTAATCCTAGTGCCCCTATATGTTGTGTTAGAGGAAGGATCAGCCAAAATGGTATAAAAATATCCCCTTTGAATTATGCAGAGATTCTTGATATATGCCCATCTAACTATACTTTCTGAAACTCACCGTTCAGGGGGCACGGCTATGGACCAAGACCTACCCGGCGTCTTTTCCCAAAGGCAGTTTTCGACTCCTAAGCCCAGGCAGAAGACCCTGCCAGAATTGCTCCTGGAATCTCCTGAACTTCCAACAAGTTGCGCTGGTAGGCCACCCCGAAGGCCTGACTGGCAGTGGCTCAGGCAATCCGGAACGACAGCCGTTTAACCCCCATAAAGGAGAACGTTTCAGAAAGTAAGTGCTTACGTAGGGATGACAAGACGGATTCGTTCGGGTAAAATGTTTACCATCTTGGAATGTATGCGCTAGGAGATTTTTAGCTCGATTTTTGCCACTTTTCCTAGCTTAGTTTGCTCCGAGAAGTTCCGGGGAAACCTTCTTTTGTTCACCCTTCAGGTAACTCCAATAGTTACAAACAGGTTACAACATGGGTCTTCCAGGGCGAGGCCCAACAAGGCAAAACTCGACCGAAGAGGCTCTCCTGAAATTGAGATGTTGGGGGTTTCCAATGGAGTGTGGATGACCAAGCTCCTGCCTTCGACAGTCTTTAACCATGAGCTTTAAACATCCTGTACTTTCTGCAAAATCAGTCTTTAGGGGGAGAGGCTATGCAGCCAGCCCACCCGGGCCGCCCATTTCCGAAGAGAATTTCCAACTTCTAAGCCCCCGCCCAAGACCGTCCCAAAATGGCTCCTGGGACCCTCTAGCCTTTCAATAGGTTCCGCTGCTAGCCAATCCAAAGGGCCTAGCTGGCAGCCGCTGAAGGTAAGCCTGAGCCAGAGCAATTTCAACCCCCCTAAAGGGGAATTTTTCGAAAAGCACAGAACATAGGGATTTTGGAGATTCGAGGGAATTTGGGAGGGAAACATTATACGCCATAGAAACTGCCTTTTAGGACAGCATTAGGCTCTGTTGAAACCCTTTCCGGTCGGAGGGCTAAACCCACCAAAACGGAAGCAAAACCGACCAGTATGGCCAAAATCTCCCCAGACTGCGAGAACCTTTCACCAGAGCCACTGCATTATCGAACGCCATCCAATCTCGAAGGCCAGACAACGGAGGTCGATCTGAAAAAGGGGAGGGGATTTTCGGAAATTGCGTGCTGACAGAGTATGGCCAGCCGGGTTAGGAGGAAATTCAGAATGCTCTACAAAGATCCTAGTGCCGCCTCAGAATGGTTTGCTCGGTATGACGAGAGTGTAACTGTGCTGAAAAAACAGATTTCTGAGATGGTGCGAATATCTCAACAGTTAGACTTGCACAAATCGGATGGTTGGTCATTTCCGACCGAATCGGACGCTTGGAAAAGCTTGATGGAAAAACACGAAGACTACCAGGCAGTCGGACCGCTTTTAATTGCTACGCTCTATGGACCGACCGGAGGAGGAAAAAGTGCGATTTTTCGCTTGTTGACCGGTTGTGCGGTGCCTAGCGGCGAGGTGCCCCGTCCGGTTTCTTATGCTTCGGCCGTGGCTACCCCCGCGGAGATCACCCAGGATATAGCCAAGATGCGCCGGATCTTTCGAGATCGGCCTGTAGAATTGATCCTGCCGGAGGAAATGGAAAAACTTCGGTCGAAGAACAATTCTGGCAAGATTTTTGTGATTTCGATGGATCAGTCGGCCAAAGGTCTTCCTTGGGCGCTGGCGGATGTGCCGGATTTCAACTCGGTAGAAAAGCAAAATTGGGAGGAATCCCAGTATATTCTCCGGCATGCGCATGTGGCGTTGTTTGTGGTGTTCCAGGAAGCGTATGCCGACGAAAAAGTGGTGCAAGAATTAGAGCGTTGTTGTGAGTTGGCCTCTCGGGTCATTTACGTGTTAACCAAGGTGGAGTCTGAAGAACAGGCCCAGCAAATTTGGGAGGATTTGTTAGTCAAGTTAGCCCAGCGTGGTTCCCGCCGCAGCGCCGACGGCATGGCCCTGTCGGAGATATTAAGAAAAAATGGATTTTATTATAGTATTCGTTATGGTCCCAACCCCCCTGAACCTGGCACGGAGGATTGGGATGCGATCATTCGGCCTGGACGAGAGGGGATGCCTTCGTTTTCTTCCTTGCTCCGTGGTTTGGAGGCACAGCGTTTGGTCCTCCAAGGGCTCTTGTTGCCGGTGCCGACTGTGATCCAAGAATGCCGACGCTTTTTAGAGCAACTAGACCAAAAACAGAAGCAATTAAAGGAAGATTTGCAACGTTCGTACCAGCCGGTTGAGGCAGCCGCTCAGCAGGTGGCCGGCGCCGAATACCCACTAGGCGAGTTCATGAGTATCCTTTACCAGGAGGTCCAATCGCGTGGGATTGTGTTCCGAGGGATAGCCCGGGTGGTCGGCTTAGTGAGTTCTTTGGCCCCTAAGCAATGGCTTCGTAATATTGTCGTGGCTCAACCGAGTTCAGATGTTCCCCAAGAGCAAAGTCTTTCCCAAGATAAACTCATCGACCGAAAGGAATTCGAAAAGAAAAAACTCCAGGAAGCCATAGAAAATCCTAAGGAAAACAAGGGGATCTTTATTGCTTGGCGGTCGATGTTTCCGGAGCAATGCAAGCCGGGCGGCTTATTGAGCCAGGATCGTTGGATGAAGATTCGCGAAGAGTTTGGGCAATTCACTATTCCCGAACCTACCGAGGCATGGGAATCCTATGCACGCAGTCAGATTCAACAGTGGATAAAGGACCATCCCTGGCGGGCGAGGTGGATGTGGGTTTTGAAAAATGTGTCCGAACTAGGGGTCCTGGGTGCCATTGTGTTGGATTTGACTACCACCGGGGGAATTGTCGGTAGCCTAGGGTTAACAGCGGCGGCGGGGGCCGGTGGTAGTTTGGCGGCTAGAATGCTTCTTAGTTGGGCAGAAAAATACCAACTGGACAAAGTCATGCAAAATGTGGACGAAAAATGGCGACAAGAACGCTCCGTACAATTTCGGGCTCATTTGGAGAAGCATCTATGGGAACCGGTTTTTGCTCCCTGGCAAAAGCAGTTGGCGGAGCTGGAAAACTTAACTAAAACCTCAGACGATCACTCAACTAGTTCGCTCCAGATGTGTCAATCTGCCTGTAACCAATTAGAAGCCTTAGCTGGCCAGTTTGCCGCGGAGGAAACAACCGATGATCGATAAGCCCTGGGAATCTCTCAAACGACAAGCAGAGCGGCTGCGGGAAAAAAGCGCGTTGCTGATGGAGGGCTTAGGAGGGCAATATCAGACGGGGGAGATATGGCATCGGCTGGACTTAGCCTTGCAGCGGGCCGAGCGTCTTAGCGACGCCGCTAGGCCTATGCATGTGGTTTTGATGGGCGGGACCGGAGTAGGCAAATCGGCCCTGTTTAATGCCTTGGTGCAAAAGCCCAACGCTAGTCCAGAATCCCACCTCCGGGCTTGCACTCGAATGCCTCATGTGGCGGTCCATCCGCAGGAAGCGCCATTGATCGAATTCCCTCCAGAATACCAGGTGGTGCCTTTTGAGAAGCAAGGGCTGGTGGTTTGCGATACCCCCGACTTGGATTCCATCCTCCGCCAACACCGGCAAACGACGCAGAAGCTTTTGGAAAAAGCCGATCTGGTGGTCTGGATTACCGATCCAGACAAACGGGCCAATTTCGCTATCCATCAGCAAATCCGGCAATGGGCTTCCCGAGCCCATTGGCTTTTCGTGATGAACAAAATCGATCTGCACCAACAAGATAAGGAAGCCATACGCGAAGACTTCGAAAGCCGACTTCGAGAGATCGGATTTACACCTCAACAGGATAATCTCTTTCTGCTGAGTGCCCGCCAGGTGGAGCAATATGATTTTCCGAGGTTCCGAGAGCTGCTGTTTGCCCCTCGATCGGCCGAAGAACGTTTGTTGTTGCGCGGCGATGTGTTCCTGCGGTATCTGCTCCATGCCACCGAACCGGAACTGCTTCAGGAGCTGGAGGCTCTCATCCAGACGTTAGAGGAACAGGCCACAGCGCTGACTGCTCGGCTGGAAGAGGCATTTGTGGCTGCGTTAAATCGGCAGGAATTAAAGGAAGCTTTCCAAAGGGTCCTTAGC
>JANXAQ010000199.1 GCA_025062105.1 Thermoguttaceae bacterium
CAATGCCACCCTCTCCCGCAGAGGGGAGTGGGGATTGCCCCCCTCACCGGGCTTGGCCTACCGGCCAAGCCGCCCTCTCCCGCAGAGGGGAGAGGGCGGTTTCTGGATTCCCGCTTTCGCGGGAATGACAAAAGGAGCGGCGGGAAGAGGGGAGAAAAATGAAGCCCCAACGCCACTGGCCCGAAGTGTTACGGTTCCTGGAGCCTTTCTGGCAATGGAGCCGAGGAGGTTTTGACGTGTAGGGTGATTTTTTCCGAGCGGATGGTTTGGCCGTCCAGGTTCAGTTCTAGCCAAAATTCGGCCTTCGGCACAAGCTGGGTGCTATTGACCTGATAGATGGGTGAATAGGGCGGATGGGCGTGATGCTCCCAGTCCCAGACCAGCAGACGTCGGCCTGCCTGGTAGTCAGCCTGCCAGGTTTTATGTCGATCGGCCAGCACCTCGGCCAGTGGCCAACGGAAGACCTCCTGCTTTTGACCAGGCGCCAGACGGACCATGGGGATGGCCGGTTTTTCTCGGCTTCGATCCCAATAGGCGCTAGCCATGGGATGTTCTTCGGCCTTGGCCCAGAGCAGAAGGCGCTGGCTCTCGTAGCTGGCCGGCACTTCGATCGGGTTATCCGAGAGATTTTCCACAATGCCGATGAGCAGGCCGTCCGGCTTGGCCGGGTCGTACTGCCGGACTGTACATTCCAGTCGCACTTGCACACCCCTGGCCGCAGGAGGTTGGCCGTGGGCGGCCTCCGAACCAGGTGTTGGTCCGCTGGGCCTTTTGCCTTCCGAGCCACGCGGTGGGCCGGTAGGTTTTGTGATGGCAGGTTTGCTGTGGGGGGCATCCGACCCAGGCGTGGGACGGACCGGTTCGGAAGAAGTGGTCGGCCTAGCTGGCTTAGCCGGGGAGGACTGCTCAGTTGGTTTGGCCGGTTCAGCCGGGGAGAACTGGCCTGTTGGTTTGGCTGGTTCGGTTGGTTTAGTCTGTTCGTGCGGTTGGGTTGGGGGAGCCGATTTGCTTGGTTGGCTGGTACCGACCAAGATATTGCAGCCGGGCAGGGCTTGTTGCAATCGGGCAGCCCCTTCGGCGGTTACCGCAGTGTTGGTAAGATGCAGAGTTTTCAGGCGTTTCAGCTCGGCCAAAGGGGCCAAGCCAGCGTCGGTAATACGGGTTCGGCCCAGATGCAAAAACTCTAGGTTTTTCAAGTTCCGGAGCTTCGGCAGTCCGGCATCGGTGATTTGCGTATTATCCAAGTTGAGCCAGGTAAGCTGCACCATCTGGGCCAGGTAATCTAGGCCGGCGTCGCCAATCGGTGTTGTGTACAGATTTATCCTTGCCAGTTTGGGCAGTTTTGTTAAGACGGCCAAAGAGGCGTCGTCCAGAGCAGTCCGGCTGACATCCAATTCAACAAGTTCTTTCAGGGGGGCCAATTTTGCTAGGCCGGAGCCGGTGATCTTGGTTTCGCTCAGCCGAAGCCGACGCAGCCCAGCCATCTGCCCCACATGCTCTAGCCCCGCATCGGTAATCGGTGTCCGGCCCAGATAAAGCTCTTCCAATTGGGTCAGTTGTTTGAGCCGAGCCAGGCCCGCATCAGTCAGCCGGGTTTCGTCTAGCTTCAGCACCTTCAGGTTTGGCAGGCCAACCAGCAGTTGTGCGGTGGCATCGGTAACTTCTGGGCCGGTCCAGCGGAGGCTTCGCAGGTGTCGGAGCTGGGCTAGGTGCTTGGCCGACTGATCCGTTGCCTTGCCGGCCAAATCCACCAACACGACCCGGCCCTGGGCATCGGTCTTGACCGCAGCGCCCAGCGCCCGGAGAGCGGAAACAGCCTGCTCCGCAGAAGGTTCGGGGTCAACCGCTTGCTGGTGGTCGGAATTGTGCTCAGGGAGCTGCCCTGCCGAATCGCCGCTGAATTGCAAAGGGGCTTGGCCAGAGGTGAGCGCCGCCTGGTAGGCAACCGTTTGGGCCCAGCCTTGCTGCTTGCCCACCTGCCAACCGAGCCATACCCCTAAAAGCACCTGGAAGAGACTAACACCAATCCCCAGACAGCGGTTACTCGACCTTTTGGAAATCAACATCCTGTTTCTCCTGCTTCTGCCAGCGTGATAAGGCAGCAAACCGATTTTTCCAGGAACACTTCAGCCGAATGGAAACTCATTACTTATCATCCCTGGGTAAGCAGGGATCCAGAAAAAATATTTCAGAAATTCTGGATTCCCACTTGCGCGGGAATGACAATTTCAAAGTTCCTTGGGTAGTTATCCTTCATTTAACTGAACTGTTACCTCCATTGTAGTCGGCAGAGTCAGGGCCCTACAAGCTGGCAGAAGTGGAGATTTTTCCGCCCAGGGGAATGCTACATTTTTTCTCTTTTTTGGGACGGGTTGGGCTGTTCTACAACGGTTGCCCCCTGCTGAATGCTACATTTTCTCTCTTTTCGGGAGAATCAGAAGCTGGGGTGTTTGAGAAACATATGGGGTGATCTTTCTGCCAAATAGGCGGGGATGGCTCTGTGGAAAAGCTGTCAAGACCCTGGGGAGTGGGGAGATGGTTGCTTCTAGCTGATCTGTTTTGTTCCGCTTTTGCTAGATTTAGGCCTCCGGCCGGAAAAGTTTTGCAACAGAGCCGGCAGGGATCAGAAGCCAGGGGTGTTTGGGAAACTGATGGGGGTGGAATCGGCCGATGCCGCCGACTGCCGGGCCTGGAGGCTGCTGGGCGAACTGCTGCTGGAACCGGCCGGGCTGTGCCGAACCACATTGCAAAGTCGGCCCTGCGTGTCATACTCGTACCGAAGGGTGCAGATGGCAGTTTCGGCCTGTTGGGGCCCGGTTTGGATGAGTTTGCCCATAGCCACGACCATCTGGCCGTCGGGGCTGAGCGTGTAGGCAAACTCCACCTTCTGCCCACCCATCTGGATGGATCGCACAAGCGGCCGATCCGGCGATGGCAACATCGCCTCAAAATCCCACCCAGCAGTAAACCGAACCTGATTGCCGTGCCGATCCACTAGGTGCAAACTGCCATCGCTAACCAGGGCCAAGAGCCGATACCGGCTGTCGGCCTTCTTTTCCGGCACATAACCGACCGGATTATGCTGCGGATCAAAGGCAAGCACCTCGCTGGTCTGATGGATTTGGTCGGTAATACGGACCCGTTTGGGAAGCCGAACGTTTAAAAATTCCACCATCTCATCGCCGGCAGGCCGAACCCGGTACGGAGACCGCACAAAAGATCCGATAAATCGATTTACATATTCGATCTCCATGTGGTCGTCCGGATAGGGAGAGAAATACATGCCGGTCAGCCGACCTGCCGGATCAAAATGGAACTGGTTGCCCAGTTTGTCGGCCAGGCGGAAGGACCCATTCGACATCAAAAACAACCCGACCAGTTGGCTGTCGGCCAGGTTCTCCGGAACATAACCGGCAAGGCTGTAGCGATCGGTGCTGAAGCTGAGGAGTTCTTTTTGGCCGCTGAGCAGATTTTCAACCACCATCTGCTCTGGGATGATGGCATTAAGAAATGGACGGCGTTTTTCGTTGGCCGGGGCCAC
>JANXAQ010000201.1 GCA_025062105.1 Thermoguttaceae bacterium
AAAAAATGGCAAAAGTCGAGGTTCTAAAAACATCTGATAAAAGACTAGTGCATGTGGGGGACTTTTTCATTGGCTACGGCACTGATGTGAGCTCCGCGTTGAAGGCCGACTTGAGCGGTAGGACTGTTCTGCTCAACGGCCTATAGAAAGAGAAGAACTCCCCCGTCCAGGCTTCCCTGGGATACACAAGTTGGCGTTGAAGTGCTTGAATATCAGTTTAGGCAAATGCCGAAAGCTCGTTGAAGAACAAAGAATGGATAAAATAGACAATATAGCCAAAACAGTTTCAGAGACCATGCTCCTCCGGATCTTCCAACAGATCTTTCAATATGCAATTTCTCCAAAAGTAGTAAATTAGTTTCTTTCGAAAGGTTCGTTTCCCCCTATTTGGGGCGATCACTTGCTGCCTTTGTGATGGTAAATACCTCCCAGATATGTATAACAGCAAGCCTTCCCGCCAATGTCTGCCAGTCGGTGTGAGGAGGTTTTTACGTTGTATTGTCTCCGTTGTATTGTCTCCGGTGTGAGTCTATCATAGGGATACTGTGCGAAGCTCGAAGCCTATCCTAGAACTCGCCTTTTCCCATTTTGCCTAACTCCCTTTTATATCCCAGAAGTTAGATACTAAACCTTATTTGTGCATCCAGTTTCTTAACCTTTAATATCCCAAAGAGTTAGAACATCATACCTTCGCCACATGGTTAAAAATGGCAAAAGTCGAGCTGGAAACCCTCCCTGGGAGGGATCGCTCCCTGGGCTGCCAACCCTGGAAAGATGGGTAATTTTCGGGTGATTTTCCCTTTAACCCCAGAGGCGTCGAATACCCCTCTCCATGGAAAGATGAGTGATTTTCGGGTGGTTTTCCCTACGGATTTGTTTCCGAGGGGTTTGCCAGAACCTATAGTTCAGAAGAAAGTCCGAGTGGTTTTTTGTTGGAACAGTTCAGCCGAATGAACACGCCGCCTGATTGATGCGAGGAAAGCCCTTCGGTGTCATTCCCGCGTAAGCGGGAAACCAGGCTTGTTCCCGCCCAAACGGGAAACCAGAAAAACTAGCAGTAAAACCTGGATTCCTGCTTTCGCAAGAATGACAGGTTACGCCATTCGGCTGAAGTGGTACTTTTTGTTTTCGGGTATTGTACCATGACGGCTGAGGCAGAACGAATTCGGGGCATTTATGTTCCCCATATGGTGCCGCTGACCGAGCGCGGGGAGATCAACGAGCGGGAATTGCGTCTGTACATCGACTGGATGATCGACCGGGGGGTCCACGGCCTGTATCCGAACGGATCCACGAGCGAGTTTACTCGGTTTACGCCGCAGGAACGTCGGCGGATTGTGGAGATTGTCATTGATCAGGTGGCAGGCCGGGTACCGGTTTTGGCCGGCGCGGCCGAAGCCAATGTCCGGGAAACCCTGGCCGCCTGTGAATACTACCATAAGTTGGGCGCCCGGGCTGTGGCGATTGTTTCACCATTTTACTATCGGCTCAGCCCGGACAATGTCTATGCCTACTTCCGGGAGATTGCCGAGCATACGCCGATCGATGTTACATTGTACAATATCCCGATGTTTGCCTCTCCGATCGACGTGCCGACAGTGCAGCGACTGGCCGAGGAGTGCCCAAGGATTATCGGCATCAAAGATTCCTCGGGAGATCTTGCGCAAATGATGCGGATGATCGAGGCGGTCCGGCCGATCCGACCGGATTTTAGCTTCTTGACCGGTTGGGATGCGGTGCTGATGCCGATGCTTGTGATCGGCTGCGACGGCGGCATTAATGCCACAGCGGGCGTAGTACCGGAACTGACGCGGAAACTCTATGATCTGACACTGGCCGGTCGGTTGGAAGAAGCCAGAACCCTTCAATACAAGCTGCGTAAGGTGTTTGATCTTTTACTATATTCGGCCGATTTTCCCGAAGGAGTGCGGGTGGGGCTAGCGATTCGGGGATTTCGGATGGGCGTCGGTCGGCAACCGCTTTCCCAGAAGCACCAGCAGGCACTGGCCCAATTGCACCAGGCGCTTTGGGAACTACTGTCACAGGAAGGCTATCCGTGTGAAGCGCCGGGCGCCTGCGGCCCGGAAGCCCGAACCGGGTTTGATCCGGCAGAAGTAGCTCGACTCGCCGACCAGATCGCCGCCGCCCTGAAAGCCCGTGGACTTCCATAAAAAGGCCGACTTACAAGTACTGTGGAAGGTGATATTTTGATCGAAAGAAGTATCTTATCCTCCCAGTGAAGGCGGGGATCCAAGGAAAAAGGGATTTGGATTTCCGCTTCCGCGGGAATGACAATTCCAGATCGGCTGAGAAGGTAACGATTCCCAAAGAGGAATGAGAAAAGCGGTGGAAGGCCAAGGCAGATGGCTTATAGTCTGGCCCTGTTGGAAATAGCGAACCTGACGCCTGCCTTTGTGGTGCTGGACCGATGCTTGAAAGCGGCCGGTGTGGAGCTTTTGGGCGTAGAAAGCACGATGGAGGCTGGGCAGGTGATCAAGTTGATCGGTCCAACGGCCGATGTGGAGGCGGCCGGCGAGGCCGGAGCGGCACTGGCCCGGCAGATGGGCTCGCAGGCCACGGTGGTCATTTTGCCTGCCCCGGCGCCCGGCGTACAAACGCTCAGCACACAACCTCCCGAATATATACCGATGTTGGATATCATGGATCAACGTGTCAAAAGAACTCGTAGTTCAGGAAAATCTTCGATGCGAGAGGCGACGATGGACGCTCCCGATGCTTTAGGACTGTTAGAAACCCAAGGGTTAGTGGCCGCCCTTCATGCCACGGATACCATGCTCAAGACCAGCGCCGTGAGCCTGGTGGGTAAGGAGAAGATCGGCGGGGCGTATGTAACGATTGTGGTCCGGGGCGATGTGGCCGCGGTGCAGGCCGCGGTGGCGGCTGGCCGGGAAACCGTGGAAAGACTCGGCGGCCGATTGATCATGGCCGACGTGATCACCCGGCCCCACCCGGAACTATTGGCCCTGCTGCCCAAGCTGGAACTGGCCCGGTAAGATACTGCCGGACGGCCCAGCCTGCGCCTGCTTTGGAGTAGAGGCCATGTGGCTCTGAGATGGCCAAATCGATCCAGATCCCTTCGACGAGGGAATACTTGTCTGCTAGGTCAGTGAGCCTGGAGAGGGACGGATCGACCAAAGGACCTTTTGATAAAATAGGCAAAAGGGGCTGTTTGAGTGCTTTAAGCGGAAAATATGGGCATTGACCGCGGTTTTCCCCTTTCCGTATGCTTTTTATAGGAACCTCTGCATAATTCGAGGAGTATATTTTGGCTGGGCCAGTCTCTACCCACATCTATGGTTGCTAGCAATGCTTGCAGCCAATAGATAGTAGGTGCTCGAGTTGGAGAGTGGCAGAGCCTAAGAAGCGAAAGTTCATGTAGTTCACTATATGTTCATGACTTGGCAGAGGTTTCTCTAAAAAGGGACCAGTTACCGCCAGGCGGCGAGGATCCGTCCCTAAAGGGTTCTCCTAAAGCCCCGCTACTGGAAACTGAAAAGAAGTTTGGTGGATAGGGCCCCCTCAGCCGCCAAACGCAGTGGCACTCCTGGTTTCGTAGGTGCGCACGGATGGGTATTATCGACCGGTATCTACTGCGGCAATTTGTGCAGACGTTTGTGATCTGTTTTTTGAGTCTGTGGGGTCTGTATGTGGTGTTTGATCTGTTTACCAATTTGGAGGAGTTTTTGCAAGCCGGAGAAAAGACAGGCAATCTATGGGGGCTGATCGGCGAGTTTTACGGCTATCAAGCGATCGGTTTTTTTGATCGCACCAGTGGGCTGTTGGCGTTGATTTCGGCGATGGCGACGCTGGCATGGCTGGAGCGGCATAACGAGCTGACGGCCCTGATGGCCGCTGGCATTTCCAAGCTGCGAATCGCCGCTCCGGTGGTCATTGCGTCCGTGGTAGTAACCCTGTTGGCTGCTGTCAACCGAGAGACCCTCATACCGCGCTATCGGCAGCAGTTGGCGCGAAAAACAACGGACCTTTTGGGGGATCGGCCGCAGGTGATGGCTCCATGCTATGATACGAGCACAAAGATTCTGTTTCGGGGGTCGGCCATATATACAAAAAATCAGCGGATCGAAAAACCCGATCTTCTCTTGCCGCCTGGTTTGGACCAGTATGGCACTACCTTGGTGGCGGAAAATGCTTTTTACCGAGCTGCCAACCAGCACCACCCGGCCGGCTATCTGCTGGAGGGGGTTCGACAGCCAACCGGTTTGGACAAACGCCCCTCGCTGCGAAAAGACGGTCAGCCGGTCATTATTACCCCATTAGACGCAGCCGATTGGCTTGGTCCGGGGCAATGCTTTGTAGTAAGTGATTTAGCGTTTGAACAGCTTACTGGCGGACTGGCTTGGCGGCAATATGCTTCCACCAGAGAACTGATCCAAGGCTTACGCAGCAAGGGTCTTGAGTTTGGGGCAGATGTACGGGTGACCATTCATAGTCGATTCGTTCAGCCGCTGCTGGATCTGACGCTACTGTTTTTGGGATTGCCATTGGTACTTCGGCGAGAAATGCGGAACGTGTTTTTGGCCTTGGGCACCTGCTTGGTGCTGGTAGCCGGGTTTATGGGAGTAGTCTTTGCTTGTCAATATTTAGGTTCGATCTATTTGCTCTCTCCCTCGTTGGCTGCTTGGTTGCCGCTATTTGTGTTTGTTCCGGCAGCGGTAGCTATATCCGAACCGCTTTGGGAACGGACCCATCGACGGCGATTGCGCCCAGCGTAGTTACACACGCTCGGGAGCCTTTAGCCCAAGCGCCTGCTTTGCAAATTATAGGGGAACCTCTGCAAAATGCTGAACGCATGCTAAGCTTAGTGAACCTTTGATTCTCTAGCCGTCCGATTATCCCACTTGGGCACCTGCTATTTCTTGGTACCAGCAATGGTAGAACCCCTATATGTTGTGTTAGAGGGAGGACAAGCCAATATGGGAACCTCTGCAAAATCCTGAACATATAGTGAATATCATGACCTTTTGATTCTTAGGCCCTTCCGTTCTCCTAGTCGAACATCTACTATCGATTGGCTGCTAGCAATGCTAGCAACTCTATATGTTGGGATAAAAGGAGGATAAGCCAAAATAAAAATATCCTCCTTGAATTATGCAGAGGTTCCTATGGTATAAAAGATCCTTTTAGAATTATGCATAGCTTCGTAGGATCAAGGAGAGTTTGCTCTGCAATTTGGCGTTCGGGCAAATCTGGGGGCTGTGGGGGGTAGCCGCCGAAGGGGAACTATTGAGAGATAGCCGCCGAAGGGGAACTAGGCGGCTGAGCTGTTTGGGATTGGAATCCGGCCCTAGAGGTAGGCGAGTCGGTAGGCCCAGCAGCTTGGCTCTGAAGGCTGGAGGCAGTACTATCGACCTGGGTGGCAGCCTGGGTTTGGTTCTTTCGGTCCCAGTCTGGGCTGGGTTCCACAAAGAAGGCTTCGTCGGCCACCGAAAGGCGTTCTCGGTGGTCCTGGAGGCCAGGATAAATCAAAGGCACATCCAGTTTGCTACCGGCAAAGGCAGTACCTTCGTAAATGGTGCCGCGTTGGAACGGCCCAGCACCGAACACCCAGGTGCTTTTGGCTTTGCTTTGGGCGGCCACCACTCCGGATTGCCAAGCAGGCCGACCGGTCGTGCGGTTATAGGCGAACACAGCGATCTTCGCCACACCCTGCTGTTGGGTCCTTTTAATAAACGGGATTTCCGGAATGTTGGTAGGTATTCCGTTCAGGAGGAATACCGAGGGTAATTGGGTAGCCGGTATCCCAAACAGGATGTCATGCCGATCGGTACCCAGGGCCCCAGCGCGAAGTTCCACCACATACTCGGCTTCTTCTCGTTTTTCTTTGAGGATGCAGCCGCTGGCCAGCAATTGCTGCCGGACGGTGCTAATCAGATAGGGGGCATCGGTAAGGCCTTGGACGGGTTGGGCATCCAGATAGACGGTTCGGCCAGCCAAGGCCCGAAAATCGACCTGACTGACCGCTCGATCAATAGCATCGGAAAGGAGCAGTTGTTCGGTGGCAGTTCGGCTGGTATCCGTCCAACGGGTGGTTCCGCATCCCACAAAAATGCTTATCCCTAGCAGGAGGATGATCCAGTTATACCTCGCAGGGGACCACTTTGGGCTTGGCGAAACCCCCCTGGATGCCAAAGAGGTCGGACTAGCCCCCTCTTTTCTCCCATAATGGGGATAGGCAAATACCCCACATTTGCTCTCCTGGCCGTGTACCCTTCCCAGAGGGGATGAATGAGAGGAGTTCTTTTGCACCATGCCTTCCGGCGCTTCCTCTGAGCCGTAAAGAACAAATCCTATCCCCCGCCACCGAGGGCCGGCATTCTATCGAAACTTTCCTTGAGGAAAAAGACCTTTTTCAAGGCAAACTCTTTCTGGGGGGAAATCCCCCCCAATATAGATTGATCGTCTTCTAGGTTTTAGAGGAGAAAGAGGAAGGCCTTTTTGAGGAAAAGTAATACTTCAGCCGAGTGGGGGGAGGTTATTTTTTTTGATCCAAGAGGTCCCCGCTATCATCATTTCCTGCGCAAGCGGGAATCCATTTTTCAAGTAGTTTGATGAACCGGATCCCTGCTTTCGTTCCCGATGACAAGAAAGGTCCTCTCTCATCGGCGGAAGTGTTACGGAAAATAAAAAAGCCACGGTTTTCTTTTTGGGAGAACCCGTGGCCTATGGGATAGTTTTCCGCCTAGTTCGCAAAGGGTGTGGCTGAAATTCTGTGGGTTAATTGGGCAAGATAGACAATATAGGCAAAACAAGCCTCACCCCCCCGGAAAGCCGCCTTTGTCCAGAACCTACCCATTTTACTTCCGGATATAGAGACCTAAACTCCTTCCAGAGACTCATACCCCCTGGAATCTGGGATTCGGAGCTTTTTGCTTCTGGAGATGCCTGTGGGAGGGCCGGTTCGATCGGCCTGGGGATTATCTATGTTTCCCAAATCGCCTAAACTGACCACAAAAAATCAGCCGCACCCTTCGCAAATTTATGGAGTTTGGAAAATATGCATAAAATAGATAAAAATAGATAAAATTTTGGCCTTACACACAGGGAAATCTTCCTCCAACAGCCCAGCCAAATCCTACTCCAACGGTTTAATTTTCAGGTTCCGGAAGTAGATGGGAGCATCCCCGTGTTTGCCCTGCAGGCCAATATGGCCTTTGGTAGGTAATTCGGCCTTTGGTTTGCTCAGCCAGGGAGGAATATCAGTTCCGTCTGGATTTTTCTTAGCGGAGGTGTATTTCCGCATGTCGAACGTATTGACCGGTTTTCCATTGAGCATGACATAAATCATCGGCCCTTTGCAGACGATCGTCATGCGGTTCCACTGGCCTGCTTTGTTGACAAGTTGTTCTGTGGCGGGCTGGTGGCCGAAAATAGCGCCGGTGTGCCAGCTACGAGGCATTTTGGCCCATTTTTCGGCGTAATCGTCGCAGATTTGGATTTCTACCGAATTGGGAATAAAGTCATTCGGATCGCTGCAATAGACAAACACGCCACTATTGCTACCCGGTGCGTTTTTGAACTCCAGGTCGAGGATAAAGTTTTCGTATTGTTTTTTGGTCCAGATGCAGCGGTCTTCTTTGGCCGTTAGCACCCCATTTTCAAAGTACCATACCCCTTTTGGAAAATCGGCCTCCGCAAGATCTGGGCCAAATAGGTCCGGCCAATCCTTGGAATTGGGATGCTCCTTTAGCGGAAACTCCTCGGCCAGAACCCAACCTGCCATGCTCCCTAGCATCATCACCGTTACCACCCAAAGCCTACTCATACCGAATCTCCTTTAGAAAAAGTAATCAAAGTAATCATGGAACCTCTGCGAAATCCTGAACATATAGTGAACTTTATCGATTTCTGATTGGGTAGGCTTTAGCTGTTCTCATCCAACACCTACTATAGGGTACTAGCAGTGCTAGGAACACATTTGGATCAGAAGCGGAGGGAATCAGAATCGTTAAAATATATCCCTCCAATTATGCAGAGGTTCCACAAAAAATTAGCTTACTTTCCGGACCCAAAGAAAACAAGCCCTAAGCTTGACTTTTGCCATTTTCCCTAACTTGTTTGGCATCCAGGAGTTATGATGAACAACTCTTTTGTTCACCTAATTTCCTAACTACAACACCCAGAAAGAGTTCCACCTTTCTCCTTTCGGCCAGAGCCCCAAAATGGCAAAAGTTGAGCATCGGACGATTTTACCAATTTTTGTAACTACTCTTATTTCAGAGAGTTAGGATTTGAGGATTCTTTGGTCGGCAATTTTCCTAATGGCAATATTTTCAAAGGGTTATCGCATCTAAAGGAGGCCGCATCCTGGAAATTGGTCGAAGTCGAACGAAAGACAGCTTAGTTTTCCTGCATACTTCCTGCGGCTAACCCCTTAGAACTATTCCCTGTTGCCCGCCACCTTGCTTATCAGCGTTCAAACAGAGAAAATAAAAATATCTAATATCTGTTTAGAGACGTGTCCTGAACTTATTCCTGACATTGGGATTTTGGCGGTTTTTAATGGGTTTTGGCCACCGCTTCCCACTCGACACTGCTTAAAACAAGGAGTTGCGGGATTCTAGAATTTTTGGGAGAACCTCTCTAATTAGGAGAGGCTCTTACCAACCAAGCCAATGGGTATCGTAATATTTTGAGCTGAGAGGCGTGAGAGCTTCTCTCCTGTGAGGGGCGGCTGTTTTTTGTGGTCAAGTTAGGGGATTTTGGCGAAGATAGGGTAGCTTACTGCCCCATTGCCCCCTGGGTAACTCCCACAGGCCAAGAGGCTCCGTATGCCAGGAGCCAAGAGTTGCTGGAAGCACTTTAAGTCCCTATCGTCGAAAGTCCCTATCTTTGAAAGGAAAAGAGGAAGTAAAAAGGTTTTTCTATGGGTAGGTACTGTGCCGGGCAGGTTTACTGGAGGCCGAAGACTATTTTGTAGATCTATCTTGCCCAATTAATCCACAGAATTTCATTCGCACCCGTTAGAACATTTAAGCTTGACTTTTGCCTTGTTCGGCATCTTGCCGAAAAGAGAAAACTGGAATTTCCTTGGAATTATTGGCGTTAAGAAATTGCGTGAACGAAAAGGCAAGTGCGTCGGAACCTGGGATAAACCAAGTTAAGAAAAAATGGCAAAATTCGAGCTTTAGACTCTGTCCTGAAATGGCTTTGCGCGAGAAAAACGGTTTACTTTCCTGGGATTCATCAGGAGGCGGAAACGTTCTATTTTCCAGGGCTGTTCATGGAAGGAGCAATCAACCTAAAATCCATCGGGAACCCCCAAAATCCAATTTTAGGGCAGTTTCTAACTGGACTTTTGCCATTTTTTGTAACGTCTTTTTTATTTATTTCAAGGACTCAGGTTTTGAGGATTTTTGTTCAGCAAATTTCCTAAGTTCAATATTGTTGAAGGGTTCGGAGATCCCTAAGGGGCGATATCCTGGAAATTGGCAAAAGTGGAATCTAAAGGACGCGACTTTTACCATTTTTGGTTTCCTGCCGAAACAGCAAAGCTCTAACTCCCTAGAATTATTGGAGTTAGGAAATTGCGGGGATAAAAGGAGGGGGAGTGTCCTAACTGTTGGATACCAACCAAGTTAGAGAAAATGGCACAAATCCAGCTAACAAAATGAAAATCTAGATGGTTCTGAGGCATCGATCTGTCCCCCTTGGGGTATGGTAGGAAAACCTCTTGAGAAGCTCTTTAGGAGAAGTCTTCTAGCCATTGGAAGTGGATCTTCGGGGATGAACACTCGCAGCGAGCTGGTGGAAAGTTTGCGTTGGAAGAAATTCCCGGTCTTGGACGATGGTTTTGTTGCTCTAGTGGATGTGATGGGAGACGATAAGGCCATTGTGCAGGCGGCTCGGGTCAGCTACGGGGAGGGAACCAGGCCGGTGTCCGACGATCGGACATTGCTTCGGTATCTGATGCGGCACGGGCATACCAGTCCATTTGAGATGGCGGAGGTTAAACTGTTTGTGCGGGTGCCGATGGACTGTTGGCGGCAGTGGATTCGCCATCGAACCGCTTCGGTCAATGAGTATAGCACTCGATATTCGGTGGCCATTGATGCCGCGCAACAGACGCCGCCAGACCGGTGGAGGATGCAATCGACGCAGAATCGACAGGGGAGCGAAGGTTTTCTCCCGCCGCAGCTGGGTCAGGAGCTTTCTGCAGCTGAGGCGCAACTCCAGGCCCATGCCCGCCAAGTTTACCAACGCCGATTGGAACTAGGAGTAGCCCGAGAGCAAGCCCGCAAAGACTTGCCGTTATCCACTTACACAGAAGCATACTGGAAAATTGATCTCCACAATTTGCTTCATTTTTTGGAACTTCGACTTGCACCGGAAGCCCAATGGGAGATTCGTCAATACGCGCAGGTCATTGCCTATCAGATTGTTCGGCCCCTGTTTCCGTTGGTGTGGGAGGCGTTTGAGGATTATCGGCTTCAGGCGGTCCGGCTAAGCCGTTTGGAACAAGCAGTAATCCAGCGGTTAGCCCAGGCAGGCAAGATCCCAGCCAGCCTGGAAGATTTCCTGGCTGCCCAGGATCCATCCTGGAAAGAACTCACCCGCTGCCGAGAACGGGACGAATGTCGAGAAAAACTACGCCGACTAGGAATCCTCCGCTCGGATGGTTAACCCAGTGGCTAAGAGCATCGGGCAAAGGAACCTCTGAACTATTCTGCAGACATATTTTATACCATTTTGGTTCCCCCCGCTCGGGCTTCAATATATTGGGTTATTAGCACTCCTAGCACCTTACTTAGAGTAGGAACCTCTGCATAATTCAAATGGGATATTTTTATACTATTTTGGTGGTCCTTCCTCTAACACAACATATAGGGGCACTAGGATTGCTGGCACCCAATAGATAGTAGATGTCCAGGTAGGACAACAGAACGGCTAAAGAATCAAAAGTTCATAGAGTTCACTAGATGTTCAGGATTTTGCAGAGGTTCCAGTAGGTGTTTGGATGGAAGCAGCTAAAGCCTACCGATTCAGAAATTCATATGGTTCCGTACATGTTCAGAATTATGCAGAGGTTCCTAAAATGAAAGGCCTAACAGATCGGGGAAGCCAACTGTCCACTCCTCAACGAGGAGGCAAACTCATTTTGTTGGAAGCTCTAAGCTCGAGTTTTACTATTTTTCCTAACTGCTTTTGTTTCCAGGAGTTACGACGAAACCTCCTTTTATTCACCCAATTTCCTAAGTCCAATAGTTGCAAGAATTTAGAACTTTTCCCTCCGGCAGGAAGCTAAAAATGGCAAAAGTCGAGCTAAGAGGTTGTCCTAAAATGGCGATTTTGCTGGTTTCCGATGGGTTTTGGCCAACCGGCTCCTATCCTTCAGACTACTTAAAAACAAGGATTTTGTGATTCTAGGGAATTGAGGGAGGAAAACTCCTTTCATCATAGAAAATGCTTTTTCGGACAGCCTCTAAATCCGCAAACCAGGGAACAAAACCTTTCCAAAACAAACAGATGGTAAATAGGCTTTGGATGGAAGCAGTTTTTTTTGGAGGTCTTCGATGAAAGATCTGGAATCTACGAAACGAGAACTTTTGGATCTGAGCCAGCGGATCCTCGACGCTGTCAGTGAAGCCGACTGGGAAACTTATCAACGTCTGTGTGATCCGACACTCACCTGTTTTGAGCCGGAGTCCAACGGCCATCTGGTCGAAGGGTTGGACTTTCATGGATTTTATTTTGATTTAGGACCTGCCGAAAAGCCACGAAATACTACGATCTGTTCGCCTCATGTGCGGATTCTGGGCGATACAGCGGTGGTTTGTTATGTCCGGCTGAATCAGCAAATGGATCCTAGCACGGGAAAACCAGTCACCCGGGCATTTTCGGAAACCCGCATTTGGCATCGAGATGAAGAGGGCAATTGGCGTCAGGTGCATTTTCACCGTTCACCTTGTGGATGAACTGAAGTTACTTTAGAACGCGGACGTCTTGTCTGCTCAGGAAGCTTTGCCAGCCCTGCTGGCCAGACCAGACTGCCGCTTGGAAGTAACATGATGCATTAGCAAGCAATGCTTGGGTCCGGAGGATCATCCAAAGGAATCTCTAAGCTCGACTTTTGCCAATTTGGGCATCACCCCGGAAAAGCAATGCTCTAACTCCTTGTAACTATTGGAGTCAGGAAATTATGCGAACAGAAGAAGGCTTCACCCCAACTACTGGAAACAAAAGCAGTTAGGAAAATTGGCAAAAGTGGAGCTAAGAAAACATGAACATATGACGAATTACATGAACTTTTAATTCTATATCCGTTTGGTTTTACCTCCCGAACACCATCCTCTACAGGACCTCAGCTAGACAACGCCCCTATAGATTGGGCTAGCGGCACTGGACCCCAAAATGGTTAAAATATCTCCATCAAATTATGCAGAAGTTCCCATATATTTACCCCTCGGTAGGATCCTTCCATGCTCATTAGACCACCTTTTGCCCTTTTGCGAACGGAAATCGCTGGGATTCCGGTAGTCCAATTGGTCCAGCAGTTCGGCACGCCGGTATTTGTCTATGATGCCGCCTGGATAGTGCGGCGATTGGAAGACCTCCGGCATTTTGACTGTGTGCGGTATGCGATGAAGGCGTGCAGTAATTTGGCGGTGTTGAATTTGCTCCGTCGGCATGGAGCGCTAGTGGATTGTGTCAGCGCGGGGGAAGTGCGTCGGGCTTTGTATGTAGGCTATCCAGCTCAGGGCGATCCACCGCCGATTGTCTATACTGCTGATATCTTCGATCGGGAATCGCTGCAGCTAGTGGTAGAGCAAGGGATCCATGTCAATTGCGGCTCCCCGGATATGATCCGTCAATATGGCCAATTGGCTCCGGGCCGGGAGATTACCCTGCGGATCAATCCAGGATTCGGCCATGGCCATCACCTGAAGACGAATACCGGTGGGGAACGATCCAAACATGGCATCTGGCACGAGCAGCTCGGGGAGTGTCTGAAGGAAGCGACTCAGTTTGGTCTTCGGGTAACCGGACTGCATATGCACATCGGTTCCGGCACCGATTTGCAGCACCTTGCACAGGTCTGTGGGGCTATGGAAAAGGCCGTCTTAAAGGCTGGGCCGGGCATCCGGATGATTAGCGCCGGCGGTGGGCTGCCGATCCCCTATAGCCCCGAACAACAGTATGTGGATTTGGATGAATATTACCGGCTTTGGGACAATACTCGGCAGCGGCTTCAGCAGGCCCTAGGACATCCGATTCGGTTGGAGATTGAACCGGGGCGTTTCCTGGTGGCCGAGGCTGGGTATTTGATCAGTGAAATCCGAGCCGTGAAACAGCAGGGGCCGTTTACCTTTTATTTAGTAGATGCCGGATTCAATAATCTAGCCCGGCCGATTCTCTATGGGGCGTATCATCCGATTTCCATTTGCCCTGCCGATGGGGACACGAACCGCCCAGAAATCGACGCGATTGTAGGGGGGCCGCTATGCGAGTCGGGGGATATTTTTACTCAACAGGAGGGAGGCTTTGTGGTAACCCGGCGGTTGCCCAAAGCGCAGGTGGGCGATTGGCTGATTCTGGAACGCGTCGGGGCGTATGGGTTTGTCATGGGATCCAATTACAACAGTAAACCTTTCGCCCCTGAAGTGCTCATTCAACACGGCCAAGCGCGGCTTGTGCGACGACGGCAAACGTTCGAAGACCTAATTCGGGAGGAAATTTCTCCCGAATAACATCTTTTCCCAAAAAGTTCTATCGTTGGGGAATAAATACTACCAAGATTCATCTCTGTTAGGGTTCCTGGGAAGACCAATCTCAAGATGGTTGCCCAGGGTAGCTTTCTGAACTCCACTGGGGCCAATTTCCAGAGTGCACCCCCATCGGGATTGGTCTACCCCCTTTTAAAAATATAGGAAGGAACCTCTGCAAAATCCTGCACATAGAGTAAAATCTATGAACTTTTGATTCTCTTCCGATTCGGTTCTCTTAGCCGAAAGCCTACTATCTGTTCGCTGCTAGTAGCATCCCCAGAGGTTAGAGGCGTGCCAAGGCAAAATGGTATAAAAATATCACCCTTGAAGGAAGCAAAGGTTCTGGAGTTAGAAGACTGAACAAAGCCCCCTCAAAGCCTAACTACTGGAATTAGAAGTTAACTATTCAGCCGAATGAAGTACCCATAAATCGAGAAACTGGGGAAAATAGGGAAACCTCCAAAATTTTGCATGGCATCTTGCTTATATCACAGGCTGGAAGTTTGTGGTATAAGATGGCCCGCCTCCCCCCAACCCACCCGGGTTATACACATCTTTGGCAATAGGATGGTGTTGCTAGGGATAGAGTTGCGCCTAGGTGGAGGGGAGGTAGGCCCGGAATCGATTAACCAATGATTCTGATCTGAAGCTCGGGATACTAAGAGAAAGGTTTCTTTGTGAAGATCTTTGTGCATATTGCCTATATTATCCATTTTGTGGACTTATCTCTCCGGAGTTCCACTTGTGGATACTGGCCACCCCACTAATGGAGCAGGTGGAAGGCAAACCGAGAACCCCCTCCCAGGGGCAAAAAGGCCAGTGGTACCCTTTTTCCTCACCCCGCTCACTCCTCCGAAGGCAGGGTGAGAAAAAATCGGCCCCTCCGTTCGGCTGAATTGGAAGAGGCTTTGCATTCCTTTGCCTGGATATGCTAGATCTCTCCAAGGCCTCCTTCCTGGCAAATTCCCAAGAATCCCTACAATCGGTAGAACTTTGCAGCCGATAACCGATTGGGAGACCAACTCAATCGTGGGAAAACAGTTGGGGGACTGTGCCTAAAGTTCCCTCAGAAGTTGGTGGTTTTGTCGGAGGAGACAAAGTCGATGCAAGTGAAAGTCTATGTGCCAAAAATCGTGGAAATCCCAAGTGAATATCTTCCAGCCCTAGCCAAACGGGCGGCAGACAGCCTGGGGGAACGGGCCCACGAAGTGCCCGCCACACGAGGCCACTTGGTACGCCAGGCGGTCCAAGACGGCCTGCTGCGAGAATTCGATCATCTGATCGGTGAAGACGGTACTGTGGATTTGGTCTGTGACCCCGGTATGGAAATTCCCCTGGAATTGGATAATAAGACACTCACTCTCGTAGAACTGTTGGAAGCCCTCCAATATAAGCGTACCTGGACCGAAATGAAGTCCTCTGCCGAGGCCGCCTAAGGCTTTCCTAACCCTTAGCTCGACTATTGCCATTTTCCTTAACTCATGTTGTTTCCAGTAGTTACGACAAGACTTCCTGTTCTTCAAACAATTTCCTAAGTCCAATAGCTCCAAGGAGTTAGAGTTGTCCCCTTTCGGGAGAAGGCCTAAAATGGCAAAAGTCGAGCTTAGAGGCTGTCCGAAAGAGCATTTTCTATGATGAAAGGAGTTTTCCTTCCTTAATTCCCTGGAATTCCCACACTCCCTGTTTTTAAGGAGTTTGAAGGATAGGAGCCGCTCGGCCAAAACCCATGGGAAACCAGCCAAATCACCATTTTAGGACAGTCTCTTAGTCTATGCCCCGGCACTCCCCTGGGAGAAAAGTAAGAACCGCTTTGCTTATTGGAGGCCGGATAACCCAAATGACGCCCTTGTCCATCCCTATGCGCTGGCTTCACAATGAACAGAGTGGCACTCCTTTGGAGAGCCATACGAAGGGCCAGTATTTGTTCGGCCCAGGGGTAGGCTGGCGAATCGTCCGGGAAGATGGTTGCCAGCAGAAAGCGGTTTTTTTTCAGAAACCCCCACCACGTTGCCCTTCCCAACCTGATGCTCCGTATCCTGAAGAGGTGAAAAAAGTTTGCTCGGGGGTACCTGAAAGGGAAGCATCGGTCTGGAGTGCCAAGTCCCCAAAAGCTGGTTGGGGCTGCGAGGCGTCCGCTCAAAAATCTCCCGGATATGATGCGGGTGGGGTTGGCCAGAAGACTCAGGCAGGCCATCCTGCGTATGTTGCTCCGAAGGAGTCTCCATCTGTGGGCAAAAGGGCAATCTGTGCGGAAGAATTGTTGGCCTGCATTCCAACAGAAACTTTGGTAGTCTTTGGAAAAGGTTCTTATGCAGAAGGCCGTCGGTCCCGGGTGGAAATGCCTTTATCCAGGCCCAGTTTGGAAGAACCGCCTGCGGATGCAGAGCAGGTGTTAGAAACATTAGTTTCGGTGGGGGAAGAATCTGGGGGAAGGCGTGGGCCCGGCGTGGATCGCCGGCAGCCGTTTGAACCGGCCTCTATTGAGCCACCGACTGCTTCCCCGCCCCGCTTGCCTCTAGGGTTTGAACTGCTGGCGTGCTCCCCTTCTGTCCAAGGTAGAGTCACATCTGCCGATCGAGCTCATCTGGCCCCCCAGCTTCGACGTCTGTTGGATGCTTGGCCTTCGGTGCCCAAGCCAACTCGGGAAGCTATCCTGGCAATCATTGATGCCATATTACCTCCAAAGTAATCTAGCGTTTATTTCTTTCTCCCATCCAGCTCTCGGTACTTGGGTTCTTTGCTAGCAAAATTGTAACACCTCCATAGCCGACGGAGTGCTCTTAGCTCGACTTTTGCCATTTTTGGCTTCGTCCCAGAAAGGGAAAGCTCTAACTTCCTGTAATTATTGGACTTAGGAAATTGAGTGAACGAAAGGAGGTTTCGTCGTAACTATTGGAAACAAAAGCAGTTCGGAAAAATGGCAAAAGTCCAGCTTAGAGGCTGTCTGAAAATGAAGGCATGCAGTGGTTTGCCAGGACATCGTTCAGAGATTTGCCCTTGCAGCAATCCGCATAAAAATAACGGTTCCATTCCCATCGGCGCCAAATCATTCTCCCTGCCTTTTAAGCCTATAAAATTAAGCCTATAAAATGTCTTTTTCACACCGCCTCTTAGGACGAGTTTTGCCATTTTCGGCCCCTACCGAAATAGGAAAGCTGTAACTCCCTGCAATTATTGGAGGTAGGAAATTAGGTGAACAAAAGCGGTATGCGCCGTGCCTCTCGGAAATCAACCATGTTAGGGAAAAATGGCAAAAGTCGAGCTAAGAGGCTGCCCTGAAATTGGGATTTGGGGATTCCAATTGGTTTTAAGCCGACCGGCTCCTACCCTTCAGACTCCTTAAAAACAGGGACTTTGGGGATTCCGGGGCATTTAGGAAGGAAACCTTCTTTCATCATAGAAAATGTTTTTTAGGACAGCCTCTAAGTTCGAGTTTGCCCTTCTTATCCACGCCGGTAGAAGAAAGATCCTCTAACTGCTTGCAGTTATTGGACTTAGGAAATTGGGTGAGCAAAGGGAGGTATCCCCCTAACTCTTGGAACCAAAAACAGTTAGGGAAATTGGGAAAGGTCTTGCTCCAAACTATAGGACGGCAGTGTCGAAGGCAAAGCCGGCGATGGCGGCAAAAAGGCAGGTTGCCCCATCACTTCCTCCGCCCCTATACTGCCTCCTGCAGCGGGCAGATGGAAAAAACAAGCTACTCCCTTCGGCAGAGTGTTACAAACTTTTTGAACTTTGACAACTATAAAGAAGTCTTTTTGCATATCGGAACTGGGGTAGGCGCAGTCTTTAGGCGAAAGGCTCTTCAGCATTTCCAGTTTTGTCATTCCTCGGGCTGGCTATGCCCGTAGATCCTCATCGACGCGGGTTCCCGGATTGGGGGCAACCGACCATCGATTTGGTTTTAACCTTCACGTGGGTTAAAATAGAAAAAAGGCCTTCTCTGCACTTATGCCATTCTCGGCCTCGCCCTGGAATAGGAATGCTCGAACTCCTGGGAACTATTCGAGTTAAGGGATTATGTGAGCAGAAAGAGGTTTCGTCGTAACTATCGGAACCAAAATAAGTTAGGACAAATGGCAAAAGTCGAGCTTCTAGCGAAGAAGTTGTTTAGGTGGTGAGGCAAATTAGGCCAGTTGGGACGCAAAGCTGGACGCCTTGGTAGATAGCTATAAGTTCAGTTATTTTTGGTTCCGAAAACATCCTAGGCCGACGGCCGGGTTCATTAGGTAGAGGTCTTATTTTGGGGCGGTGGACAAGCCGATGGAAAGTGGGTTAACCAACAGGTGGAATGTAGTTGTCCGAACTAGGTGGAGCGGACGCTGCCTGGGAGGCCTAATAACCTTTCTGTTGTACGCAGTCCCGTGGACCGCTCTTGGGTTAGATACGGTGGTCTTCCGCCGCAACCATCAAGAGCAGACGCTCGTAGGCCGACTGCTGGTAACGGCACAAGATGGCGGAGTGCTTTTATTAGGCCGGGATGGAGTTCTTTGGGCCATCCAACCCAGCGAACAGATAAAAATCACCTCCAACGAAGCACCGTTTCATCCCTTAAGTCGGGAGGAATTGGCCGCCCAACTCCTGCGCGTCTTACCTGCCGGATTTCAGGTGCATGAGACAACCCATTATTTGGTCTGTTACAACACTTCTAGAGGATATGCGCAGTGGGCTGGTGCGTTATTGGAACGGCTTTTTTCGGCCTTTTTGAATTATTGGCAACGGCGGGGTCTGGAGCTGGCCAAGCCTGAGTTCCCGTTAGTGGTCATTGTGTTTGCGGATCGAAAAACTTATGAACATTTTTCTGGCCCAGAGCTTGGGGAGGCCGCCCCGTCGATTGTGGCCTACTACAGTTTGATGAGCAATCGGATAACGATGTATGATCTGACGGGTCTGGAACAATTTGCTGGGCCAACAGGAAGCCGTTCCCGACTGAGCCCCAACCAGATCAACCAAATCCTAGCCCGACCGGAAGCGGAACGCACCGTAGCGACCATCGTCCACGAAGCCACTCATCAAATTGCATTCAATTGTGGGCTGCATCAGCGCTTGAGCGACTGTCCGCTGTGGGTAAGCGAGGGAATTGCCATCTATTTTGAGACGCCGGATCTGTCCAGCGATAAAGGCTGGCGAAGCATCGGGGCAATCAACCGGCCGAGATTGATACAATTTTATACATATTTGAAGAATCGGCCACCGGATTCGCTCCGCACCCTTATCGAAAAAGACGATCGGTTCCGGAACACCCAAACAGGCCTGGATGCCTATGCTGAAGCATGGGCACTAACCTATTTTCTGCTGAAGCAGCGACCAAAGCAGTATGTAGAATATTTACGGCAGATATCCCGCAAAAAGCCGCTTGTCTGGGACTCCCCGCAAACTCGACTCCGCGAGTTTCAAGCTGCCTTCGGCTCAGACGTCCAAGCTCTAGATGCCGAGTTTCTACGCTTTATGGCCAAACTCCGGTAGCAGACAAGCAAAAGCAGAACGGTTCGACAACAGGCAGGCGGTCGATCTTCCCCTGAATGCTAGCAAGAAGTATAGGGCCAAAAGAAACTTCCTCCAGAAGTTTTCCAGGATCATCTTATAAGGAACACTTCTGCGGAACAGAGGCCGTTTCTTTGTTTTCTTCAGCCCAGATGATCTTCATACCTACATACTAGTAGACACAGCGACGTTTCTGTATGGGTGTGCTTGCCAGTCTAAATACCTCTGGAGGCGATGTAAACGGTACTTTCTGAAAAAAATTACTTTTTCGGGGGAGGCTATTGAGCCAGCCCAACCAGCTCGACCCATCCTGGCGTCCATTTCCAACTTCTAAGCCTTGGCTGAAAAGTTTTCCAACATAGCTCCTCTAATCTGTTGGAAGGCCATAGGTTAGAGAAGCCATTTTAGAAAAGGTCTTCTGACAGGCTTTAGAAGTTGGCGATGCAGGAAAGTTTGCCCTGGTTAGGCAGGTTTAATAGATTTCCCCCACAGAGTGATTTCCAAAAAGGAACCAATTCGGAACCTCTGCATGATTCGAAAAGGATATTTTTATACCATTTTGTCTGTTCTTCTCTCTAACACAACACATAGGGCTGCTAGCATTACTAGGACCCAACAGATAGTAGATGTCCAGATAGGAGCATCAACCGGCTAGAGAATCAAAGGTTCACAAAGCTCACTATATGTTCAGTATTTTCCAGCAGTTCCATTATAAAAATTAGAGCCTCCAACAAAATAGAAGTCCCCGGAAAGCGGAGGGGCTTTTTGCTGTCATAACCGGGAGGCAAGTTCATATGTTAGAGGCTCTTGGAGGCGGATGTCTGTAGCGCCCTTTCAGCCCCTTGGTAAGCTAGGGAGAAAGGTTACTCTTCTTCTTTGGCCAATTGGGCCATGATCTGGTCCGGGATATTAAAATTGCTGGCCACATTCTGTACGTCGTCGTGGTCGTCTAGGCGGTCCATAAGTTTGAGCACTTTCCGGGCGATGTCCGGATCAGTGATATCCATGGTGGTTTTGGGCATGAGAGTAACTTTTTGGGATTCCACTTCGATGCCAGCGGCCTGAAGTTTGTCCCGGAGTGTGCGGAAGACGGTGGGCTCACAAAGGATACAGAATTTATCGCCTTCTCGGCGGACATCGTCGGCTCCAGCCTCCAAGGCGATTTCCATTAAGGTATCTTCTTGGGCCTTGTCTTGGGCAATCCAGAAAACCCCTTTGCTTTCGAACATCCAGGCGACACTGCCGGACTGCCCGAGCTTGCCGTCGCTGAGTTCGAAGATCTTCCGGATTTCCGGGGCAGTGCGATTGCGGTTATCTGTCAGCACTTCACACAGCACAGCCACGCCGCCCGGTCCATAACCTTCATAGACTACGGATTCGAGATTCCCTTCGCCTTCTAGTTCCCCGGTTCCTCGCTTGATGGCTCGAATGATATTCTCCTTAGGCATGCCAGCGGATTTGGCATCCTCGATGGCATCGCGCAGCCTGGGATTCATGTCTGGATCGCCGCCCCCGAGCCGAGCTGCTACGATAATGGCCTTGCTCAACTTGCTCCAGAGTTTGCCCCGTCTGGCATCCACCAGCGCCTTTTTGTGTTTGATACTTGCCCAATGGGAATGTCCTGCCATAAGAAAACTCCTCCCAGGAGTTTTGACGCCACCCATGACCCTTTCATATCTATTTTTGCCTACAAGGGAAATCTGATAAAGTTCTCCCACCCCAAAAGGGGGAATGCTTCCCAGGGACCTCAGGCGCAGGAAGTAATTTTGGGCAGCACCTGGCGATTGCGCTCTTTTGGGGGGACACATACCCCCCTGTATCCTCCAACACCCCCCATTTCAGTAACAATCCCCCGAAGCACGTACACTTTTGCCATTTCCCTCCACGGTACAAGGAATCTGGTTTTTCAGTAAGATCTAAAAAATGAGCTTATCGCCCCCTTTATGAGCGGCAAAAAGTCCCCCCGGTTTCTGGAGTTTCATTTTGGTAGAGGCTGCCTCGGTTGAAACTCTTTCCGTTCGGAAGGCCTAAACCCACCAAAACTAAAGCAAAACCGACCCGTAGGGGCAAAACCTCTCCAGACTGCCGGCACCCTTTCACCAGAGGCGTAGGGGCTTCTAAACAACTGAAAGCGAGTGAAAACATAGCATCGGAACCCCCCGGGGAGAGAATCACAGGAATTTTAGAAAAACAGAGCTGTACAGTCCCTAAGAGGCTAGCCGGACATTGGGCTTTGGACGGATTCCAATGGCTTTTGGCTGAGTAGCTCCACCCTTCGACACTTCAAAAATAGAGATTGTGGAGAGTCTGGGGGAATTTAGGAAGCCCCCTTTCATCAGAGAGTTTCATGGACCCTGGGCAAAATCTGAACATGCAGTGAACTTTATGAACTTTTGATTCGATAGGGATTGGCTCTCTCCATTCAAAGACCCACTATATGTAGGCTGCAGCAGGGCTAGCAGCTATATATATTGGGGGTAGGGATGAGGGGTGCCAAAATGGTGTAAAAATATCTCCTTTAGATTCTAGGAACCTTTGCAAAATCCTGAACATATAGTGAACTTCATGACCTTTTGATTCTATAGTCGTTCGGTTCTTCTATCCGAAACACCTACAAGCTATTGGGTGCTAGCAATACTAGCCCCTTGGATACTGAGAAGGAGGATAAGCCACCATGGAAAAGCCCCCTTTCAATTAAGCAGAGGTTCCTCAATATTTTTCAAAGGCTCAGAAGCTCTATGGAGGGTGGCTTCTGGAAAATGGCAGAATGGGAACTTTGAAAGGGTCGGCCATTAGGGAAAAATTAGGGTCCCATTCCCTCCTAAGAGGGCTCGCTGTTATACACATCTTTGGAATGGATTCACCCTCACAGCAGCAGCAACGATTGCCCCAATCCGGGGGATAAATCAACCTTTCAAAACAAGCTAACGGTTACTTTGGATACATTGCACAATTTGGGAAAAATCATTTAGAAAATCAGCAGATCTTTAGTTCAGAAAAAGGTTTATCTATATTTCTG
>JANXAQ010000235.1 GCA_025062105.1 Thermoguttaceae bacterium
AGGGGGGAGGAGGGAGGGCGGAGGGGAGAAGGCGGAGGGCAGAAGGCAGAAGGGAGAACAAAGGAGCAGCACAACGGAGCCTGGATCCCTGCTTGCGCAGGGATGACAAGATGGCGGGCTTCTTCGCTGAGGTAGCCCCCCTTACCCGGCTGGGCCTTTGGTGTCATTCCTGCGAAAGCAGGAATCCAGGGTTCCCTGGGGGGCCACTTGGCAAAGAGGGCCCCCTCACCCGGCATTGCCTGCGGCAATGCCACCCTCTCCCGCGGTGGGGAGAGGGGATTTTTCTGGATCCCTGCGTGCGCAGGGATGACAGCGAGACCAACCGAAGGCGGAGGGCCGAGGGCAGAGGAAAAAAGATCACGCCTCTCCCCTCCGTGGGAGAGGGGAATTTTTTACGGACCCGGCTCGGTAGGCTGGACTTGACGCATCAAGCCAAGTAGGGTTTCGGCGCACAGGCGGGCAAACTCGGGGGCATTGATGTTGGCGTCGATCTCCAGCAGGGGGATGTCGGGCCGAAGGTTTTCCCGGAGGGCGTCGGTAAACGCCTGGTCGGCCTCCGGCCACCAGAACGGGCCGCCAGGGGCATCGATCATGCTGAAACCTTGTTTTGGTATCAGGACAGCCACTGGCCCCCGGCTTTGGTTGAGCTTTTGGGCGAAGATCAGGCCCAGTTGCCGGTTTTCTTCCGGCGTGGTGCGCATGAGGGTGATATTGGGGTTATGGCGGTAGAAGCGTCGGCCTTGGAACTTTTCCGGGATGGTTTCCGGCGCCCAGAAGTTGACCATATCTAGGCAGCCTGGGACAATGACGGCCGGCACGCCGGATCGGGCAGCCGCTTCCAGCCGCTCTGGACCGGCCCGAAGCACACCGCCCACCAGTTCATCGGCCCATTCGGTGGTGGTAATGTCCAGTACACCGCGGATTCGGCCAGAGGAGATCAAATGTTCCATGGTGCGGCCGCCTACGCCAGTGGCATGAAAGACCAGGACTTCGTAGCCGGCATCTTCTAAGATGACTTTGGCCGTCTCGATGCACGGCGTGGTGTTGCCAAACATAGAGGCGACAATCAGCGGCCGGTCTTCGCCCGGCGGAACCTCCGCCTCCACCATACCACAGACAGCACCGGCAGCCCGGCTGAAGACCTCTCGGCTTATGGAATTGATGCCGGCGACATCCACAATGGCCGGGATCATCACGATGTCGGCGCCGCCTACATACCCGGATACATCAGTACCTGCTACTGTAGAGACCATCACCTTTGGCACACCCAGCGGCAAGCGGCGCATGGCCGAACAGGCCACCGAAGTGCTCCCGCCACCGCCCAGAGCCAGGATGGCCTGAAACCGGCCTTCCTGATAGAGCCTGGGGATCAAGGCGGCTGCCCCGCGGGCCATGGCGGCCATCGCTTCCCCCCGGTCTTGCCGAGCTACCAGTTCAGGCAAGTTCACACCGGCGGCCTCGGCCAATGCTTGGCGGGGAATGTCCGGATCCAAACGCGGTGGCCCTAACACACCAAAATCAATCACCAACGTCTGGTGCCCTCGGGCCTCAATACACTGCTTGACAAAACCGTATTCCACGCCTTTGGTGTCCAAGGCGCCTAACAGGGCAATGGTAGCCATGGCCCAGTCCCTCCCATCAGCAAGTGAAATCGCCCTCTTAAATGTCCATTCTAGGAAACAAGTTTGGATTATACGTTTTTGGCTATCTTAGCGTTTGTGAGGGGAAAAGAAAATGAGTGGCCCCTTCTTTTGGAAGCCGAAGGGATAGGAGAAAATGGTTCTGGAAACATTGAGGGAAATACAATGGGGCGGACTTTCCCCTTGGGCGTGAATGCAAAGAAGGAGGCCAAGGGAACTGGGATCCCCGCTTGTGCGGGGATGACAAATGGAGTGGAATCAAGGAGGTCTGGGTTACCAGTTGCGGGGGAATGACACACAAAGCAAGCAGGTTCAAAGAGGCCTGGGTTCCCGCTTGCGCGGGAATGACAATGGAAGCCCCCTCACCCCCGCCCCTCTCCCGCGGTGCGGAGAGGGGATTTTCTGGGGCCCCGCTTGCGTGGGAATGACCTGGAGGGCGCAGAGGGCGAAGAGGCTGTTTTGCCCTAGGCGAAACTTTACCCTAGCGGAACCGGAACCCAAAAGGAAACCAGAACCGATTGGATAAGGAGGACGGAATGGAATATACATATGAGCAGATAGCCAAGATGATCGACCATAGCCTGCTTCGGCCGACGTTAACGGCAGAAGAACTGGAACAGGGGCTGGAATTGGCCGAGCGGTACCAGACGGCCAGTGTGTGCATTTTGCCGTATTATGTGCGGCGGGCGGCTGAGCGCCTGGCAGGCAGTGGAGTACTGACGACAACAACAGTCGGCTTTCCGCACGGTGGACACACCACGGCGGTGAAATTGGCCGAAGCCCGTCAGGCCATCCAAGACGGCGCTGTCGAACTGGACATGGTGGTCAACCTTAGCAAAGTGCTCAGCGAAGATTGGAGCTATGTGGCCAACGAAATCCGGGCGATCGTCGATTTGGCCCATAGCCACCAGGCCAAGGTGAAGGTGATCTTTGAGAACTGTTACCTTCAGGACAAGCATAAGATTCGGCTCTGCGAGATTTGTGGAGAGGCTGGGGCTGACTGGGTAAAGACATCCACGGGCTTTGGTTCTGGCGGGGCTACGCTGGAAGACCTTCGGCTGATGCGGCAGTATAGCCCAGCGCATGTGCAGGTCAAAGCCGCTGGCGGCATCCGGGACCTGGATAGCCTTTTGGCCGTCCGAGCCCTCGGCGTAACCCGCGTCGGCGCTAGCCAAACAGCCCATATCCTGGACGAATGCCGCCGCCGACTGGCTCTACCGCCTGTGGCAAAATAAATATTTGATCATATATATCCGACAATACAATTCCTCTGCCTTCTGGAGGACTCCCGGAAGCTTCCGTTCAAAGCCTCAAACCTGCCAAACCCAGAACAAAACCGACTAGCAAGCGCAAAACCTTGTCCAACTACGGACCATCTTTCCACAGAACCTTTCTGGTTGTCAGTTCGACTTTTGCCGTTTTCGGCCTCCTGCCCAACGGGAAAAGCTCTGACTCCCTGTAATTGTTCTGTAATTGTTGGAGTTAAGAAATGGAGTGCCCAAATAAGAGGAGGTCGTCGTAACTGCAAGAGGCCAAACATGTTAGGGAAAAATGGCAAAAGTCGAACTCCGAGGCTCTCCTGAAATTGGGATTTTGGCGGTTTCCGATGGGTTATAGCCGACCGGCCTCCTGCCCACCAGACTCCTAAAAATAGGGATTTTGGCGATTTTAGGGCCCCTAAGAGGGCAACCATGTTGCATTATTGAAACTGTTTTCAGGATAGCCCCCCAGAAGGTATGTGGCCAGGAAGGGGGAGCTATTCTGTAGAGCTGCTTTGTGCGAAGCGTTTGAGGGCATCGAGGATTTTGAGGATTTGTCGGCAAGAGATTTCTTGCCAGCCGGCCAGTTTGTGTCGGACGATGGCCAGTTTGAAGGCTTCGAAGGCTTCGGCCACATCCTCGGGCATGGGCGGCAGATCGGCAAAAAGAGCCGCTGCTTCCTCGGCAGGTTTAGGCGATTCGGCCGCAGAGGTTAGCTCCTCTGCCTCCTGCGGAGCCGAGAATCCATCTTCGGCAAACTCTTCGGCCAGGGGTGATTTTGTCAAATCTTGCCCGGGCACTCGGATCTCTTCTAGTTCCGGGACCAGAACAGTCGGCGGAGCTTCCCAGGAGGCAGCCGTTTCCTGGTCGAGTTGGGACTCTAAAACCGAGCTGGTCCGGGCGGAGCCGGCCAGTCCTAGGGTTTCGGCCCGTTGGGCTTGCATACGGGCCACCGACCAACGGTTCTGAACCGCTCCTTCGAGCCACATCTCGGCGTCCGGCCAATCCAAGGCTGCCAAAAAATGGCTCCAATACAAGCCGGGATATTGATCGGCCACCTGCCCGAAGCGTTCATAGACTCGTCGGAGCCTGCCGACATGCGGAGGACTAACCCCGCCGACAAGCCGACTCCAGGCTTCATCGGAATAGGCACTGGGGGGTGCCCCGGCCTGCTGAAGCGCAAGCCGCCATTGGCAGATGATCCGCCCCTTTTCCCAATTCGTTTGGCTAACTAGCCGATGCCACCGGCCAACAAAAGGCTGACTGGCCTCTTCAATAGCCGGGGGGATGAAAAGTCCTCGCTCTTCCAGGATGATTTCTTCCTCCTGCCACTGATCCATGCGCCAAACTCCTCTGCAGAGCTCCCCAGTCAAAAGTCCAAGAGGTCCCCAACATGAGCCAACCTGGTATTTTCGTCTTCGCTAACATCTCCGCCCTGTGGACAGGGGGTTCTTTTTGGGCCAGAAAGTCTTCTAACCTTGTCATTCCCGCCCAAAGCGGAATTCCCCGAAAGAAAAACTAGAATCCCTCCTCGATAGCAATGGCTTAGAGGCCGTCCTGAAATGGGGATTGGGCAGGTTTTACATGGGTTTTGGCCGACCGGCCCCTATCCTTCAGACTCCTTAAAAACAGGGATTTTGGGAATTCTGGAAAATTGAGGAAGGAAACTTCCGTTTATCATAGAAAATGCTTTTTCGCACAGCCTCTTAGCTCGACTTTTGCCATTTTTCCTAACCTGTTTTGCCTCCAATAGTTACGGCGAAACCTCCTTTTGCCCACCCAATTTCCTAACTCCAATAGTTACATGGAGTTAGAGCTTTGCCCGTCAGGGCGAGGCCAAAAATGGTAAAAGTCGAAGTTAGAGGCTGTCCTGAAATCGGGATTTTTGCGGTCTATGGATTTTGGGCTGATCCGTTCTACCCATTGACGGTTCGTAGGTCATTTGGAGATTCTGGGCAATTCAAGGAAGATAACCTTTCTCTTGCGGAAATGCCATTGTCAGGATAACCTCTTCGTTCGCCCTTCGGCTGAAATATGAGCTCCAGGGTTTGGCTGAACTGGAAGCTTCCTTTCGCTCCCGATGACAAGGTGCGATTCTCCATTCAGCGGTACTATTACCGTCTTTGGAACGTTTTATCGTCTTTGGAACGCTTCAGCTGAGGGGGAAATCAGTCGCTGCCCTTCCGCACCATACCCCGGTATTGCCGATGTCAATGCCGTCTGGGGACAATAAGGCCGTCCGCTCCTCTCATCTCCCCCTATAATGTGCCCCCAGCGGCTAAATAGGGTTCCTCCATTCGGCTGAAGTGTTACCGATGCTATTATCGATTCGGCTAAGGTAGTGCCTGTCTTTTTGCAGAGGTATTCTGCAAAGATAGACAACTTTGTGTGTCGATTGTATGGCTAGGGACGTGCTTTGCCTATGAGAAACTAAGCTAGCCAGAGTAGAAGCCTGCTGTAACTCTAAATCTACAAAAAGGCTACATTCGCAGAGAGAAACAGAGGCAACAGCTCCGGACCGGCCAGGGGTTGTGGAAAAACTGTCGATAGTCAACCTAGCCGCTAGCCCAATAGCTCATGCCGAAAAGAAGTTACGTAATCGTTTTGCCCTAGTATCGTGTGCGTGAATAGAGCGGGCTTAGGACCCTCCGCAAAAATATGAACAATAGTGTCATAAGTTTTCTAACGGCAGTTGAGCGATGCGGGCAAACTGCTACTAGATGCTGGGCTATCAGAGCCAACTAGCCTCCATAGGGGATCAGAGAGAGGACGAATTCTAATGGTATAAAAATATTTCCGTTGAAGTATGCCGAGAGCCCTTAGCACGACTTTCGCCAATTTCTAGTGGAAGGGCCATTTGGATATTCTAACCCTCGAAAGATATAGGGGGTAGGAACTTCAGCATAATTTATACATCCATTTTGTTTTAGAGGCACTGCTAAAATTGGGATTTGGCAGGTTTTACATGGGTTTTGGCCGACCGGCTCCTATCCTCCAGACCCTTTAAAAACAGAGAGTTTGGGGGATTCAGGGGAATTGAGGAAGGGAACCTCTTTTCATCATAGAAAATGCTTTTTCGGACAGCCTCTTAGCTCGACTTTTGCCATTTTCCAGCGAGGAGGCTTCCTTAGATGTTCTAACCCCTTGAAGATATTAGGGTTTGGAAATTTGCTGAACAAAGAATCCTCGAAGCCTAACTCTTTGAAATAAAGTAGTTACAAAAAATGGCAAAAGGCGAGTTGAAAAAAGTAGTTACAAAAAACTTCAAAGCTCCGTTTAAGTGGCAGTCCTGGAAAACTTTTTCCGGTTTCTAAGCAGAGCTTTGCCTGAAGGCACCAAAATCCCCAAAAGTCCCTCTGTTATGCAGTTTTGCCAGATAGAGCGGTCAGCCCAGCACCCATCCCCAAAACGCTAAAATTGTAGGGCACCACTCAGGCGACTGCGCGGGAAATTGCTTCATTCGGGGGAACTATTCCTATTTAGAGACAGAACAGAAGTTCAGTCCACCAGGAAGACCACCAGCCGCTTTGGACCGTGCACGCCAAGGATGAGGATTTTTTCGATATCGGCAGTTCGACTTGGGCCGGTAATGAAGACAAACTCGCCCCGAAGCTGGGGATCGGCTGCCCGATGAGCGATTTCCTCCCAGGCAGCCGGTAAGTGCTCAAAAAGCCGATCTACCCGCCCTACCACTACACAAACCGGCGGCAGATAACATAGCAGTCGTTCATAAGCTGTTGGGCAGGCGATCATGGCCGTGCCCGTATCAGCTAACAACAAATCCGCTTCTAGGACCGAACCGCCCAGAGAATCCAACGATTTGGGATCTGGATCGGGATGATGCCAGAGAAGTTCTATATCCGGTCGGTCTAAAGCCTGGGCGGTTGAGGGGGGTTGGGTAGGTTCGGAGGGGGGTTGGGATTCTGGCGTGGGTTGGAAAATGGCTCGGACCAAAGCCCGATCCTGACAACCCAACCGGCCAATCCCCTCCTCGGCCAGCAGAGCGGCCAAACGTTGGCGAAGTTCTTCTACAGAGCCGATATGGTAACCTTGGCCGGCAACTTCAGCCAATTCCGCTAAAAACCGTTCGATCTTCTTGGCCGGCGGAGGATTTTCTATGGGCCAGACCTGCGGCGGAGGCGGCGGCTGAACACTGGCAGCCCCAGCAAGTCGCTCCCGCAATCGCTCAAATATCGCTCGGCGACTGTCCATCAGATAATGGCCTTCAAATAGATCGAAACCATCTCTGATTCCTGCCAAAGCAGGCCCCCCTATGAAGGCACAACCAGATAACTACTCGGCGGCGCCGGTGGTGCGATTGCTTCCCGAACAACGGCTCGGAGATCCCACCACTTGCCTTAATCTTTGGCCAAGCCGACTTCTCCAATCCAACAGGAGAACGGAGGCTGTTGGCTCCCCTCTGCCCGCTGGTAGGGACCTTATTAGGGATAGGATTGTTCGCTTTTGTCGAAAGAAATAGCCGCAGGAGGACAGGCTACCCAAGACCGTTGAAGGCTTATCGGGCCTGTTCGGCTTTATCGAAGGAGGCGTCAAAGGCACGGGCGCTTGCCGGGAAGTCGATCCGGCGTACATATTCCAGGGCTTCTTTAGCTCCATGTTCACGATCCATGCCGCTATCTTCCCACTCGACCGATAGCGGCCCTTGATAGCCGATGCGATTCAGTTCTCGAATGATTTCCCCGAATTTGACGCTGCCGTGGCCCAAGGAACGGAAGTCCCAACCCCGGCGTGGATCCCCAAAGTTCAGATGACTGCTGAGGATGCCGCTTCGGCCGTCCAGCGTCACAATCGCATCCTTCATGTGCACGTGGTAAATGCGGTCTGGAAACCGTCGGATAAATTCCACCGGATCGACCCCTTGCCAGAGCAGGTGGCTGGGATCGAAATTGAAACCGAACTCTTCCCGCCAATTGATTGCCTCCAAAGCTCGTTCGGCGGTGTATAGGTCGAAGGCGATTTCGGTAGGATGGACCTCCATGGCAAACTTTACGCCGCATTCGCCGAAGACATCCAAGATTGGATTGAAGCGTTCAGCAAACAGTCGGAAGCCTTCCTCAATCATTGACTGCGGCACGGGCGGGAAACTATAGATCAGGTGCCAGATACTCGAACCGGTAAAACCATTAACCACTTTGACCCCCAGGCGTTGGGCGGCCCGGGCGGTATTTTTCAGCTCTTCAGCGGCTCGATAGTTGACGCCGGCTGGATCGCCGTCGCCCCAGACATACGGCGGCAGAATCGCTTTGTGCCGCTCGTCGATCCGGTCTAAGACCGCCTGGCCAACTAGGTGGGCACTAATGGCATATACTTGCAACCCATATTTGTCCAGCAGCGCCCGCTTATTGGAACAATAGTTGGGATCGGCCAATGCTTTATCCACCTCAAAATGGTCCCCCCAACAGGCCAGCTCTAAGCCGTCGAAGCCCATCGCGGCGGCCTTTTCGGCCAGTACAGCCAAAGGTAGATCTGCCCATTGCCCAGTGCACAAAGTAACAGGTCTCGGCATAGTTTCCTCCCTTCTCTAGCAAACTACGAAGCCAACGGATATAAGTATTGCCCAGAGAGCTTTTCTCCAATGAAACTGCAGAAGGTTGTAGCTCCTCAACCAACCCCGAGGCACTCTGGCCTGCAGCGTACCTCAATGCCGACTATTCTGCCACATCTTGGCCCAGTTGCAACTCCCCCCCTCGGGAATTGTCTCCAGTGCAACCCAGATGACATGAGGTTGGCGACTTGTGAAATCGATTGCTTCCACTTACCAGCGGTAAATTGCCTCTGGTGCAACTCTCCGAGTGTACTAGCCAGAGGCCTCGCACTGCCCTATCTCTGCCAGAACCAACTCGCTCATGACAGCTACTTCCTCCCGAAGTTCGACGGTTAGTAGCTATGGAATGGAACTACCGGGACAAGCTCGACAGGGGGGCTATTCAGAGGAGCTGGTCGGGACAACCATCCGGTCGCTCAAGGGGTTGCTGAAGAGAGAGCCCGGATTTTGATGTTGCGAAACTCAATCGGGTGGCCGTAGTCTTGCAGACCGATGTGTCCTTTCGGAGACCGTCCCCAGTTGCTCTGGCCGTAGGCAGACTGGAAAAACTTGCTGGTCTTCACATGGGCAGTCCAGCGGTCGGAGCCAATCTGGTATTCCAGCAGTTTGACGCCGTTGAGCCAGTGTTCCACATGGTTGCCTTGGACCAGGATTCGGGTGCGATTCCACTGGCCGACCGGCCGGGTAACGTCCATAGCCGGGGCAAACACCGCATAGCAGGCTCCGGCAGAGGCTAAGGGATTTAACCCGTCTAGGTGGCCAGTATTGTCCAAGATCTGGAATTCCGGCCCCGACTGCCACATGAACGGATACTCTTCGGTGGCTCGGTAAACGATACCGCTATTGCCTTTGGGGACCATCTTCCAATCCACCAGCAGTTCAAAATCGGCGAATTGTTCGGTGGTGATGATGTCCCCGCGGGATTCGCCCTGGCCTGGTCGGGACAGCAGTGAATTATTTTCCACCTTCCAGCTGGCTGGCATGCTGTTGGATTTATAGCCTCGCCAACCGGCCGTGGTGCGACCATCAAACAGCAATCGCCAGCCCTCCTTTTTTTCTTCTTCGGTCAGCGTGTTTGGCTCCTCGGTGCCAATAATCGGATATAGATCCACTTTGCGAAACTCTACTTCGGTGCCTTCGGCTTGCAGGGCGATTCGGCCTCGACGGGCCGTGCAATTAAAACCATGGTTAACAAAATCCCCATTGACCCAGACTTTAATTTCGCGCCCCAGACACTCGATAATCATAGTGTTCCACTGGCCTAGAGGCTTTTCAGAGCCGTCCGTGAGGTTCAAGATGTGACGGGCATCGCCCGGCCCGCCGCCGTAGGCCTGCCCGGGCTTGCGCGGACGACGTTTTTCCATATCGGGCACCTCAATATTTTCCTGAATACACCAGAAGTCGCCAGCGTTGCCAGACATCAATTGCACTTCCAAAGATTGAGGGAACATATCATACAAGGCCCGGGGCTTGGAAGCATGCACCAACACGCCGCAGTTGCCCCCTTGGCCAGGGAACCGGTATTCCACCAACAAACGATAGTTCTCGAACTCCAAATCCGTTATCAAATGCCCAAGCGGTTTCCCCCGGGAAACCAGCAGGCCGTCTCGAACAATAAAACTCGGCGGCAGATTGGGATCTTTGTCGGCGGCCGGTACGTCGGCATGCCAGCCCCGAAGATCCTTCCCATTAAACAACCGAATCGGCGGCCCCTCCAAATTAGGCACCGAAGCAGCAGGAGACTTCGCCTCTTTTGCTTCTTTTGGCGGCAAGTTTTCCTCTCCGGCCAATCCCACAGCAACCCAACCGACCAAAACTACCCACGGCACATGCTTTTTCAGGGTCATGGCAGCTCCTTTCAGAAACACAGAACCTGACCACCAATTGGTTATTAAAGACGAGGCCCACCGCAGCATAGGCTCGTTTATTACTCTTTAGAGTATTTGTACCCAACACGATGGGAAATTATTGGGTCAAATATATGGATGGCGAACCCTTCAAAAGAATCAAAATGGTACTTTGGCGAAATTGGACCATTTGGAAAAATTATCTGGCAATTGGGAAATGTTCGGTTTCACACGCTGTTTTACCCATTTTTGCTATTTTTCCCATCCTGCGTTTTTCACACCCTTTTAGGATATCCCTAAAGGAAGTGCCATCTCCTGAATCTTTTTGGATAAATACAGGAACCTCTGAAAAATCCTGAACATATAGTGAATTTTTGATTCCATGGCCGTTCGATTCACCTCACTGACACCTACTATCTATTGTGCGCTGGCAAAGCTAGCATCCCTATATATTATATATTTGTGTTATAGTGAGGACCTCTCAAAATGGTATAAAAATATATTCATCGAACTATGCAGAGGTTCCTACAATACATCCCGGCCATATAGGCTGCGGGTTAGCCTGAGCACATGCTTAACCCCTGGCCTCCCGGCTCCAAACCTTCTGTTTTCCACTTCCCCCCAAGAGTTTCTTGAGACAGAATCGTGGTAACAATTTTAACCCAGGGTGTGGATTGTTAAGAGTAGGGGCCCAGGGAATTCCTCCCCCAGTTTTAGCAATAGCCTTGGCCATGTGATCGCACAGATCATTGAGAGAGAGGTTTTGCAGGGAATTCATCTACTCGACTTTTGCTATTTTTCGAACTTGTTTTGCCACGGAGAGTTACGACGAGGGATCCTTTTGTTCATCCAATTTTCCAACTCCAATATTGACAAGGATTTAGAACGTTACTGTCAGACAAAGGCCCAAAATGGCAAAAGTCTAGCTCCAGTCGTGGCGCTGGAATCTCTGCCATGTGCATCTTCGGCCCTCTTAGACACACCTTGGCTATAAGTTTGGCTTTTCGATGGAAAGCCGCCGGACGGCCACTTTCCGGCCAAAGAAGATAAGAGAGAGCCTCTCGCTCTTTCGGCTGGTGAATCAGCCGGAACTGGCCAACCCTTATTCGCCGAAGGGCAATCGGGGACCTGTCGATCTTTGGACTGCTAAAGCAGCCGGAACTGCCCGGCCACTTCCCGCCGGAAGGGAACTCGGGGCAGGCGTTCTTCCGGCTGCTGAATCAGCCGGAGCTGGACAACCACTTATCCACCGAAGGGTAATCGTGGGGTATATAGGCCGGGGGTTTCCTGGCCGGCATGGAAGACCTGCATCCCAAGATAATTGCCCAGAGCCTCCCAAAGCACATTACCTACCTGGCCCTGCGTCATAGCCACATGGTGGGGGAAATGCCGCAAAAGCACATCCCGGTAAAGCCGCTGCAATCCAGGAATCCGGCACCAGCCATACGCCCCGAAGGTCTGAGCAGGATTATCTTCGATTTGGCCTTCGGCCAAAACGGCTTTGAAGGGACCTTCCGCCTCCAAATTGACCCGACATAGGGTAACTGGTCCGGGTTTGGCCACAAACTCCACAGTGCCTAGCGCTAGTTCTTCCGGGGCCCCGCCGCTGGAGACCATGATTTCGTGTCGTCCGTAGCGAGGTTGGGTCTTAGCAAAGGCCTTTGGAAATACTCCGCAGTGCCAAAGGTTGACCAGTTCATCGTCTTGGTTATGGAGGTTGTTCCAGTCGGCCAAAGCAGCCGGGCTGCCACTGGCCAACCAACAGGCATGCATCGAAAGAGTGCCCAAAATGTCCGCCTCACAGGCACACGGGATGCCTTCGTCGCCCAGTCGGCTCATCGTAGCACAGGTGCAGACGCCATAGTTATGCTGAATTGATGTCCAGCATTGGATGGCTAACGCATCTAGCCCATTTTCCTCTACCCAACGGCGCAAGAAGGCTTCCAGTTTGGCGCTTCGCAAAATCGCCGATTCGCTAATCGCCGAACTGTCCGCATACTGACGCAGTTGGATTCCAATGGCGCGAACCATCGGATCAGTGTCTGACATCTTCTCTGCACCGGCAATCAATTCCGATAGGTCCAAGACCACGGTGGTGGGACCAAGGCGTTGAAGCCGTTTTTCATCGAATCGGCAAGTCCAAAAGGCATCCGGTCTTGTGCCCACCTGACCATACCGGGCCTGCCGAATCCCCTGCACCACCCGGCAGACCCGCAAAAACCAGTCTAAATCCTGCGCAAAGGACTGGTCTCTGGGAAAACAGATTGGACGTTGCCCCACTGAATACCGGGCGCCAATCTGCCGCAATGCCTCTCCAATGGACAAAAGCCCACAAAACGAATCCCGCCGTGCAAGTCCCGGCCGGAGAATCTCTTCCTCCTGACAACCAAAAATCAAAATCGGCACATCCAACTGAGCCAGCCGAATCGTCCATGCCACCGACTGCTCATCACCGAAATTGACCGCTCCGACCACAATACCCTGGACCCGATGTTGCCGAAATAGCTCGGCACACAGTTCCGCTTCCCGCCGGTTTTCCACACAGCCGACCTTCGTCTGCTCCGGGCTGGGCACCACCACTTCGACCCCATGATGTTCCAAAGCTCGGATGGTTTCGGCCCGCATCGAAGAGGCCAACTCCGGACTAAAAAAACCCCGATGGGCCGGGAGAAATCCAATCCGTATCTTCCCGTTACGTACCGGCATAATGCTGGCTCCTTTTCCGGAAGGTCTGTCCACGAAAAACTACGTCAAGCTTCGATAAAACCGGATCCGATCTGCCCCCAGATAAATCTAGCGGCTCTGGTTACAAAAAACTACCTCGAGCTTCTGCATACATTTTTCTCCCGCCGGAAAAATCAGGCAATGGGTGAGCAAACAAGGCAAAGTATTTTCGTAACATTTCAGCCCACTCAAAAACCGCCACTGTCTTCTGAGCTCGACTTTTGCCATTTTTAGCTTCCTCCCGGAGGGGAAAAGTTCTAACTTCTTGTAACTATTGGACTTAGGAAATTGGGTGAACAAAAGGAGGTTTCGTCGTAACTCCTGGAGGCAAAAGCAGTTAGGGAAAATAACAAAAGTCGAGCTGAGAGGCTGTCCTGAAATTGGGATTTGGGCAGTTTTCAACGGGGTTTGGCTGACCGGCGCCTCCCCTGGACACCCCTTAAAAACAGGATTTTGGGGATTCTGGGGAATTAAGGAAAGAACCCTCCTTTCATCATAGAAAATGTTTTTTAGGACAGTCTCTGAGCCAGAAAGGCCGAAAGCGGAGGACACAACCCGTTCAAACTGTGGAACTGGTCGCTCTGGCTTCTGTTCTCTACTCTTCTCCTCGGTGGGGTTTACCACCAGCTTATCCTCTTGGCACCAAGGGAAAGAGAAGAAAAATGAGCCCCAGTCCATTCGGCGGAACGGTTACGGATTCTTTGGCTGCTCCGGGCTCTGGAAACCAGCTGATGAGCGGAGGCCACAGAAACCGGCTAGGCAGTTGGCTGGAAGGGGCTTCCATGCTGGGCGGCCAAGTGGGCCAGCACTCCCAGGACGATTTTACGCAGCTTTGGCTCCGCTTGGTGAGCGGTCTGCAGAATCTCTTCAATGACGGCCGGTTTCAAGGCGTCGGGCAAACACATGTCGGTTACTACCGAAAGGCCCAAAACCCGCATCCCCGATTGCACCGCCACAATGACTTCCGGTACCGTGGACATACCAACGACGTCCGCTCCAATCAGTCGCAAAAACCGATACTCCGCTCGGGTTTCTAGATTCGGGCCAAGCACCGCCACATAGACTCCCTTATGGGCCACAAAATCTTCCCGCCGTGCAATGGCCAAAGCCACCTCGATGAGCTCCCGATCATACGGAGCCGACATGTCCGGAAACCGAGGCCCAAGCCGATCATCATGCGGACCTACCAGAGGATTTCCCGGTAAGAGGTTGATATGGTCTTCGATGACCATGATGTCGCCTTGGCGAAACTGAGGATTCAAACCCCCGCCTGCATTGGAAACAATCAGCACCCTAGCGCCCAAGGCCTTCATGACCCGAACCGGAAACGTAATCTGCTGAAACGAATAGCCTTCATAAGCATGAAATCGACCTTCCATGGCCACAACGGGTAATCCCTGCAGGCAGCCGCAGACCAATTGTCCAGAATGGCCGATCACCGTGGATCGGGGAAAATGCGGGATGGTTTCATACGGTAGCACCGCTTCCCGCTGAATCTCTTGGGCTGTGGACCCCAGACCGGTGCCCAGAATAATACCGACTTCTGGCTGCTTCGGCCAATGCCGACGGACGTGGGCTGTCGCTTCCTGAATACATGCAATTAAATCCACCATAACCGATTGCACCTCAAGCCGAAGGAAAATTCCTCGACTTTTGCCATTTTCCCTAACTCCATTTGTTTCCAGTAGTTACGACGAGACCTCCTTTTGTTCACACAACTTCCTAAGTCCAATAGTTACAAGGACTGAGAGTGTTCTCCTTCCAGGAGAAGGCCTAAAATGGCAAAAGTCGAGATATGTAGAGCTTCTAACAAAATATTAACCCCCTTGATGACAGGGATGATAGGCCCAGTGATCTCCTTGGGAGTTTGAAGACTTTATTGGGAGGCTCTCATACAAAAGAGCCACTCAGCCGAATGAAGTAAGTCCCTTTTATCCTCTCTTGCCGCCGCGGGATGGGATGGAGGTAAGAGGAACTAATACGATCAACCGGCCTTTTTGCCCCCGGAGTTGGCTTTGCCTTCGGTAATGCCAGGCTTTGGCACGAAGGGCAGCAGCCGCTTTCTGCACTCGGCTGAAATGGGACCACCAAAATATCCGCCGAATAAAGGTTCTATGGAACCTCTACAAAATCATGAACATGTAGTGAACTTCATGGACTTTTAATTCTATAGCGGTTCGGTTCTTCTATCCGAACACCTACTATCTATTGGGCGCTAGCAATGCTCGAGCTCTATATGTTGTGGTAAAGGAATGGCATCCCAAATGGTATAAAAATATCCCCATTGAATTATGCAGAGGTTCCCTATTTGAATTTGGTGAAACTGGGCGACAGTTTTCCAGTTTTAGTTTGCCTAGATTGCCCAAATCCTCAATTTTGACAAAATCCTCCTTCCAAGGGCTTCACTCCCTTCGATTGAATGGTTGACCAAACATTTCCCCAAGGCCGGAAACTCAACTTTTACCAATTTTGGCTTCCAAGGGAAAAGCTTTAACTCTCAGGGGCAGGTAATTATTGGCTTTAAGAAATCCTATGGACAATAGAAGGGTTCGTCGTAACTACTGGAATCTAACAAGTTAAGAAAAATGGAAAAATCGAAGGGGAGAAACCCTTTTGAGAATATCGATTCTTTTATCCACCCTTCAGCAGGGAATACCAGACCCTTCGATTCTGGAAAGCTAGAAATCTTCATCCAGATCCTCTAGCTCCTCGTCCAAATCCTCAAACTCGTCTTCTTCGGGTTCTTCAAATTCTTCCTCTTCGACTTCAGGGAGTTCCTCCGGCGGAGCCTCTTCCTCTTCTTCTATTTCTTCCTCTTCCCCCTCGAATTCCTCCCGGAATTTTTCTTCCAGTTCTTCGTCGAACTCGTCGAATTCATCCTCGAAATCGTCATCAAAGTCGTCGTCGAAATCATCTTCGTCGAAATCTTCAAAGCCTTCGTCTTGTTGTTCTTCTTCCTCGTCCTGCTGGCAAAAAATTGGAAAAGGGCCTTGGATGCCGATGATGGGGCCCAAACCGTTCAGGGGAAAATTTTCCGGAGCTGCACATGGGCTAGCAGATGGACTCACCAACGGGGGAAGAGATACTTCGGGTAAGCAGGTTCGGCAGATCATCGTGGGGTTCCTTTATCTGTATAAGCTAATCCAGGACCAGATTGGGCAAAAATCTACCCCTTATGAGGAGCTCTGGCAAGTCCCCTCCCGAAAACTTTCTTTATCTAAATCCCCTCGACAGGGGATTCATGTGCTCCCGAAGGGATTCAAGGAGGTTTTTTTGAGCTCGAAATGTGCCATTTTCCTTAACTTAGTTTGATTCCAGTAATGACGGCGCAAATCCCTTTTAAGTCCCCAATCTCCTAACTCCAATAGATACAAGGGCTTAGAACATTCGTCTTCCAGAGCGAAGCAAAAATGGCAAAAGTCGAGCTGATGGCTAGAGAATGTTTTTTGCAACGCTTCAGCAAGAGGGAGTGATTGACCTCCTCCTGAGGAAAGTGGATGGCATCTGAAGTGGGGCCGCGGAAGACGACAAAAAACGCTGTTTGGTTGGCCATTTTTCTCCAGCTGCTAACCCCCTTGTAGGAGTATTGGCTGTTATACCCATTTTTGGGAGGTATTTTCCATTCTCACAGCAGCAAATGATTGCCCCAAACAGGGGAATAACGAAGCTTTCAAAAGAAGCTAATTGTTCCTTTGGAGAAATGGCAGCATTTAGGAAAGATCCCTTCCAAGGGCAAAAAGTGTCTTAGTCTCAAAGACTGTCTTAGCTAGATCGCCTATTTTATCCATTCTGCGTTGTTCAACGAGCTTTTGAGATTTGCCTAAAGTGAAGGACGAACGCTTCAACGCCAACTTGTGTATAACAGCGAGGTATGATTCTCGGAAGAGGGGGAAACCATAAAGCCAGACTATTCGGCTGACGCGTGGGGATTTTCCCAACCTTCGAAATAGAAACTTTCTGAAAAGTTCCCCTTGATGGGGGTTAAACTTGCTCTGGCTCCGGCTTAGCTTCCAGGGGCGGCCAGCCAGGCCCATTCGGATGCCTAGCAACCCAAGGTGTTGAAAGGCCATAAGGTTAGAGGAGCCATTTTGGTAGGGTTTTCAGCCGTGGCTTAGAAGTTGGGAATTCCCTTCGAGAATGGGCGGCCCAGTTGAGCCGGCCCGATAGCTTCCCCTCTAAAGAGTCATTTTTCAGAAAGTATAGAATAGAAAACACAAAATTAGAGAATATAGATATACCTAATCTTGACTTTTGCCAATTTTTATAAGTTCTTTTATTTCAATGAGTTAGGTTTTGAGGATTCTTTGTTCCGCAATTTCCCTAACTCCAATATTCTCAAACGATAAGAACCTCTAAAGAGGGGGCCCCCTAGAAATTGACAAAAGTCGTGCTAAGGAAACTCGACATAATTCGAAGAAAATATTTTTACACTATTTGGATACCTTCCCTATCGAACCCAATCGATAGGAGTGCTAACACTGCAGGCAACCTCCTTTTAGGAGGTCTATGAATTATGAAGGGGGAGGGCAATCCGTACCGAATTAAAAAGTTCATGAAGTTCACTATATGTTCAGAATTTCCAGAGGTTTCGGCAGGTGGAAAAATGTGCACTTCACCCAACGGAGGAGGCTTTTTCCGTCAAGCAATATTCTCCACCGGCATTTCTACGAAAGCGGCGGTACCGATGCTTTCTTGTGAATGGATGAACAAAAAACGCATATTTCGGACGCCGCGATTATCCCTTCGGCCGAAGTGTTGCTCGAAGATAGAATAGAGCAGTGGAGGCTGATTAGACTGCTTTAGCACTATTAGGACTATTTGTATTGAGCGGCGAAGTACTGTTTGCTGGCCTGAGGATCGGCCTTCATGGCGGGTTTACCTTCGTCCCAATTGGCCGGACAGACTTCCCCGTATTTCTCGTAGTGTTGCAAGGCGCGGATGACCCGGAGAGTTTCGGGGACACTGCGGCCTAGAGCTAGATTGTTGATCACCTCATATTGGACAATTCCATCCCGGTCGATCAAGAAAAGCCCGCGCAAAGCCACCCCACTAGGTAGCAGCACCCCATAAGCTGTGGAAATCTTTTTATCCAGGTCGGAAATCAGCGGATAGTTGATCTGCCCCAATCCCCCTTGGGATCTGGGAGTATTTCGCCAGGCCAAGTGCGTGTAGTGGCTATCCACTGAACAACCCAATACTTGCACATTCAGCTTTTCAAATTCCTCAATGGCATCCGAGAAAGCGATGATCTCCGTAGGACAAACAAAAGTAAAGTCTAACGGATAGAAGAACAACACCACATATTTGCCGCGATACTGCGAGAGGGAAATTTCCTGAAAGGAACCGTCTGGCATGACAGCCTGAGCTTTAAAATCCGGTGCGGGCGAGTTCACAAGTACGCTCATCGGGGTCTCTCCTATATTGAAGAAGCCAAAACGTTCAACTCTTTTTTGTTTTGTTGTCTAGGCGAGGTAGCAGGCTTTGCCTTTGGTACTAAATCCAGGAGGTGCAATCATCTTTTTTTCAGCCTGGTTCTCAGGAAAAGGTTCGCACGAAGCAAGTTTTCCACACGGGAAAACAATTTTATTCCGCCCGGCAACGAAGACAAGGGTTGACTAGAGTCTTGAGGCCAGAAGATTTTACCTAACTTGTTGAGTATTGGAAAGTTATATAAAAAACTCAATTGTCCAAAAATATTGGTGTCTGCCCAACTAGAATAGAGGAATTTCCCAGGTGCTAAAACCTTCTCCTAGAGCAATCCGAGGCCTAAGCTCCAGTTTGGCCATGTTGGACTCAGCCCTGGGAGAAGGAGGCTCTAACTGCTTCCATTATTCGCGTTAGGATTTGTGTGGGTAAGGGGAGATATGGCCAATACAGGAGGCAAAACAACTTAAGAAAAAATGTCAACAGTCAGCTAAGAGGTGTCCGGAACTTGAAATGTTGAGGCTGTTCGATGGTTTGGGGCGGATAGATCCTTCCAGCGACAATCCTAGAAATAGGGAGGTGGGGGATTCAGGAGAAGTGGTAAAAGTAAACTATTTTTCTCGGGGAAAAGCCATTTCAGCACAGCCTCTCTCAGTAGAGGACGGCAAAAGAGCTGCCCAGGCAGAGGTTATCGGAGTGGAGAAATTACTCCGGTTTTTCGTTGTTTCGGCTTTTTGGGTACCCGGAGAGCTGACAGAACTTTTCGTAAAGCTTATCGGGGATGGGGGAATTGCCCGGGAGGGGAGAGTTCGGAAGAATTATCCAAAAGCTCTTGTGCCCGGCGGAGAGTCTCCGAAGGGGAATGGGTGCCGGTACCAGGGTCCTGCGCCACAAACTGGCCGCCACAATGCTGGCAAAGCATGCGCCGGCCTAGATATTCTAGACGAATGTTTAAACGTCGTCCACAAATCGGACACCTTTGGATAAAATAAATCCTACTGACCATCTCGGCACCTCCTGTTGCCTTCATGGAACAGTGCAGCCGAATCCAGTGGTTTTTTCTCTCCGCCCTACCAGGGCAGTGCCAGAGGCAAGGACGATTCCTTCTGCTTTGCGGCACAAGAACAAACTGAACAAACTAAGGAGAGCAGCCACCAAAGGCGCAGGCAGGAGAACAGAACGCTCCCGGGACTTGCCCAATTTTACCGGGGTTGGGGCTGTGCTTTCTGACTTCGCTGTCAAAAGCCCCCGCTGTCTGACTTGCCTTCCCTGCTGCAGCCTCTCCCACTCCGCACCAGAAGGAGGATCTTCACCCGATGGAAAGGTTAGTCTGAATGAATTTCCTTCTGTGCTCTGAAAACTCGAGCGGTGCAGAGCAAAGCCCTCTGTTATCTAACCGCTGGCTCCAGTGGTCAGCCCTTCCCCCGATGAATCTCAAGGTACCCAGTCCTTAGGGAAAACCGCTTCCAAACTTCCTAAATCGGCAAAGCCTCCTAAGGGGATAAGCAGCCTCCCCCACACATAAAGCCCCTTATTCTTTATAAATCTTCTCTCAAACAGCCTCGTTTGTCAACTGGGGAGCACTCTATGGGCGCGGCTGATTTTTTGTAGTCAGTTCAGGTAATTTAGCGGGAAAAGGTAGTCCTCTGCCCATCGAACCGTCCCTCCCACGGGTACCTCCCACAGGCCAAGAGGCTCCGCATCCAGAGAAGCCGAGAGTCGCTCGAAGGTGGTTAGAGCCCTATCTTCGGAAGGGAAAGAAGGCGGAACAAAGAGTTTTTCCATGGGTAGGTGCTAGGCAGAGCTGGTTTGCCGGGGCCGAAGCCTATTTTTGCCTATATTGCCTATCTTGCCCAATTAACCCATAGAATTTCAGCTGGATCCCACTCTATACAAATTAAGGAAGCTAGAGTTTCTCGGGTTTTGTTGCCTGCGAGCAATGCTAGAGCCTCTATTTTCCGTGGGCCATCGGGGGCCATTTTGAGCCTAGTCGTCTTTAGAAAAGGTATCTCTGCATAATTGCTTGGCATTTGCCATTTTCTATCTCGACTTTTGCCATTTTTTGTAACTTCTTTTATTTCTAGGAGTTAGGCTTTGAAGATTCTTTGTTCAGCAAATTTTCTAAGCCCAATACACTCAGAAGGTTAGGATATGCAAAAAAAGCCGCGCTCTGAAATAGGCAAGACGTTGAGTTAGCAGGCCTTTTACCAATTTCCCTAACTGCTTGTGGCTCCAAGAGTTACGGCATATCAGCTCTTGTTCACCCAATTTGAATAGCTGCAGGCAGTTAGAACATCTTTCTTGCCCGCCGAGGCTAAAAATGGCAAAAGGCGCTCTCAAAAGTTTGGGCAGAAAAATGTTTCACCCTAAAAGCCGCCGGTACCTCTAACTGATGCTCTCGCTGTTATACACAAGCGAACTTCTACGGAAGGGTCGTCCAGCAAAATAGGCAATATAGACAATATATACATAAGCAACCATTTAGCTCTAAAGAGCATTTTTCCTGTAGTCCCCAATTCCCCAAATCTGCTGGTCCACCGGTTCCCAAAGCCCGTTTGGTACGTATCCAGCCGCAGTAGTTCAAAGTTTAGTGAACGGATAATACTTATCTGTAACTCTTTAATGTATAAGAAGTTAGAAAAAGCATCTTTCGTCTACCCGAAAACCTTCCGGAGATGTTTTCCAAGGAGTTTTTGCTCTGGCCTGCCAGAGCACCCAGAAGAAATCCAAGGGTCGAAGGCGCCCAAAATAACTCTTTCGTGGTATATCCAAGACCTCTTAAGAAGGCCAATTAACCTAACTTAACTCATAATGATTCCATATGTTAGGGCAAGGTTTTCCCGTCTCCCTCTATGGCCCGGATCGAACCGGCTGGACCGGCCCTCCCACAGAGGCTGGGCAGCCCAGCGGGAACAGCCAAC
>JANXAQ010000246.1 GCA_025062105.1 Thermoguttaceae bacterium
CCCATTATATCTGGCCCAATATATAGGGTGCTAGCCCTGCTAACACGCTATATATGGTAGGTGTTTGGATGCGGGAGCCAAATGCCTACCGAATCAGAAGTTCATGAAGTTCACTATATGTTCAGGGTTTTGCAGAGGTTCCCGAGATCAAATTTGCCTACCCTCCCAACCTAGGGTCAAGAAACCTCCATGCTGCTTGCACCAGAGTATCCGGTTTTCATTGGAAGGGCAACTGGGGGCGCTGTTTTACCGAAAAAACTATCAAAACCGATGCCCTCCCGCTTGTCATCCCCTATAAAAAGCGAAAAAATGCTTCTAGGTTGTTGTAGGTTTTGCAAAGGCATATTTGGGAGGACCATGGAACCATGTGCGCATCGCCAATTTACCAAGGGGACAATGTGGGTAGGATTTTGGATCGTGCTATGGATGCGGGGCAAGGGATTCTTCGGCTTACACCCACCTGGGTGCCCCGAAGCTTCTTGCAGCCGGGACGCCGCATCAAGCTGCATCCGGACGATCTGTATGCCCTGGGACTTCACCGTGGCGGAATTGACGAACGTTGGTTTGCTAGCACCACCGAGGCCATGAATGAAAATCGTGCTCCGGATGAAGGCCTCAGCTATTGTGTGTTTGAAGGGCAACGGTTTTTGTTGCGGGATGCCGTCGAAGAAGGTAAAGGCCGAATTATCGGCGAGGAGATTTGGAACACCTATCACCGATGGCCTGTCTATTCCAAGTTTTTCGATAATATGGGGCCCATCCCACATCACATGCATCAGCGACACGAACATGCTGCCTTGACCGGCCAACAAGGAAAACCGGAAGCCTACTATTTCCCTCCTCAACTGAACGCCGCTGAAAACCATTTCGACTATACCTTCATGGGCCTAGAACCCGGCACCACCAAAGACGATGTCATTCGATGTCTAGAAAACTGGAATAAAGGTGATAACGGCATTTTGTATCTGTCGAAGGCGTATCGACTTCGGCCTGGGACCGGCTGGGTTATTCCGGCAGGCGTCTTGCATGCCCCAGGTTCCATGTGTACCTACGAGCCTCAATGGGGGAGCGACGTTTTCGGCATGTTCCAGTCGCTGGTCGAAGGACGTCCGGTTCCTTGGGAACTGTGTGTCAAAGATGTGCCTGAGGACAAAAAGAACGATCTTCAGTATATTGTCGATCAGCTGGATTGGGAAAAGAACGTTGACCCCTATTTCGTGATGCATAACTATCTGGAGCCGATTGTGGATCCGGAAAACTCCGGCGACGGATACACTGACCGGTGGATTACCTATGGCACGGTCGATGGCCAGCAGCTGTTCTCGGCCAAGGAGCTGACCGTCATGCCCGGCGTAAAGATGACACTGCGGGATCCGGGCGCAAGCGGCTGGATTACTGTACAGGGCTGCGGACGGATCGGGCCTCTGCCGATCCAAACTCCGGTCATGATCCGTTTTGGTGAAGAGCCCTGGGACGAAGTCTTCATCACCGCCGAAGCCGCCAAGCAGGGTGTGGTTGTCGAAAACACCGGCTGCGAACCTCTGGTCAGCCTACGCTACTTCGGCCCCGGCGTCCACAAACAAACACCTCAAATTGGTGACCACCGAAAATATAAACAGCGGTAATATCAACAGCGGTAACGGTTTAGCCGGTAGAAAGAAAAAACTACCTGATTGTGGTCTCTGAATTCCCAAGGAAAGCATTCTACCTGCCAGAAACCGGATTTTTCCGGTTCGGGGGTAGGAGCTGTTTAATGGGTTAGTCAAAAGTCAACAAATCATCTAGCCACGTGGAATGCTGCAACCTCTACTAGATTCGGAACATAGAGTTATCCACGTGAATTTTTGATTTGGTGGCTTGGGCCGCCCTTTTCGAATGCCCATTCTACGGAAGCTGCTAGCAGTGCGAGCAACTCTATAGATTGGCTCAGAGGTGTGAGAGGCCCAAATGATATAGAGGAACCTCTGGAAAATTCTGAACAGATAGCGAACTATATGAACATTTGATTCCATAATCATCGAGCCGGACTCTCCCAATATCTACTATGGATGTAGTATTGGGGGCGAAGCGAAGGGAACCAAAATGATATAGAGGAACCTCTGCAAAATTCAGAACATGTAGTGAACTTTTTGGACTTTTGATTCTATAGCCGTTCGGTTCTTCTATCCGAACACCTACTATCTATTGGCTCCCAGCAATCCTGCGGCTCTATATGTTGGGTTAGAGGAAGGACAGCCAAAATGGTATAAAATATCCCCATGGAATTATGCAAGGGTTCCGTAAAAACATATCTTTTGAATTCTGGAGGGATTCCTGTTCTCTGTGGAGGAGGTTCCGCCACTGGTAAGTTGGCAGAGAGTACTCGTTTTTAAGGGAGGTTACGATGAGTACTGTGCATTCGAACAATTACCCTAAATTACACAATGCGGCTTGGCCAGGCGTGGTCGGCAAAGGCGACGGCGGTGAACCACCCATCGACCTGGATACTATGCTGGATCTTACCGCCGGCGCAGAAGTGGATGGCATCCGGTTTGACGGTTTCGATCTGTTCCTGTATCTGCCGCACATCGACATCGATTCGACCGTTCGCAGCGATGATGCTATCAAAGAGCTTGCCGACAAGGCTGCCCGACGAAACCTTCAGATTGGCACGGTCGTAGCGCCGATTTGGCCGCCTACTGGTGGGGGCTCGGCCATCGGAACCGAAGCAGACCGCAAAAAGTTTCTCGAGCAGGTACGCAAAGGCTGTTATGTGGCCCGCAGGCTCCGAGAACTGGGCGTCCGCCCCCATGGTTGCGTGCGGATTGACTCGGCCACCAGTGTAGAAGCTTGGCTGGCCGATCCCGAAGAAAACCAAAAACGCCTGGCCGACACCTTCCGACAGGCCTGTCGGATTGCCGAGGACCACGGGGAACGCCTGGCTGCGGAAGGCGAAATCTGCTGGGGCGGTATGCACAGTTGGCGAAAGATGATCCAATTGCTCGAAATGGTCGATCGGCCTCAGACCCTGGGCTTTCAGGCCGACATGGCCCATACGCTGCTGTATCTACTGGGCTACAACGCCCCCGAAGACGCCCTGCTGCCCCAGGATTTCGATTGGATGGACCAAGAAGCCTTCGATCGAGCCTATCGCCAACTGACCAACGCCCTTCGGCCCTGGACCATCGATTTCCATGTGGCTCAGAATGATGCGACGGTCCATGGTTCCGGCAGTCACGATAAAACCGGCCGCCATTGCCCGGCCAACGATCCCAACGGCAAACTGAACATTCCGAAAGCCGCCGGCTATTGGCTTCGGGACGAAAATGGCCAACTGACCCGCCGCATGCGGCACATCTGCTGGGACGGCTGCATGTTCCCCAACCAAATGTTGCTCAATCCTCAAACTTGGAACGAAATCCTGGCGGTAATGATTCAGGTGCGGGACCAGCACGGCTGGTATGAACCGGAATGATTCCCCAAGAAGCCAGAGGCGTCCCCCTTATTCTCGCAGCAGGGGCGCCTTATTCCCCTTTGCGATTCTTAGCTCGATTTTGCCATCTTTGCTAACTTGCTTTGACCCTAGAGAGGTTACGCCAAACCTCCCACCCGCTCACACCATTTCCTAAGTCCAATAACTCCAAACATTTAGACACCAACACACTAAAAATAGCAAAGTCCAGCCTCTTTGACATGGTGGGGAAAAAGGAGACGTAGGAACCAGGCGGAGACGATAAAACGCTGCCAGGCTTAATCAGAGGCCTTACCACTGGCCAGCGCGGCGGAGGGCCGTAGAACTGATGTCTTCCCGAAATTGCTCCGGTGGGACTTCTCGCGACAGTCCGCGAAGCAATTCTGGCAAATCCAGATCGCCCAGACGAATGAATCCCATCCCCCAATCCCGGCCGAAGACCAAGAATCGGCAGCCTCGGTCGGCAATGCGCTGCCAGGCCTCTTGGCAAGCTGCTTGACCCCCGTAATATTTCGGATCAGCGATGCGTCGGAGGGTATCGGTACCTACTAAAAAGGTGGTGCCGGGAAAAAGTTCTGCTTTTTGGACGAAGGTGGCGGCCCGGGTTAGCCAGACCACTTCCTCCGGCTCAAACTGGCTTAATCGCCGTGCGATCTCGTAGTAATCCAACGGCGGCTTATCTGCATTATCTAAGGAAAGTTCATATTCGACGCGCAGACCGTACAGCTGCTGGGCCACCTGGGCCATCCGGCGATGTCCTTGATGCCGGGGATTAAATGCGCCGGACAGGATGGCCCGGCCGGAAGCTTCTAGGGCTTTGGGAGGTTGACCAATCATTACGGCGGGCTTTTGCCCCAACAGAAGCTGTTGCCAGTCCGAAGGGGCTTCGGTTCGGGAAGAATCGATGGCTTCTTCTGGCAGCAGAGGCAACGGCAATCGCTCCTCCAGGCCAGCCGCCTCAGCCACCGCATTGAGAACCATCCGACTCACCAACTCTTCCTCCTGGGGACGATTGCGTGCGCCTTTTTGCAATTCCAGAGAATAGCAGCAGGTGGTAGAGAGGGTTTGGATGGCTACATGGGCACGGTGAGGACCTAGCTTGGGGCGGTCGGAGACTAGGCTGGCGGTGGCTGCAACGCCGGCGACATTCTGCGGTAAGGCTTCATAGCGCAGTGCCCGACGGAAGGCGACCATGGCAGCGGCTCGGCTCGTGGCGGCCGCACAGAATTGATCTGGCCGGCCTCCTAAAAACTGGACCATCGCCTCTTCGGCGTAGGGAATGATCCCCTCCAAAAGGGTACGAGAAGCCCCCGGCACTTCCAGCAGCGCTGCCAACGCCCCACTACCCCCACCACTGACCACTACCACCACCTTCTTGGGAAGGTGATGAATTTTGCTAATAAACTCCACCGACGCAGGGAACACCTCCACACCCCCGAATCGTAAGGGATAAGTAAGTTATACTTGGTTAGTTGACTAGAGCAACTCGCTCTCTGCCCGCCGCAGCACACCAAAAGCCCCCCGCCCTCCCTGTTCAGGAGAACCATTCAATGTCAGATATGGGATTGCCCGGAAATCTACTGGGATTTGATCCGGTACTGGTAAAGGCGTTGTTCGAAGGGGTAACCAGTGGGTTAACGATGTGTGGGCTGAAGGCCCGATGTGTGGGCATCTCCCGCATCCCCCTGCGGGAAGCGGGCGATGTAACAGGTCTGATCGGAGTCCATGGAGCTGCTTCCGGGTTTGTAGCAGTCAATATGGCCGAACGGGTCGCCCTAAAAACCGTTGGCGCACTACTTCAGGACCAATTCGATGCTCTCTGCCCCCAGGTCATCGACGGTGTCGGTGAAATCACCAATATCATTACCGGCGGTATTAAAAAGGTACTGGCCGGCTCTCCTTGGGCCTTCAGCCATGTTACAGTCCCCTCGGTCATTGTGGGGCGCCAATATGAAATTACCTACATCCGAGGGCTGGAATATCTGTGCGCCCTGTTTGAGCACGAGATGCCCGAAACGATTCTTTTGCAAGAGCGGATCATGACCGCATCCGTATCCCTGATCCGGACATAACGGTTGCCCACAGGGATGTGGGGCCTGGGGGGACAACGGGTCTATTGGTCGCTGGGCAGGGCCAGAGTTTGGCTTTCCAGGCCGAGCTTGGCCAGCACCGCATAAAGCACAAAGCCGACCAGGAAAGCAGCCACTGGCGGACAAGGCACTTGACCAGTAAGTCCTGGAATGAAATCGGCCGCCCCCACGATGAATCCCACTACCCAGGAGATCCAACCGGCTAGGTTGAAACCGGCGCGTGGACCAGCCCATTTTCGGCCAGCCAGCAGGTAGTCGGCCACCATCGCCCCACAAACCGGGCCGAACGATGCACCAATAATCGTAAATACACCTATCGCATTCCCTGCCAGCCCAGTAATGGCCAGCAGTACGGCGACCAAGGTGCCGATGCCGCAGGAAATAAAGGGATTGACTTTTGGCAAGGTGGTTTTGAAGCTGTTGGCGGCAATGAAGGCGGAAAAGCAGGCAGGCGGAAAAGCGGCAATGGCCAACAAATACATAAAAATGTCTGCTACCCCAGGGCCTAGCACCTTTTCCATCGAGCCCATCAGAGCGGTGGTTTGAAGCATCGGTTTGTCGGCCAATCCAGCCCCGTGGACGCCGGCAGCCGTCAGCAGCGATAGCCCACCAGCAAACACTGTAGCGCCGAAGATGCCTACCAAACCGCCCCATCGGACATCCGTTTCATCTCGGTTATTCATGCCGAAGTCAGCGCCGGCAGCCCCGGCCGTGGCAAAAAACCCCACAATGTAGGTACATAGCAGGGCAATGACCCCCCATCTGGTTAATGGCGGATCGGCCTGCTTGGTGGTCCGGGAGGTAGAATCGGTTTGGGCCGTTTGGCCCGACTGCTGGTCTGCTTTCGATTCCGCTTTGGTCTCCTTTTGGGGAGGTGAGGTTTTTTCTGTTTCGGCATGGGGCAAATCCAAGGTAACAAGCCGTGTAGATTTATTCAGCTCTTGGTAATCGAACTTAGCCACGCCGCCTACCGTGCAGAAAAATAGAATCAACAGAATCGTCAGCGGCACCATCGGCAGAAAGCTAGCCACTCGGGCTACATAGTGAATCCCCATCAGCCCCATAAAAGCGGCAGCAATCGCCCACAGGGCGGAGACCACCGCATGAGGTACGGTCAACGGCCCGTAGCCAAACGGAGCACACAATAGCACCCCGGCAAAGAAGGCGTTCACACTTAACCAGCCGAATTGCAATACCCCCATTAAAAACCCGGGCATCAGGAAACCACCCTGCACCCCATAGGTCGAAGTGCCCACAATGTAAAGAGGCAACCCGGTTTTCAACCCCAAAAGCGCCGGCACCAGATAAAACAGAAAATGGCAGATCAACGCAGCCACGATTAACCCAATGGCAGCGATGCCCAGTCCCTGAGCCAAGGTGCCGCCTGCCGTGGCCGCATACGGCTGACCTGGGGCAATCGCCCTGCCCAGCGGTATATCCTGCCAGAAGACAAACCACAACATGATGCCTGCGTAGGTGGGCGCTGTGCTGGCATACCACGGCACCCGCTTGTCTTGGGGCACCGGTTTGGCCGATGCCACATAATCCGGCAGTTGACTGGCCATAAAAATCCTCCTGTTGAAAAGTGTCCACGAACCACATCACCCTTGGCTTCCGCCGAACCCCTGGCGTTGGAAGCCTAGTTTCGGCTCACCGGGATCGGTAACATTTCCGCCGAGTAAACAAACCCGCCTCTATTCAGCGGCCCAGGAGACCGGGCAACGCACAGGCTGGCCGGCTGGTAGAGATGGATGGGCTGCAGACCTGCCCTGCCGGGCCCTGCAGTCGGCACGCTCAGGCTACTAGCAGGCACCTCCCCTACCCTCTCCCAGTAGGGATAGGAGGAAGGAAAGGATGCCCACTTTACTCGGCTGAATTGTTACCGGCATTGTTTCAGAGTATAACGGGTTGGTGCCGAAAGTAAACCAGCCCCTAGCCCTTCCATCGGGGTAGCTCAGCCCGAGGCAAAAGCTTCCTCCTAGTGGGATGGCCCCGGAAGGTCCAGACTCCATCTTCCCCAAAGCATCAGCACAGGCAAAAGCTCTCCCCAATCTGTCCGGTGCAAACAGGTGCTGGGGTTCTCTAGCCAAACCAAAGGTGGTGGGACTCCAGGGAGAAGGCAAATTCCAGAAGATTACCTAGGTTTATCAAGGTGGAGGCCAGCTTGGTGGGTGCCTTGCAGGAGGGCATCTTCCCAAAGATTGGCTCCGGTGGACGGGGATATGGCCAGAAACGTTTTGCCATTTATTCCAATTTGCCCAATTTACCCAAATTGCCCTTGACCGTACATCTTTATTAAAGGTACTATACCTTGCTTGATCGACCGCCTGCAAAAGGGCCCCATAGGAGGGCAGGCCTCTTGCCTCCATCACCCCCCTTCTATGTGGAAAAAGGAGAGCTTTTGGGTAAGGTAATTCCCAGTTGGACTGCTGTGGGAACTGGCTCCCACGTGGGCATTGGTATCTACCGGAAGTATGTCGCATAAACGATTGCAATTCGGGCAGGTGGGAACTGGCTCCCAGGGTGAGCATTGGTATCTACACATCTTTTCGGACCCACAATATGTTGGGGTAATCTGGTCAGCAATGCCACAACATCTTGTGGGAGAAAGCGGTTATGTAGATACCAATGCAGGTTGGGGAGAGCGAGTTTGTTGATTCGGCTGACATGTTCCGGTGGAGGTATGGTGGTGTGGAACCGTCGATGCGGATTAGTGCCCGAGCCGGGGTCTGGTTGGCCTTGTTGCTTTTTGGAGCCTTTTTGGTACGGGTTGCAGGGGCCGTATGGTGGCAGTATCGTGTAGCTGGGCCTCAGGACTTCTTTTTCCCGGATAGCCATAGTTACTGGCACTTGGCCCAGCGGATCGCCTTTGGACAGCCGTATCAATTTGGCACTCCAGATGCCCAGGTATTCCGGATGCCTGGCTATCCGATGGTGTTGGCTCCTGTATTTTGGCTAGGGGGGCAGGAGGCGCCGGTCTTATGGGGCCGCCTCTGGGGCGCGGTTTTAGGGGTAGTGCCAGTGGGATGTTGTTGGTGGCTGAGCCGACGGCTTTTTGGTCCACCGGCAGGTTGGTGGGCCAGCCTTATTGCCGCCGGTTACCCAGAAGCAGTGGCGGCAAGTATTTTTATCCTGAGCGAGGCGGCGTTCTGCCCTATGATGGCTCTGCAATTGGTGCTGATTGTTCTGGCTTGGCAAAGTCGCCACCCCTGCCAAGCCTTAGGATTTGCCTTTGGAGCGGGCCTGTTAGGCGGCGCCGGCACTCTGATTCGAGCTAGTTGGCTTTGGTTTACCCCATTGACCGCTTTTTGCACTATTTTTGCTACCTGCGGACCCATCAGGCTAAAGATCTCCAACCAGCAGTCAGACTCTGACAAAGCTATTCCAAAATCGGCTACAGGACCCACTCCCTGCTCTGGTGAGATTGGCAAACCCAACCGTGATCAAGCATCAGCGGAGGGTCTTAGGCTGGGCACTCGGCTGGCAATGGCCGGACTGATGGTTGCCGGCATGGTTCTGGTGATGCTCCCGTGGTGGATTCGGAACTATCGAGTGGTTGGTCGGTGGGTGCCTACTACCCTCCAATTGGGCGCCAGTTTGTACGATGGGCTTCGCGCTGGGGCTACTGGGAAAAGCGATATGAGTTGGCTGGAGGATTTTGCTCGCTCGGAACGTTGGCTTTTAAGTTATCGGGGACCGGCTGTGCAGATGTTGGATCCAGACCGATGGCAGCAACCTCTTAAACAGCCGTTGTCTTCTGCCTGTCTGCAAGAATCGAACCAGACTGGTGGGAAGGGGGGAGGAGTTGGGGTGGAACGTATAGGGGGCTTAACCACGCCGGCAGATGTTTTGGTACAGGCTGGCCAAAAACAGTCCGACTTCGGTCAATCTTCAGCTCCAGAGGTCCTTCCAGGCCAGCACCATCCCCCGGTTATTGCCGCCGCTCCGGAAAATGGGATTCAGCCGGTCCTTTGGGAAGATTGGCTGGATCGGGCGTTGGCCGAGGAGGCGATTCGGTGGGCCAGCCGACATCCTGATCAGGTAGTTCGATTAGGCGTCAAGAAACTTTGGCGGATGTGGACACCTTGGCCTAATGAGCCGACCTTAGCCGCCTCCCCGTTAGCAGCAGTGGTGGCAGGAACCTATTTGGCGATTCTGGCAACTGGTCTTTTGGCATTGGGCCAAACGGGCCGCCGGCCGAGGATAGTCTTTCTGTTGGCCCTGCCGGCTCTTTATCTGAGTTTGGTGCATAGTATTTTTGTCAGTTCGGTTCGATATCGAGGACCAGCTATGTTGGGATGGATTGTTTTGGCCGCCGGTTGGGTAGCAGAAAAAATCCATCTTCAGCGGTATTCGCCAGCCCCCTTAGAATGAACAGGGCCAGATGAGGGGTTTTGCAAAACATACTATGTCAGTCGAGTGAAGGAACCCGCCTCTCCCCTGTGTGGGCTCGTTGTTATACACATTGGGAGGTATTTCCCATTCTAACGGCAGCAAATTATTACCTCAAACAGAGTAATAACGAAGCTTTCTAAAGAAACTAATTGGTACTTTGGAGAAATTGCAGCATTTAGGAAAGATCACTTCCAAGAACAAAAAGTGTTTGATTTCAAAGACTCTCTTAAGCTAGAAGACCTTAATTTTTTTCA
>JANXAQ010000315.1 GCA_025062105.1 Thermoguttaceae bacterium
CCCATTAATGAGGATTTCAGTGCGGAGTTTCCCGTTTGGGCCGGTAGTTTGAATGATTACCGGCGTACTCCAACTACCGTAACTATCTCGGGGTGTCTGCCAAACCGTTCGGCCGTCTTTTTTTCGCACCGTCACCAGCGAGGAGCTGATCGCCGCCCCATGCCCCACATCAGCTAGTTGGATGACCAGGTCCTCCCAAATCACCGGACTAGAAGCAGTGCCCCAGGGATGTTCCAGCGGACCAAGATCTTTGTGCCAGATCGGCCGACCATCCATGTCGTAACAAAGCAGCCCGAGCGGGCCGAAAAAAACCACTACATACTGGCCATCTGTGGCTGCTGAGGCCGAAGCATAACCGTTCTTTGGATGCGTGCTCCCCCGGGCAGTTCCAGCCTCCCGCTGCCAAAGCAATCGCCCATCGGAGCGATGCAGACACAAGACCAACAACCGCACCGGATTTTCTTCTTCCAAGGCGGTGGTCAAAAAAATCCGATCCTTCCAGACGACCGGAGAACTGTTCCCCCGACCTGGCAAAAGGATTTTCCATCGACAGGCCACAGAAGGGCTGAACTGGATAGGTGGATTGGCCTCTGGTGCCACTCCCTGCACATTCCAGCCTCGAAACCCCGGCCAACAATCTTCCCCCGGACCTTCTTCTAAGGGATCTCGATGGAGGATTGCAAGCGGTTGAGCTTGTTCGGACAATTCCACACTTGGCCCACAGCCGAGCAGCCAGCCTAAACCTATCAGCCCAACCACCACTACTATCCGCCCGGGAGGACAGCAACAATCCAACCGCTTAGCCGATAGCTGAGAGATACCCATTGGTTGGCGGTACCTCCTTGCCGACGCCGTTGGCTAGTCCTATGTCCGCACCACATCAGCCGAGTGGCCACACAACATCGCATCCCACCCTCTGGAGAAAAATTGGGAAAAAGATAACTGACCACTCTAGGAAACTCAATGCCAATCTAGGAAATTCAATTTGTAACATTTCCGTTGAAAAATTTGTAACATTTCCGCCGAGTGAAAAAAGCCGCCGGAGTCTTCGAGCAACAGGCCGGCATTTCCGAAAACCATGTCCACGGGGAGGCAAAAAATCCCAGGGGAGCTTGTCATTTCTCACTGACCTTATACTGTACCGCACCGGCAGGAAGAGAAAAATAGAGTTACATCATTCGACTGAAATGTTACAAATTGAAATTTTCCTTATTTTTCCCATTTTCTCCGAAAATCCTGCGCAGCTACCTAAATAGGTACCGAAAACCCGCCCCTACTTTTACAAGAGTACGGAGAAACTGTGCTGACATTGGGATTTTGCAGGTTCCAATGGAGTTTTGCCCAACCAGCCCTCGATGGAACTCCTTAAAACCAGGGGGCTTGAAGATTTTGGGGAATTAAGGAAGGAAACCAGCATTCATCACAGAAAGATAGAAATAAGAAGATATAGAATTTTTCAGGAGAGCCGCTTAAATAGAGGGCTTCGCCGAGCAATCGGCGCCAGTCATGGGGAAGGCGAAGCACTGGTGGGACTTGGTGCACTACTAAGCTGGGAAAGCATCTGCAACAGCCCATTCAGATGTACCATCCGGGGACCAAACCGATCAATCAGTTCGGTAAGCAAGAATTCCCCTTCTAACAGTGCATCCCCTTGCTCTTGAATCTCTCGGGTAAGCGAAGCCAAGAATTCATTCTGCACGCGAGCGAGGATTTCGGCGGCTTTTCGACAATAGCGGGCCAATTGCGGATTAGCCCGTTTCCATTGAGTTAATTCTTGTTGACGTTGGCGTTGGGCTGCACTGATTTGATGGACCAATTCTTCTAAAAGGGCGTTTTGTCGCTCCTGAGCTGCCACTAGCCGCCGTAAAAGTTCTCTCTGCTCCAGAAGCAACGGAACCAAGGCAGGCCAATCCTCTGCCTCCAAGCTGGGCCGATCCATTTCCCCGGTAGGTTGCGGGCCTTGTACCCCAGAAAAACCATCAGAAAAACTAGCTGAAGCTGAATACGAAGGCCGAGCAGATCGCTTTTCACTCATAGCAAAAACTCCCCTTCATGAGCATTAAATTCAGTATAAACAGACTGTCTCGGCCTCGTCGAGTAGCCCTCCGGTAAAGGTTTTGTAAAAAGGAGCTTTGCTATTTTTGGCTGTGTCGGGGTATTCGTGGAAGAAGATAGCAGTTGTAAAGAGGCCTATTTTCGGCAAATCCCAACCAACAAAATAGAATAAATAGGAAAGATGGGTAAATTTTAATTAGACCTTCTAACAAAATGAGCGCTGATGTCCCCTCTATGAGGGGGACTGTGTACCTCCCTCACTTTCAGAAGTCTCATTTGTTAGATGCTCTTATGGAAACCCTCTTCTCCCAAAATCCAGTTTTTTCCTATGGTGGACCTTTTCCCTAAAGCCCTGCCTTTAGAAATCCCCCATTCAAGGGGTTCTTAGATTCTTTCCCACTGAAGCTATACTTTTCCTCCCAGACGTTTGCCTTACCAGAGAAGGAAACAGAGAAACATAAACAATTTGGAGAAATTGGGTAATATAAAAAATGTCTATCGTTAAGTCTTCTCAACACCCGGTATTAGGTTTTCTCACCGTAATTTCCGACCCCCAATTCGGTCTTTTGGGCGGCTATCTGGTGCTCAATTGGGCTGGTCGGCCTCTGGAATTCCACTGTACGGCTCCGATCAAACCCAACCGGGCACAGCAAATCCTATATGGACCCACTTTGGAACCCTATCTTTATGGGGAGCAAATCGGCCGGGTTTTGGTTAGCAAAACCCAGCATAACCCGTTTCTGATATGCACGGATGTAGCTCCCGCTTTAGCACTCCGCCCCTATGTGGATTGGCCTATGGTGTGGATGTGCCCCTCTCCATTACTCCATTCTGCCAGTTCCAAGGAATACTCATCTGGCGGGGGACTCACTGATTGCCGCTCTGTCGATTTTCCGTTGCAAGGAGGAAAATCAGAAGAACCTTCAAGAGATTTAAATAGCCCATATTTTTCTGGGAATGTATCCTCATATAGCGATGGGCACCTTGGAGAAAGAGCTTTTTCAGACACCCCAGCCTCTATAAAGCAAGCTGAGCTGACCCGAAGTGGGGCTTGGCGATTGAACCCTCCCCATCCGGGAATAGGTCCGTTGGTGGTCTTCTGCTGGCGAAAGCATAACTTAGCCGTTTTAGAAAATCTCCCCCAGGATTACCATCAGGTGCAGGAAGCATTGGCGGGTTTAGATGAATCTTTCGATTTAGCAGAACCTTTCGGTCGAATCCGAGATGCTATCGAAGAAGCCCGCCGAGGGGGTTAATCTGTTTGTTCTCTGGCTGGCAGAGGAGGCAGTGGAGGCGTTAGGAGACTGGTGCAGTTATGGAGCCACAGGGGCTTGAGATACCGATTTTGTTCTCTTGGCAACCGGAAGGTCCTCCAGAGGTACACCGGGTGGATTTAGAGTTGTCGGCTTCTGTTTGGCCGACGGGTTGGACTCGGGCCTTACAGCGGGATGTGGTGCGGGAAGTACGCACCTTATCTGTATCTGTGTCGGAACCGAAGGTCATTTCGGTCCCGATCAAGTCATTGCCGCTTCGCTGCCGGAGTTTTCTATTTCCTAGTTTTCCCGAGATTAGTTTGCCTGGCAGGCCGGTGGGGCCTACCGAGGACATCGGGCAGGGTGCTGTGGAGGTAGGGCCTGGGACGCAGGGTGAAATGCCTAGCGGTCATTCTGTCCGGCAGAAACCTCCTAGCTGGGATGGTGCGAAGGGAAGCTTAGAAGTAGCCGGGCCGCCGGTGCGAATCCGTCCGCCAGAGGAGCTAGTCAAACTGGAGGATCGCCTCCGGTACCTGTTGGAACCGCCGTTAGATAGGCTGTTGGCGGATCGGCGGTTGGTCTTAGCCATGCCGCCCTTAAGGTACCAGTTGGAGGGGGTGGCGTTTTTGTATCCGCGGCATGCGGCCATTTTAGCTGACGAAATGGGCCTAGGCAAAACGATGCAGGCCATTTTAGCGATTCGTCTTTTGCTGCGCAGCGGAGAAATCCGTCGGGTGCTAGTGGTTTGTCCGAAACCACTGGTAACCAATTGGGTACGGGAGTTTTCCTTATGGGCGCCGGAGATACCGGTTTTGGTCATTGAAGGCGAGCCGGAGCGACGGGCCTGGCAATGGCGATTGCCAGCAGTACCGGTAAAAATTGCGAACTATGAACTTTTAATCCGAGACGAAGTTTTTTGGTCCCAGGCCGAGTCGGCCGAAGCCACTCCCCGTATCCGATTTGATCTGGTAGTGTTGGACGAGGCCCAGCGGATTAAAAACCGCTCCGGGGCAATTCACCGGGCAGTATGTTCTTTACCTCGGCATCGCAGTTGGGCGCTGACGGGCACACCGGTAGAAAATAGTGCGGAGGATTTAGTAGGGATTTTTGAATTTTTGGCACCCGGTTATTTACACCCAGAGATGAAACCTCGCCGGATGGGACAAGCGATTCGGGACTATGTACTTCGCCGGACCCAGGAACAAGTACTGCCTCAGCTTCCCCCGAAATGGGTCCGGGATGCCGAAGTGGAACTAACTCCCGAGCAACGCCATAGTTATCAGCAGGCCGAAGAGCAAGGGGTGCTTTATCTTCGGCAACTTGGCCAGCAGGTAACGATCCGGCATGTGTTTGAGCTGATTTTGCGCTTGAAACAGATTTGCAATTTTGATCCCGTTACGGGGGCCAGCGCCAAGTTGGAGCGGTTGGAAGCGGACCTGGAAGAGGTAGCTGCCAGCCGCCGGAAAGCGATTGTTTTTAGCCAATGGGTGAGCACCTTAGAGCAATTGGCTCGGCTGTTGGCGCGATTTGGCCCGGTGCAATATCATGGTCGGATTTCTCTTGCTGGGCGGGAAGCGGCGATCCGACGATTTCGGGAAGACCCCGGCTGTAGGGTTCTTTTGATTAGCTATGGGGCTGGCGGTGTTGGTCTGAACTTGCAAGTGGCTAATTATGTGTTCTTGTTCGACCGATGGTGGAACCCGGCGGTCGAAGATCAAGCTATCTGCCGCGCCCATCGGCTCGGGACCGACGGCCCGGTTTGGGTTACCCGGTTTTTGGCCCGAGATACCATCGAACAACGGATTCAAGAGATCCTGGACCAGAAGCGGGCCTTATTTGAAACGGTTCTTTCGGCCGCCCAGCAGGGCCACCGCTGGGGCCTGACGCATGAAGAACTCTTCGGCCTGTTCCGATTGCAAGTCCAAAGCTCAGCTCAGCGAATCCCCTCTGCTGCATAAATTAGCTCGGAAATCTTCTCGCACAGTCTCCCTGACAAGCAGTAGCCCCCTTCCAATGGCGTCTCGCTGTTATACACATCTTTGG
>JANXAQ010000098.1 GCA_025062105.1 Thermoguttaceae bacterium
TTCTGGTAGTGGGGAGGCAGGGGCTGGGCGGTCCAGCCAGGCCCAACGCTCTTGGGAATCGGCTGCTTTAGAGATTCGGCTTCGGCAAGGCATCTTGGACTTAGCCACAGGGCATAGACCATCGGCCCAGCAGAGTTTACAAAAGGCCCAGAGCTTGCTTCTTGGTCCATCTGTGGGCGGCGCTGGCATTGCTGCACAAGCAGCAGTCCAGAAAATCCCTCTCCCCGCCGCTGGAGAGGGTGGCTTGCAAAGCAAGCCGGGTGAGGGGGCTTTGCTCCAACTGGGGCTGGAGCGTCTTTTGGCCTGCACGGACCCGAACGCCGATCCCCTGATCCCGGTGAGCATTCACCAGGAGGCCCAACCGTTTGGGCAACTGGCATATATTAGCACGGCTTATCGGCTCTGTGGTCGGTATGAGGCAGGTGTGGTGGTAGCGGATGCGGTGTTGGCTGGTGCGGGCCGGAAGCAGGCCGCGGCGCATCGATCCTGGGCGGCTTTGGAAAAGGCCCGTTGCCTAGTGGCTCTCGTGCATCAGGAGCCGGAACCGGGCACGAGGCTTCGGGTGTTGGCTCGGTTAGCCAGCCGCGGAACCAGCTCCAGCAGCCGACCTGGCAGTCCCCCGGCCAAACTCTCCGGGAAACTGTCGGAGCAAGACCAGCGGCGAGCCTTGGCCCAGTGGGCTAAACACTGTTACCTGGAAGCCCTGCAAGCCACGGAGAGCAGTCCGGCCCGGAGCGGTTCTGGAAGGGATGCCCGAGCCCCAGAGAGTAGTTCGGCCCTTTTGCCTTGGCGGGAGCAGGCTCTGAGGGAACTGGCTCTTTTGATCGAGGGACTGGCCGAGTGGGAGGCTGCCGAACTTACCGCCGTTGGGAGTGCGGATGTTTCGTCTGGATCGGCTGGCAGTGCAGGCGTTCCGGCCGTAAAAAGTCCCCCTCACCCTAACCCTCTCCCGCGGAGGGGAGAGGGGACGGAGGAGGTTGGGCCTCGGCGGGGAGAGGGGGCTGGTGAAAAATCCGCTGCTGGGCAGGCCAGCAGGCCCAGCCCGCCCCGGATGAACCTAGACGAGGTGCGCAAACGGCTGTTTGCCGGCCGGGCCGAGGCGCTTGGCTACTGGGTAGAACTGATCGAAAAGTTTCCCACCAGCCCATATCTGCCGGAAGCCCTGTATCATGCCGGTCGTCTATCAGCCGAGTCGGCTTTTTTACAGGAACTGAAGCAAACCCACCCGGAGCGTCCCTCCTCTGCCCAGACCAAGAGGCCAAATCTTGCCGGAAGCGGGCCTCCGTCTGCCGAAGCCAAGACACCACATGTTTCTGAAAGCAGCGCCCTGTCTGCCGGGACCAAGAGGCCAAATCTTGCCGGAAGCGGGCCTCCGTCTGCCCAGACCAAGACTGCTTCCCATCCAGCGTCCGAGGCGGCTTCCATGCCGCCTTCTGCCGAAGCCGGCTCTCGGGAGGCAGAGGTCTATGACGTCTCTTCGACGAAAATCAAACCCCGCTCGCCTTCGGGGGAAACCGGCTCTCAGGAGGCGGAGGCCCATCTTCGGCGGGCCTTCGGGTATCTGGAGCGACTGGTGAAAGAGTACCCCCAGAGTCCGTGGACAGGGCCGGGGTATTTTCGGCTGATCGACATTGCGCTGGAGCAAGCGTTTGATGTTGGGCGTGCCCGTCGGTATGCGGAACTGGCCGTTGAGTGGGCCAAGGCGGTGCAGGCGGGAGTGGACATCCAAGCGTCCAAAGAGCCGCCGTGGGTCTGGCCCAACGTAGAATCCAATCTAGTGCAAAAGAAACAAGCCGCCTATGAATGCTTCTTCCGGGCTGCGGTGGCCGCCCATTTGGCCGGGGAACACGAAAAGGCGATCGAGTGGCTGAACCTAGCTGGTCCGAAAGCCCCGCCGCCCGGGTTTACACCCAACCCGGATTACAAGGCCTATAGCCTGTACTATCTGGTCAAGACCATCCGGGAGAAGAAGGGATGGACCGACCAGCGGGCGCTTCAGGAGGCAGAAAAAGAAGAGCATCGGATGCTGTTGCGTCTGGGAGACCTTTATTTGCAGACGCTTCGACCGGAGAAGGCGGAGGAGGTGTTTCGGCGAGTGTTGGCGATGGGGCCGCAACTGGGCCGAAACCGGGCTGGGCTGGAGACGTATGCGATGATCCAGTTGGCCGTTGCCTTAGACCGGCAACTGGACCCGGCCTTGGATTACAAGCGGCCGCAGGCGTTGGTATGGTTAGAGCGGGCGGCCAGACGGCCCGAGATCGAAGGCACCTACTGGGGCGGAACGGCACTGTTTTACCTAGGGCTATTTACCTACAACCAGACCCAAGACCCGAAACGCTCCATGCCCATCTACGCGGAAATGATCCGCAAATACCCGGACCACCCCGAGGCGGAAGTAGCACACTATTTCTACTGCTTGGACGCGATGCAGGTAAAAGATTTTCCACGGGCGGCTAAGGCTGTCGAGGCCTTTTTGGCGAAGTACCCTCACAGCGAGTTTCGGCGCACCCTTCAAACGGATTTAGAAAAACTCCAAAGGGAACTCCAGCAGGGGCCACAGCAGTAAAGTGTAGCAAGCGCGCGTTGGAGAGAAAGACTGGAGGCTAAAAGGCTGGGCAAAATATGTGTCCTTTAGCGGCGGATTTCAAACGAAGCAGTTCGGGAAGAGCACAACAAGTTTTTCTGGGAAAAAATGGGGAAGTAATGGTGCGGCAAGGTTTCCTTGGGTAAAAGGAGAAGAGCGATGCGGAAGCAGAAACGTGCAGCAGCGGCGGCGCTGGTTTTGTGGTTAGGTGTTCTCGGCGGCCCGTTCAGCGTCAGAGCCGACGAACCCATAGCGCCGCTAAATGGAACAGCTAATTTTCCTAACCCATCGTCAAATAAGGATGAATTATACGTAAATTCCGGAAACGCCACGATTCTGGCCACGGAAGCTTTCAAAATTCAAGGACCGGTAGATTCGCGAATTACTGTGATTCAGAAAGAGGGAAGCGGCAGTCAGGTTCATGTAGCTACGATCAGTGGGCGTATCCCTTGCCAGGGGGAAGGGAATGAATGTTTTTATCGGGTGGTGGGAATCTATAAAGGGCCTGGGAGCGGTTCTGCCACCTGGAAGGCTGATTATAATTATGGGGGCGAGGGAGGCGGTGAACCAAGAATTGTGATGTGGATTAATAAAGCCGGGGATCACGCCGAAATAAAAGACGGAAAGATTGTTTTTCTAGATAGAGAGACCGACGATTTGATTGGTTTAAATGTTAACTGGACATCTTTGTATGTCAAGTTGGTAAACGGGCAGCCGAATGTGACATATACTCTTACCCTTCGATGTAATCGCCCGCCGCAGAATTTTTGGTGTCCGGATTGGTTAGAAATTATAAACTTTACCTACTCCATCCTGGGTACAAACAAAACTATAACATGGGAGACGAAACTTCCTTTAAGTTCATCAGGCACTGCGGCGTTTTTCCCACCTGAGGTTAAGTTAAGCTCAATGGATCCCGAGAAAAAGGTTCGCATAAAAGGCCTCTCCATGGGAAGAGTAGAAATTACAGGGACGTGTAACCCTGCCATTCCCGTCCAGAAAATTTGGAGTATTGTAGTTCCCCCTATCAGGATACCTTGTGGAAATCCTGAAAAAGAACCTGTCGCAACTAGAGGTCCTGGTGGAACCATAAGAGATGCTATAACATTGACCATCACCTGGCAAACTGCCAATCCTACTAATGAGATAGTTTTCCAAGAATGCCAATCCCCTCAGGAAGGAGTTGTTGCAATAGTCGAATGTGAAGCTCATCGAATCGTAGAAAAACCCGAGGAGTTTCGATGGGTTATATCAGAGTGTACGTCGCCCATGAGTAATGTTACGCTCAAGGCCAAGTGGAAAAAGTCTCTCCAAGATACTACCGAAAAGGAATTCGGAGAAGACATGAAATGTGTCGCTCTATATCAGGATAAATACTTACCCCCCGAAAATACTGCGTTTGGGAAAAAAACAATTAGGCTTTGGTACAAAGATGAAGAAGTATGTAGCACCGCTGAGCAAAATATTGAGATATTTTTTCCTGCTGAAGGATGCAGGCACCCTTCTGGATATCCGCCGCTTTCGAAAAAACGTCCGCCCATCAGTTTTGAGGGAAGGGTGAACAAATGGCCAAATTGGCTTTACTATTGGAGTCAAGTATGGGTAGAGAAAGAGAACAGCCTTTTAAACGAACTTGTCTCGAACCAAAAGTGGATCATGTTAGACTATTATTATCCGAGTCCGGATTACTATGGACCGTGGGTGAACGCGATTGATAATAATCGATGGCAAGGAGTGGTCCGAAGAATGTGGGGATTTGTTCCTGCGATGATGTTTTGGAATTATACCAAAGACCCATGTCCTTTCAAAACTACTATTGTTGTCTCTCGCTGGCTTCCCAATAGAGGAGCCCCTTATGACTGTGGTCTAGAATATACATACTCAGGAATAGATATGTTTATGGCTCTGGTAATTCATGAAGGAATACATGTGGATCAGATCCGTAGAGCCGATGAGATCGTATCTTACACGCAAATAAAAGAACAATTCAAAAAGGCCACGTTTCGCTTTGGGTGGTCGTTCAACCAAAAAATACATAACCACTGGGCGCCAGGGCCTGATAAGGAATGGGGGAAAAAGGTAGAGACGACGACAACAATGGAATTATAGATGATGCGGCCCCTATCCCTTCCCAGAATCGGTTTGAACCTGGGTATCCAGGTAGTGATGACGAAAACCTTAGCTCGCCTCAATATCAAGATTGGCCCAAGAGCTGGGTCCCGATTAGTGTCAAAGGCGTCTTTTCCCCGATAGAGGCGGAAGCCATCCAAAAAGCAGAAGAGAGAATGCAAGCAGCAGAAGAAAGATCCAAACCACAAAAGGGAAAAGGAATCGGAGAGGATGCATTTAAGTCTTTGGATTGGGCAGCGCCAGGTAAGCAGCATCGTTCAGGCAAGTATGACGATTAAGAGATTGAATGTCCAAAATGACCTGCGAAGTAAAAGGAGAATTACAAATGATCTGCAAAACAGTGCATATCCATCTAGCGGCTATTGGAGTCTCTTTTTGGTGGGCAGGAATATGCCGAGCTGAAGAAACTCGAGCACAAGAGCATACCTTAAAACTGCCTCCCCTGAAAACGTTATTCTCTTCTGACGAACAGCAGCAGGGGGAAACTTTCCAAACTTGGTATAGACTTCGCGGTACTATTTCGGAGGAAATTATGAATACGTTTAGAATCGCCGCTGCGGAATATCTTGCTGAAAAAAAGAAAGGAAAAAGAAACCTAGACCCCGTAGCCGCTCCTTTGGATTGTCTGATTGGTTTGATAGAGATATGGCGAATTGAAGAAGCAATCCCTCTTCTTTTGGAAATCGTGGACTATGAATTGGACCCCCGCTCTTTTGGAGTGGGCGGTACGTGGGGATTGGACGCCCTTTATCCTGCAGCGTGCGCGTTGGTTGAGTTACGAGTAGAACCCATAGTGGTCCTGGCGCAGTTGGGAAAGCTAGAGCAGGATGATTCACGGGAAGCGATGCGAAAACGTCGTCTTTTATTATGGGTATTATGCTGCAGAGTAGGCAGTGTTCATGAAGCCTGGAAGTTGATCGATAAATATGGTAAAAATGCGTATCCTAAAACGGAGGAACTGCTAGAACGAGCTGATCCTGATCGAACTGGCCCAGCAAGTCCTCTTTTACCTCCTCCGACAGGACAGGAGGAGAGAGACCGGCTTCTTCCGGTTCCCAAGAAAGCTGAGCATAAACGCATGTTCCCCGATACGATCCCGAAGGAAAAGTTACCTTCTACCTTTTTTTGTCCTGCGAAAATGTCCAAAACAGATTTGAGGCCGAGGGAGCCGTTGATCGGCAAAGCCCAGTATAACACGCGGGAATTTGAATTGTTCGAGGCCTTATGGAACGCTTTCGGCCATCCTGAAGAAATTAGTTGGATAAAAGGCGAGGTGTTAGAGTTTCTGCCGTTTTCCCTAGGTCTAGTGGCGAACAGTTCCACCGATATCACTGTGTCGCCCCGAGGGACTCCTTCTCCATACTGGAAGGTCAATTTAGAGCATTCTTTTCCGCCTGGAACTTGCCAACCATGGGTCGTCCCTTTGGGCCAGCGACGGGTGGTGTTTGTTGTAGCCGCCGGCCATCCGATAGATGTGCTAGATACCACCTTAATTTGCACTCTTTTACAAGTAGGAACGGAAGGAAAATCTTGGAAGGATCTTATAGGAAAAGGGCCAAACGTTCCTATAAAATGCTTCTTTCCGCCGCTTCAGTCTCCCCCAATGAATATCATTAAAGACCGATACATGGGCGCGCATCGGAAAGGGGAAGGCGGCGCAGAACGTCGGGAGATCAAGTTCCGCACAGACGCCCAGATATGCTCTTCTATGCAAGCCGTAATCGATGGGGTGCACACCGCAGGCTTGGCGGGGCTAGGGATTGTAGAACTGCCCGCGGCCACCTCGGCGAACTGGAACGGCGTGAAAATCTTATCGCTTCGGGGTGATCCGGGGTACTATTGGCGGGAGGGACCTCCTAACGAAAAGGCTATCATCACCATCCGCCCTCTATTGGATTCTATGTTTCAGTTGGAATATCC
>JANXAQ010000106.1 GCA_025062105.1 Thermoguttaceae bacterium
GGATATTTTTATAGCATTTTCGATGCCCTTCCTCTAACACAACATATAGAGCTCGAGCATTGCTAGGGCCCAATAGATAGTAGGTGTTCGGATAGAAGAACTGAACGGCTATATAATCAAAAGTCCATAAAGTTCACTACATGTTCAGTATTTTGCAGAGGTTCCCTATTTCCCTAATTCCAATAAATCCAGGGAGTGAGAGCTTTCCCCTTTTGGGCGGGAGGCCAAAAATGGCAAACGTGGAATTGCAAAACGGGGGGATGAAAACGCAAGGAGTGGAATAAAAAGAGCTTTTGTTCCCCGGCCTTACCAAGCGTTACTTACCGTCTCCTTGCCGGCAAGGAAAAGACAAAGTTTGCTCGGCTGAGTGGTTACTTCTGAGCTTTACAGACAGGAGTATTTTATCCGGCCGCCGACGATGGTGGCTACAGCCCGGCCTTTTAGTTCCCAACCGGCAAAGGGGGTATTGGAGCTTTTCGAGCGGAATTGTCGGGGATCGACCGTCCAACGGGCTTCTGGGTCGATGATGGTCAGATCGGCATCGGCGCCGATAGCCAAAGTGCCTTTGGGCAGGCCGAGGATGCGAGCCGGGTTAATGGTCATTTTTTCAATTACTGTAGGCCAGTCTAACAGGCCCGGTTCGATCAGCCGGGTGGCGATTACGCCCAGGGTAGTCTCCAGGCCGATGACGCCAAACGGGGCCTGGTCGATTTCCTGCATCTTCTTTTCCAGGGCATGGGGGGCGTGATCGCTGGCAATGACATCGATGGTGCCGTCTTGCAGAGCGGCGACCAGGGCTTCGACGTGCTCCCGACCTCGGAGTGGGGGATTAACTTTGTAGTTGGGATCGAAGGAGCGGAGGCACTCGTCGGTAAGCGTCAGGTGGTGGGGGGTGACTTCACAGGTAACCTGTACAGCCCGACGTTTCGCCCGGCGGATGATCTCCAAGCCGTTGATGGTGCTAATATGCATCAGGTGCAACCGGCCCCCCGTGGCCTCAGCCAAGGCAATATCTCGGGCAATGATCACCTCTTCGCTAGCCGAGGGCATCCCGGTGAGGCCTAAAATCAGAGATACTAACCCCTCATGCATGATGCCGCCTTCCGTCAGGTCCTTGTCCTCGGCATGGTCTAGGATGGGTTTGTTGAACATTCGACAATATAAGAAGGCTTGCCGGAGTAGTTCTGCATCGGCAATCGGGTCGCCGTCATCGGTAAAGCCGACGGCACCGGCTTCAACCAACTGGCCGATCTCGGCTAACTCTTTACCTTGGCGGTTTTTACTCACACAACCTAAGACATAGACATTACAGTGGTCGGCTTTGGCAGCCTGATGGCGGATGAAGGCCACCACGCCTTGGGTGTCGATGGGTGGATCAGTATTTGGAGCACAGACGACAGTGGTAAATCCGCCGGCCAAAGCTGCCGCCGTACCTGTCTCGATGGTCTCGTCCTCCTCTTGGCCCGGCTCCCGAAGATGCACATGCATGTCGATCAGACCGGGACAGACGATTTTGCCTGTAGCGTCCAGGACCTGCTCTGCCTCTTGCACCGGTACATCATAAGCAGCGATCCGGCCCTCCCGAATCAGGATATTGGTAATCCGATCCATTTTTTGACTTGGATCGATCACCCGACCACCAGCAATCAGCAAACTGCCCATCCACGTCGCCTCCTCATAGAACCAGTAACACTTCAGGAAAATGGAGTGGTCTTCTTGTTCCTTCCCCTTCGCCATGCTGTGGAAAGGAAGGCGCTAGAGTGTCAGTGCCGCGAAAAACTGCAGATGTTTCCTTCCATGTGTTTGCTGAACGGGGCCCCTGGTTTTGCTCCGGATGACCAGAAAAGCTTCTCCATTCAGCTGAAGTGTTCCTAGAAGCTAAGGCCTCAGAGGCTGTCTGAAAAGGGATGTAGCAACTCTGCCTTATTCCAAATTTCAACGACCGGTGAAGGCTCTAAGTCGCCAAGGGGCTTAAATCCTGGGCTGAAGTCCCTCCTGGTGGGGGAACGCCTAGCAGTCGAGTGGGCCAAAACTCTCTTTTCAGACACCCTCTCAGCTTGACTTTTGCCATTTTTATAACTTCTTTTATTTCAAAGACTTAGGTTTTGAGGGCTGTTTGTTCAGCAAATTTCTAACTCCAATATTTTCAAGGGGTTACAAAGGGGGTTGTACCCTGGAAAATGGCAAAAGTGGCGCTCAGGGGTTTTTGTCCATCCTAGTTCCCTTCCGGCAGAAGGAAAGGGGGGCCTATCCAATAGATTCGACTTTTGCCATTTTAGGCCTTCTCTCGTAAGGAGAAAACTCTGAGTCCTTGTAACTATTGGACTTAGGAAATTGTGTGAACAAAAGGAAGTCTCGCCGTAACTACCGGAAACAAAAGAACTCAGGTAAAATGGCAAAAGTCGAGACCCAATAGACAGTTGCCAATCTAGCATCGCGAAGCGCACTGTCCCGGCCGAAGGCAAATAGACCAAGGCGTCATTTGGCCGAGGTTTCCAAGGCACGACCGGTCGGTACAGTCAGCTTGGCCCAGAACGGATGTTGCCGATCCGCCCGTAAACGGACGTCTTCCAGCATGAGAGCCAAATCCGGTTGCAGGACACGGTTGGGGGGAATAGCCCGAAAACCATTGACCACCACAGTAATTTGCTTTTGGAAATCGACCATTTCCGGGGCAAGCCAGACAGTGATTTTGGCCGAGCGCGCTTGGACCCGCACGCCATTGTTTGCGGTGAGGCTGGCTTCGGTCTTAATGGGTCGATAGCCGCTAGGGGGCGGCCACTGGGTGGGATCCACCATGGAACGACTCGGATAGCCCTCCAATTCTACCCACCAGAAGAAATTATCCCAAGGCCGCATCGAAACCGCCACAAATTCCTTGGGGAAGAAGTTTCGGCGCAGTCGGCCCATCCAATCGAAAAGCCGTAAAATCTCGTCGTAGAAATCCTCATGTCCCCGGCCCAGATATTCCACGACCGTAACGTTATACCCGCGATTGAGATAGCGATCCAGGTCCCTGGCGTTGGCGGCCATTTTGCCGCCGTCTAACTCCCCACAGACAAAATAAAAGGGTACCAGGGCGGCATTTTCCCAATAAAGGGCAATGTACTTATCCGCCTGAGCCACAATCGGAATCACCCCCGCCCATAGATCCGGATGGGCTAGGCCAATGTCCCAAGCCGCATCCCCACCCATAGAATGTCCCGTCAAAAAAACCCGATCCGTATCGATGGAAAACCGTCGGCAGGCATCCCGAAGCGTCTGCAGTACCGCGGCATGTTCTCGAAGAGAATATTGGTATTGTTTCTGATGTTCAGCGGGCCAATCCGGAGCGATCACAATATAGCCATGCCGAGCGGCTTGCCCCATTCGCCAGCCCTGCGCATGCCACTCACCAGCCCACCAATCCACCTGCAACTCGGCAGTGGTGCCTGCGCCGCGCAGAGTCATAATGGCCGGATACCGACGATACGGATCATATTCAGGCGGCAGTTGGACATAATAGCGTACGGCCGGTTCCCGCCCCACCCCAGGTACCTCCAAAACATAATAACCAGGTTTCCCTTCCATCGGCTGGCTTTCCAACGGAGGTTTCATATGGGCCAAGACGCGTGCCACCCGTTCGGCAGTAGCTCCTTCCTGCCGAGATAACTGCTGGAGAATCTGATCCCGCTGAGGTTTCTCCTGTTGGATCAAATACTGCCGAACCAAATTCCGCACTTCATAGACCGATAAAGCAATTGGCAACCGGGGCAAGGCGCCGTCGGCACCCATCAGCCAGCCACTAATGGCCAAGGCCATTTTTTCCTCCGGCTGTAGGCTGGCGTCAGAGGCCAATTGACGAAATGGCGTCAACCGGCCAAGGGTGTTCAAGTTCAACTCTTGCCGAATTTCTCCCAGGACTGCTTGAAGCTGCGGCCGATATTTATCCTGTTTTATTTCGGGTAGCAGTCGATCGAGAAGCTCGAGCACTTCTTGCCGTTGGGCAAGCTGTTTTTGATAGTCTTCAAGCATTTCTCGGACTTCTTGGAGGATTTCGCCGGACAGGCCCTCGGAGGGAAATTTCTTGAGTAACTCGATGACTAATTGATGTTGGCCGGCCTGCCGGCGCAGACGGAGCTCTTCCAAAAGCCGACGAGCAGCTAGCTGGCGAAGATCCCGGATGGCAGCTTCTACCTGCTGGCGAAGTGCGGCATCCTCCGGATGCTGCTTCAATAAGGCTTGCAACTGGGCAATGGCTTCTTCATAGCGCTCGGCTTGCAAATAGAAGCGAGCCAGCCGTTTGCCATGTTCGGGATTTTTCGGATCGATCTGTTTGGCCAAGATTTTGGCCAGAGTCTCCTGGGGAATGGTAGAGGTAGCAATGCGCATGTCCCAGACATGGCTGATGCCTTCAACTTTGGCCCACCTGGGGGTAAGTTCCGTAATCCCTTGAATGATGTCCACCGGTCCTCGAGCAGTAGCCATGGTCAGAATACGACGACCATATTCGTCAAAAGGCTGAATCCGCAAAATTGGACCCACCGTTTGGACGGTCGGCCCACCCCGGAGCACCCGCTGCCATATCCGAAACTTTTCCTCCAGTTGGCCTGTCTCATCCTGGCGGACTTCCCGAACCTGACGTCTGGGGAGAAAAATGCGGCGCAGATCGTCGTCCAAAAACACAATCATCGCCGGAGCATCCGACTCTGGCACCGTACGAGCAATGTTACCCAAGGTAGGAATCGGCGGCCCCAATTTACCGGTAATTATCCGGCCATCCTCCATCACCACTACCGCCGCTGCCAGTTCCGCTTGCTGGCCCCAACCCAGCACTAGCCCCCCGATAGCCCCAACCCAAAAGAGACCATGGCAGAGAGAGCCCCTCAGTTCGGGCTGCCAGCAGAGCAATAGCTTGACTATAACCTGAATCCAACACCTCCAGACCGCCAAGATCGGCACAACAACGCAGCTCCAACAAAGCAATAGCCCCCCTATTGCCCCAACTGCTGGCCGCTTACCCCCCGATGGCAGATCTTTTTCCATCCGGCCCAACCTGTCTAGAATCCACCCTTGCATCCTACCGCTCCGCAAAAGGTGTAACCCAGTCGGTTTTCCGGGCTTGCTCATCTAGAACAACTCAGCCAAGCGGAGTATAGGTTGAAGCCCAAACTGGGAAAAATAAGAAAGTCATCCAATCCAGCATCTTAAAAATTTTAAAACTTTTCCCTATTTTCTTCAGTTTATCCAAATTCATAGAGACTCCATTTGGCTGAATTGTTAGCTTAATTTATTCCCGCCTTCCCAGACCGAGGTGGCTTCTCTGATAGACAGTGCCCTCGGCCACCATCATAAAAGTTTTTCAACCAGTCTATTCTGTGAGATTGAGTTGTTTATGGATTCCACTCTTACAGACCGACTTAGCGTCTCTGACCTAGAAGTAACAGCCTGCGTCCTACCTTGCACACTTACTCTCTTGCACACTTACGCTAAAAGGCTTTCGAGTGGGCGAAGCTTTTACCTTCTCTCAATATGGGGAAATGGCCCTCAGGATGTCAAGAAATAGCTCTTTTTGAAGGAACATTTGCATTTTTTAAGGAGGTAAAGTTCCTCTGGACGCCAGGAAACCAACTTTGGTACACTTCCGCCGCCTTTTCAAAATCCTGAATTGGACTGGTCGAGGCAAGCGCTTGATTGTTGGAGCAGGCATGAATTGGTGCTCTAGCACTGACTGCTTCCGAAATACCCCCCGGTAAATGATCTTAAGATAGGGGGGGAATCATCCCCTATTTTTAGGCGTTCCTAAAAACCACCATTGTTAAGAAAAAGAACGTAGAGAAACTTTTCTTTTGCTTTTTGGAGAGGAGCTAGATGCCTATCCAAAAGCCTTTTTTCATCAGAAAAATCCACCTTTTGGTGGTGTATGGGACAGTTATTATGATGGGGTATGGGGAGCCGCATGGGTTGGCGGCCCCTCCTTGGCTGGGCATTATTGCCCCCAAAAAAGTTGAAGCAGATCCCAATAAAACATATCAGTTAACCCCAGAGAATGGTCCGTGGCTGATCATGGCCTGTAGCTTTTCCGGGGAACGTGCCGAACAACAAGCCCGGGAATTGGTCTTGGAACTTCGGCAACGATATAAGTTGCCTGCCTACATGTATCGGATGCATTTTCAAGTGGGCCAAGAAGTGCTGGGCCGGGGGGTGGATCGGTATGGCAACCCAGTACGAATGAGGTATCGTAAACCCCCCCAATTTGACGAAATTGCGGTGATGGTAGGCGATTTTCCTGCCGTTGACGATCCAGAGGCCCAACGGACGTTGGAAAAAATCAAACATTGCCACCCGGAATGCCTCCGGCCCAGTGCGGAAAAACCCACTTCCCAAAATCTGGCCGCTTGGCGAACGGTGATCAAATACCTTCGGCCAGAAAAAGAATCGCTCGGCCCGATGTCCAAGGCCTTCTTAACCACCAACCCATTGCTACCCCGAGAATACTTCGCCCCAAAAGGAATGGACGCCTTCGTGGAACAATTGAATGCTGATTTGCCGTATAGTTTGCTCCGCTGCCCGGGGAAATATACGGTGCAGGTAGCCACTTTTACCGGTACGATTATTATGGATCCGCAGCGGATCCAACGCATCCAGCAAGGGTTAGAGGATTTTGAAAGCAGTCTAGACAAAGCCGCTTGGGCTGCCCACAAACTGACCGAAGCTCTTCGGCTGAAAGGCTACGAGGCCTACGAATTCCATGATCGGTATGCCAGTATTGTGACGGTAGGCAGTTTCGATTCGATAGGCACCCCCCGGCCAGATGGTAAAATCGAAATAAATCCCCAGATCCATGCGATCATGGAACTTTTTAAAGCCGAACCTGCCACCACTCCGGGTGCCGGCCCCAAGGTGAAAACCCTGGCAGGCATTCCTTTCGATCCCCAACCCATCCCCGTGGAAGTACCTCGCCGGAGTTTTAGCGCGGATTATCGACGGGATCCTGCCCAAGATCGCTAAGAAGCTTTCCCGAAAAGCCATTTGCCAAGGAAAGATAGTTTACCGTTCTGAGTTGCTCACACGCCCCTATTTATTAGTACCGGCAAAGCAGAGAACCGGTCAGCCTAAAACATTTCGGGAAACTTCAAAATCCCACTCAGGACAGCCTCTAAGCTCGATTTTTGCTATTTTCCTTCCCTTGATTATCTTTCTGGAGTTACAGGGACCTCCATTTGGGCGCCCCAATTTCCTAAGCTCGACTTTTGCCATTTTTTAAGCCTGTCCAGAATGCGCTACGTTTTAACTCTTTGTGAAGATTACGGTGGGGAAATTGCATGTAGGAATGAGGAGTGCTACGTAACTTTCGAAGGCAAAAGAGGTTAGGAAAAATGGCAAAAGTCGACCTAAGAGGCTCTCTGAAAAGGAATTTTGGCGCCCTCGGCTACCAAGTTGTTCCCCCACTAGCAAGACTACAGCCGGGGGTTGGACACCTTGCTTACCCAAAGTCTCACCGGCCAGGGGAATAAAAGAGACTAGCTCATCCCTTTTCCGACTCCCTCTAACTCCCATACTTCCGAGGAGTTAGAGTTTTCCCTTCGGCAGGAGCCCGAAAATGGCAAAAGTCCAGGTGCAGAGGTTCCGGGAGATTTAGGCGTGGCCTGCCGGGTTTTCAGGCGGAAGGGTTCATCCAGTAAAACTCGGTAAAATAGGGATCTCGGGAAGTGGCCAGTCGCCAGGCAAAGCTGTGGTTCTAAGAGGCTGCCTGAAAAGGAATTTTGGCACCCTCGGGAACCAAGTTGTTTTCCCCACTAGCAAGGCTACAGCCGGGGATTGGACACCTTGCTTACCCAAAGTCTCACCCCCCCAGTGGAATCTCGCTGTTATACACAAGTTAAAGTTCAGACGCTCGGCCATCACTTTAGGCAAAGCAGGGAAACTCGTTGAACAACACAGAATGGATCAAAGAAAAATATAGATAAATCTTTTTCTGAAACTAAAGATCTGCTGATTTTCTAAATGATTTTTCCCAAATTGTGCAATTTATCCAAAGTAACCGTTAGCTTGTTTTGAAAGGTTGTTTATCCCCCTGATTGGGCAATCGTTTGCTGCTGCTGTGAGGGGTAAATCCATCCCAAAGATGTGTATAACAGCGAGCCAGTGGAATAGGGGAGACTAGCTCATCCGTTTTCAGACCCCTCTAAGTCGCAACCTGCTTTGCTGGCGAGCCCCTAACCCTCGACTTTTGCCATTTCTGGCATCGGCTTGGAAGAAAGAAGCCCAAACTGCATAAAGGAGTTAAGAAAATGAGGGAACAAAGAGAGAGCCCGCCGTACGTCTCGGGGCGAAAAGCAGGCACGAAATTGGCCTGTGTCGAGCTAATCTCGACTTTTGCCAATTTCTAGGGGGCCGGTCTGTTGGATTTCCTAACCCTTTGAAAATATTGGACTTAGGAAAATTGCTGGAGGAACAATTCAAAAAGCCTAAGTCCAGGAAATAAAGTGGAGCTAACAGGCGGGATGCTCGTGGGGTAAAGGATCGGGATACCGGAAGATTTTCCCTTCGAAGTTTCGAAAGAGCAGATCGTCGCCGTCTCGGCCGATGAGGTACTCTGGCTGCAAGGGGACCTTGCCTCCGCCGCCCGGCAGGTCGATCACATAATGAGGTACCGCATACCCGCTGGTATAACCGCGAAGGCCTTGGATGATTTCGATCCCCTTAGAGACCGGAGTGCGGAAGTGGGCCGAGCCGTAAATCGGATCGCATTGAAACAAATAATAGGGCCGAACCCGCATCTGCAATAGCCGACGCACTAGCTCCCGCATCGTCTGGACCGAATCATTGATGCCTTTTAACAGCACCGTTTGGGCACCCAAGGGGATACCGGCATCGGCCAGACGGGTGCAAGCCTGGTAGGCCTCTGGCGTACATTCTTCGGGATGCTGGAAATGCAAGCTAATCCAAAGGGGGTGATATTTACGGAGCATCCGACACAAAGCAGGGGTAATCCGCTGAGGCAACACAGCAGGCACTTTCGTCCCCAGACGAACAATCTCTACATGCCGGATGGCTCGCAGGGCCGAGAGGATCTGGTCCAATCGTTCGTCGCTTAAGGTCAGCGGATCCCCACCGGAGACCAGCACATCCCGGACCGTTGGGGTTCGGCGGATATAGTCCAAAGCGGCTTCTAGCCGAGCCGGCGTGGCGGCCATCTGGCCATGGCCTACCAACCGGGATCGGGTGCAATACCGGCAATAAGTCGAACAAAAATCATGGGCCAAAAGCAACACCCGATCCGGATACCGATGCACTAAACCAGGCACTGGGCTATGGATGTCTTCGCCCAAAGGATCGGCTGATTCGCCAGGCCAGTGGATAAATTCAGCCGGCCTGGGTACCACCATCCGACGCAACGGATGATCCGGATCCAATGGGTCTAGCAGACTGGCATAGTAAGGGGTAATGGCCACCGGAAGCTGCAAACCCCCTTGGCGCATCGCCTGGCGCTCTTCCTCCGAAAGCTGAAGGATGCGCTCCAATTGGGCAAGGGTACGGAAGCGGTTTTGCAGTTGCCAATGCCAGTCGTTCCACAGTTTATCCGGCACCTGCGGGAAAAAGGTTTTACGAAAGGCTTTGGTACGGTGATTCGATTCCCACGGGACCTTCTCCGAGGCAGCTGCTTTGCTCCCAGCAGGAGAAGATGCGGAAACTTTTCCGGTTTTCCGCTTGCCGGTCCGATTGTTAGGCGCCCGACAGGCCCCATAATCAGAAACCGTCGTCGGAGGGAAGATGACAGGAAGCAATGGCTGGGCTAAAGAACTGGGAGGCTCCTCGTCCAGCCCCAAATCAAAAGAGGATTCAACAGACTCCGTGGTACTACTCATCGTGGACTCCTCCTAGAAAGGCTCTTGCCGGAATTCCGCTAGAGCGCAAAAGCCCACCCATCCTACCAGGCGGCTTCCGCGAGCAAGCACCGAGAGCCCTCCAGATCGGCCTCCACATGCCCTCGGCCTCGATCCGGCACAGAGCAACCAGCCGGTTATCCAAGCCCCAAACAGAGACGATCGTCTGCGGACAGTTTTCCTCGCTCATAACCGGTCCGGTCGTTTCGCCCTTCCGACCAGACTCCTTCGTAGCAAGCACGCTTTAGGAAGTTCGTCTTTCCTTCCGAAGCTGCCCCAAGGAGCAATCTCCCTCCCAGCTGCGCACTAAGTTGCTCAGAACTGTGTTCCTAACTTCGATTGTTTGTGCTTATTGTAGTAATCTTGGCAAAAAGGTTAAGAGGAAAAAAGAAAATTTTTAACGATTTTTTAAAAATTTTACATTTCTGTCCTCTAGTAGGCCTCAGATTAGCTATGGGTAAGACTGAGAAGCTGTCCGAAAAAACATTTTCTCTGATGATTTCTATGATGAAAGGAGGTTTCCTTCCTCAATTCCCAAGAATCCCCAAAATCCCTGTTTTTAAGGAGTCTGAAGGATAGGAGCCGGTCGGCTAAAACCCATTAAAAACCACCCAATTCCCCATTTTAGGACAGCTTCTGAGTTTCTGGAGCTGGTTAGGTGGAATAGGCAAAATAGCTAGTCCCTAGTTCCATCCCATTGCCTCTGACTGGCATTTGCAGGAGACAAGAAACGCCGTCTTCCAGATCCACAGACTATAGCTCTTTGGGAGAAGTTTAACTCTCCATATCCGGAAAATGGGTAGGTTCTGGGAAAGCTGGCTTTCCAGGCGTTAGCCTTCTCTGCCTATTATCCTATTTTGCCCCATTGCTCCAAAGAAATTTCAGCCGCACCCTTTAAGCTATCTCAGCAAGTACAGCTCAGCCGACTAGACAAGCCGCCGTCTTATTCCTCCAAAAGCTGGTGGCCCATTCAGCACCACTTACTGGCAAGTCAAACTGCTGGATTTCCGTTTCCGGGACACTTCCGCCAGAGACGCCATTGGCCAATCTCCGGCAGACAACAGCCACACCAGCGAAGCTCCCCTTTGAAAGGGCAAAAACTCCCTACTTGTGTGCCTCCTTTCGCCGCAACCTAAGCCTCTCGAAGCTCTATGAGGAAAAAAACAAGAAAACAAGAAACAATAGAGGCCACTCCATTCGGCTAAAGGAGGATGTCTGAAAAGAGAGTTTGGTTCACTCGAGTGTCAAGTAGTTGCCACCACCAGGAGGATCTCCCAGCCCAGGATTTTGCCCCTCTTGGCTACCCAGAGCCTTCACCGGCCGTTAGAAATTAGAAAAGGGAAGATTGGCTGGCTCCTTTTCAGACAACCTCTGAGCTCAACTTTTGCCATTTTAGGCCTTCTTCTGGAAGGAGAAAACTCTAACTCCTTGTAACTATTGGACTTAGGACATTGTGTGAACAAAAGGGAGTCTCCTCGTAACTACAGGAAACAAAAGGAGTTAGGGAAAATGGCACAAGTCCAGCTGAAAGCTCGTCAAGCTCGGCTTCCCGCTCATCGAGGGAGAAGCAAACTCATTTTGTTAGGAAGCTGGGTTAGAAGCTGGCTCTGTTGAAACCCTTTCCGCTCAGAGGCCTAAAACCACCAAAAACCGAAGCAAAACCGACTAGTATGGGCAAAACCTCCCCAGACAGCGGACAACCTTTCAACAGAAGACCCACAACCTCTTACAGTCTGAGAGAAGAGGCACCTTGCTGGGGAACTCCTAAACCAAAATAAATGCTCCCTCTCCTGGGCGGAAATTACGGTTACCGAAAGGCTCCGGAAACCGTTCCCGCTCGGAAGCCCAAGCCGATCAACAAAACCGACCCGCCTGCCCAAAACCTCCTCCGCCATGGCCCATTCTTTCAACAAGGCCCGACCAAAAGCAAAATCTTTGCCGGAGTCGGATATGCATGGAGGCATTATACTCATATCGGGGGGAATTTATGGGCCATATTCCATATTCCCCTTGCAGAAAGTGGAGAGGCAGATATAATAATTGAGATTGATTCTCATTTGCAATAAGTCTTCCCGACCGAGCTTTTACATCCTGCAGAACTATTGGCGGCTTTGTGCACCGGCTTGCACAGCGTCTGCCCAGAACCAAAAAAGCTCCCTTACCCCGGAAAGATCCTCCCCCCATGAATGGCTGGATCCCTTTAGAGCGCTGTCCAGAAGGTTATCCGGTCCGGATTGTCTCCATGAGCGGTCCTCAGGCTGAGGTGCATCGGCTTCGAGAATTGGGACTTCGGCCTGGTTGTCGGCTCCGAGTGTTCCGCCGGGGTAATCCGTGTATCCTCTGCCTAAATGGGCATAGCTTGTGCTTCCGCCCCAGTCCACATCTGCAAGTGCTTGTGGAACCTGAAAAGCCGCTGCCTGTGCCCAAGACTACTTCCGGCTGGATGCCTTCGAGTCTTTTGGGCCGTTTCTGGTGGCGGTGTCGACGCCGATGAAGGCAGCCTGGGGCGGACGTCAGCCCAATGGATCTGGTTTGGCTCTAGGGCCCCTTTTCCGGTCGGGGGCCAAACCCACCCAGAATGAAGCAAAACCACGCAGCATGGGCAAAACCTCCCCTCCTGCGGAAAAGCTTTCACCAAAGCCACCCGGTTTGCTTCCGCAACCGAAGCACTTTTAAAAGCAAAGACACTTTGATATCGACTTTGCTCTTTTGGAACCTTTTTATTTCAGGGACTTAGGATATGAGGATTCTTGGTTCAGCAAATTTTGCCTTTTTCCCAACCTTGGTTTACTTCCACAATAGTTACGACGAGTCCTCCTGCTGATGGTCCAATTTCCTAATTGCACTAATTGCAGAAAATTCGAGACTGTCTGAAAAGAGAGTTTGGCTCACTCGGCTGCCAAGTTGTTTCCACTCCTAGGTAGGAACTACAACCCAGGAATTGGAGCACATTGGCCATCTAGAGCCTTCACCGGCCGTTGGAAAAGGAAGGTCGGTTACCTCCTTTTCAGACAACCTCTTAACTCGACTTTTGCCATTTTGGGTCTTCTGCCGAAATGGAAAAGTTCTAACTCCTTGAAATGATCCAACTTAGGTAATTGTGTAAACAAAAGGACGGTTTGCTGCAACCTCTGATGAAAAAACAACTTAGGAAAAATGGCAAAAGTGGAGGAGGCTGTCTTGAAATTGGGATTTGGGCGGTTTCCCATGGGTTTTGGCCGACCGATTCCTATCCTTCAGACTCCTTAAAAACAGAGATTTTAGGATTCTGGAGAATTGAGGAAGGAAACCTCCTTTCATCATAGAACATGCTTTTTCGGAGAACCTCTTAGTTGGACTTTTGCCATTTTAGGCCTTGTCCCGGAAGGGGAAACCTCTAAGTCCTGGTAACTATTGGACTTAGGCCATTGTGTGAAGAAAAGGAAGTCTCGTCGTAACTACTGGAAACAAAAGGAGTTAGGAAAAATGGCAAAAGTCGAGCTTAGCCTTTTCTGTCCTTGGCGGGGCCAAAAATGGCAGAAGTCGTGGGTCGAGGCTGTCCTGAAACTGGGATTGTGAAGTTTCCTAATGGAGTTTTCCCTTACCGGTCCTTCCGATAAAACCTCGCTCAAATGGGAATTTTGGAGCCTTTTAGCAGCATTCTGGTTACAGCGTAGAAGCTTTTCAGGAGAGCTTGTTAGATTTTCCCATTGTTTTACTGAACATCTCCTTCACTAGGGGAGGTTGCTAAGTTGGCTCCTCGTTGCACGGCGGTGTGTTTTTAACTTTTAGCCGAAATGATGGCACCGATGGCTTCCGAAAAACTTTCCCCCCCACTGACCATTGCTCTATTAGGCAATCCCAATACGGGGAAGAGTACCCTTTTTACCGCCTTGGTGGGGGTGCACCAGCGGGTGGGGAACTATCCAGGGGTAACGGTGGAAAAAAAGATTGGTTCGTTTGTGTATCAGGGGAGGCGGTTTGAGGTGGTGGATTTACCGGGGTTGTATAGTCTTTCCCCCCGGAGTCGGGATGAAGCTATTGCTGTGGAAGTCCTTTTAGGCCGATCTCCAGGCACCCCCGCCCCCGATGGGGTGATCTTAATTGTCGATGCCACCAATTTAGAACGCAATCTTTATCTAGTTTCTCAAGTTTTGGAATTTGGGCTACCTACGGTGGTGGCCTTGAACATGATCGACTTGGCCCAGCGCCGGGGCATTCAGATTGAAATCGCAGAGTTAGAACGCCGACTGGGAGTGCCAGTCGTGCCTACCCAGGCGCATCGTCGGCAAGGAATCGAGCAGTTGCAGGCTGCTTTAGCCCAAAGCATAGCGGAAGGAATCCGCCCTAGAACTAGCCCCTTGCCTGAGTGCTTCTGGGAGGAAGTGGATCGCTTAGACCAGGCTTTGAAGCACCGCCAATTATCGCGCCTCTTAGTAGCTCGAATCCTATTGGATCCCGGCGGTTTTTTGGAAAAAGTCTTCTTGCCGGATATGAACAGTTCCGAGGTAGTCGCATTAGCAGAAGCCAAGCACCGCCTGGCCCAGGCCGATCTCCTTTTGCCTGATCTGGAACCTGCCGTCCGCTACCAGTGGATCGAGAAGATTTTGCAAGGACTTGTCCATTGTCCCCTGCAAGAAAGGCCGACGTTTTCCGAGAGGATAGATCGGCTCCTGACCCATCCGGTTTGTGGGTTTTTGGTCTTTGTGGGGGTAATGCTGATCATATTTCAGGCAGTGTATGCCTGGGCCGAGGCCCCAATGGGCTGGATCGAGGCCGGAGTCCAAGGAGTGGCCGAATGGCTTCACGCCAGCTTACCCCCAGGCCCTCTGCGCAGTTTACTGGTCGAAGGGCTTTGTGGAGGTGTTGGCAGTGTCCTTGCCTTTTTGCCTCAAATCTTGATTCTGTTTTTCTTTATCGGCCTGTTAGAAGATAGCGGCTATATGGCCCGCACCGCCTATCTAATGGATCGGTGGATGTGTGGGGTGGGGTTGAGCGGCAAATCGGTCATACCCTTGCTTTCCTCTGTTGCCTGTGCAGTCCCTGGCATCATGGCCACCCGGGTGATTGAAGACCCACGCGCCCGATTGACCACCATCCTGATCGCCCCCCTAATGACCTGCTCGGCCCGGTTGCCCGTCTATGTGATGCTCATCAGCGCTTTTGTACCTCCGCAAACCTATTTGGGCGGCCTGTTGAATCTGCAAGGCTTAGTCTTGGCAGCGATGTATCTGATCGGGATGAGCATGGCCGGGCTGGTGGCCTGGCTTATAAAAAGATGGATATTGCTCGGCCCCACCTCCTCCTTTGTTATGGAACTACCTAGTTACAAAATCCCCTCTCTGCGAACGGTGTTGTATCGGGTTTTCGAAAGAGGATGGATATTCCTCCAGTATGCAGGTACCATCATCCTAGCCGTGTCCATCTTGGTCTGGGCCTTGTTGCACTATCCACGCTCTGCGGAAGTGGAAACCCCCTTTCTTGGGCAAGCCCAGCAACTCGCTGAGCAGCTCCACCGCTGGTTCCAGGAGGTCCGGCCACACTGTCCAGGCCAGCTTCAGGAGCGTCTGCAACGGGTGGCTCTGGTAGCCGACCAACTCAAAGCTCCCCAATCACCTTTGCTTTACCTGGTTGAGCATCTGCGGGATGAACTGCAACAATGGAACTCCTTTGCGCAGGAGGGAACCGATGAGCCGGCCGGGGCCCCAGCCCCGCCCCTTTTGGCTCCAACATCTGATACCTTCGGGCAACTCCAGCAACAAACCGAACAATTCCGGCTCGATCTACTGGCCGCTTATCAACGCCAAAGCCTTTTAGGTCGGCTGGGCCGAAGGTTGGAGCCGATCTTTCGCCCCCTAGGCTGGGATTGGCGGATTACCATGGCCGTGCTGGCCTCCTTCCCAGCCCGCGAAGTGGTAGTCGCCACCTTAGGCGTCCTCTTTCAGGCTGGCCCGATTGACCCCGAAAATCCTGAACAACTCATCCGATTGCACCAGCGACTTCAGTCGGCTACCTGGGAGGGCTCCGAAGAAAAACTCTTCAACCTGCCAGTGGCTTTAGGCCTGATGGTCTTTTATACCCTTTGCGCCCAGTGTGCCGCCACTCTGCTTACAATTCGACAAGAGACCCTCAGTTGGCGTTGGCCCATCTTTGTGTTTAGTTATATGACCGCCTTGGCCTATCTGGGGGCATTGGCTACCTATCAGCTGGCAAGCCGATTGCTGAGTTTCTAAATCCATCACCCCTTACCAGAGAAGTGCCCTTATGAAATCTAGCCAGACCCCACCGGCCTATTGATCCAAATACAAAAGAATAGCTGCAGCATCAGGTCGGTAACAATTCAGCTGATTTTTGGAAACACCCAGCAAAATCGATAACACTTTCAAAATCCCCTGTATTTCCCAATTGCCGAACTTTCTTTCCCTAAATTACCCTATTTTCCCCAATACCAGGTTCCGCACCGGTTACCCCACTCGGCGGAACTTTACCAACCGCAAAACCACCTCAAGGACTACTGCCCATGCAGGAACTAGTAGTCAGCTTGCTTATTTTGGCAGCCGTTATCTATAGCGTCTGGTATTTTCTCCGGATCGGCCGTAACAAGGGTCCTACGCCCCGTTGTCCTGGATGCTTAGGGTGCTCGGGGCAGGAACCGCCCGAAAACTTACCTCCGGTCAACTCCCAAAGGAAGACCCTTTGACCCCACGCCATTCAATCCCGTCGAACTCCGTTGATTCCACGTCCGGTAAGAAACTCGAGGTTTGCAAATTGTCCAGGTTGCAGGCCCTTTGGGATCGTCCAGCCCTTCCAAAATATTGTGGAACCTCTGCCTCATTGGACGGAACTCTTTTTAGGGAACCTCTCCAAAAACTGAACATGTAGTGAACTTTGTGAACTTTTGATTCACTGGCCGTTCCGTCATCCTAACTGGCCTGCTACTATCTATTGGCTGTTTGCAACAGGAGCAGCTTATGTTGGGGTAGAGAAAGCAGAACCAAAATAGGATTAAAATATCCTCTTTGAATTATGCAAAGGTTCCGATAAATATTGTCCGCACACTCCCGTTTGAAGTACTTAGAAAAAGTATCTCAAACTAGTGAATGGATCATATTTAGGAACCTCTGCAAAATCCGGAACATGTAGGGAACTTTATGGACTTTTGATTCTATAGCCGTCCGGTTCTTCTATTCGAACACCTACTATCTATTGGATGCTAACAATACTGCAGCTCTATATGTTGTGTTAGAGGAAGGACATCCAAAATGGTATAAAAATATCCTCCTTGAATTATGCAGAGGTTTCTTTAGGTCTAATTCCTTCATTGCTAGGAAAAGAAAATACTTCCTCTCTGGGCCCAAAACCTTTCGGACCAAAATTTTCAACAAACACTCCGGAAGGGGTGCGGCTGATTTTTTGTGGTTAGTTTAGGGGAGTAGTTGAAGATAGATCGCTCCCTGCCCCATGGAAGCCTTCCTCCCTGGCAGCTCCCCCACAGGCCAATAGGCTCCGTACTGTAGGGTCTAGGAGTCAGTCGAAGGAGTTCAGGTGCTTATGTCTCGGCAGGAAAAAAGGGAACAAAAGGGTTTGTTTTATAATAGGTAGGTGCTGTGCAAAGCTGGTTTCCAGTGGGCTGAAGCCTGTTTTACCTATATTCCCTATGTTGCCCAGTTGACCCACAAAATTTCAGCCGCACCCTCCGGAAGGCAAGCAACGGAAGACTTTGGATGGATATCCCCATAGCCCCTTTGGTAGAGATTGACCTAACCGATACTTTTTCAGGCGGTTAAGTCAAAGTTTTTCCTCTGTCTGCGGCCCGAACCCGAATTGGCCACCAACCCCAAAACAGACGCCATTAACCCCCTAAGAGGTTTGCTTTTGCTATCTACCCAGGCTCCACAAAGATACGATCATATAACTCTTTCAGAAATAAAATAGTGATAACAATTTTCTTTTGCCAATCCACACTTGGCACACCTGAGAAAGAAAATACCAACTGAGCCACCTATAACTCGACTTATGCCATTTTGGGCTTCCGCCCGGAAGAGGAATCTTCTAACTCCTTATGAATATTGGAGTTAAGAAATTGTATGAACAAAGGCACCTTTCGCCCTAACTCCTGGATACACAAGCAGTTTAGGAAAAATGGCAAAAGCCGAACTATAATAGGAGGGGCAAATAATCCAATAGGTGCGGACGCTTCCCTTCCTATTCCCTCCTTCATTCCGGAGGCTAAACTAACTCCTAGATTTCGAGGCAGGGCAAAATCGGGGCAACCCTGCGACGTCGGCTTGGCAAAGAGTATGCAAGCCAATGCGGATCCTGGCAAAGCATGAGTGTAAAAGGAGCCGCGATGAAGAACCTAATTCTTGGAGCAATTTGGGTTGGGGGGAGGCTGCTCCTTGGAACTTGCCTTGGCTGGGAAGGGATTGCGGGTTCAGTGGCCGAGGAAACCAAAGGCTCCCAATCTCCGGATGCCACTGGAAAAGCAGCTACTGCCAAGGAGAGCATCCCCTCACAAGTAGGAAAACCGACACCCTCCCAACGGGCCGACTCCCGGCAGCCCGTTCAAAGCCAATGGGGCGGTTCTTCCAACCGAAATAACCTGCTCCAGGAAGGTCCCTTGCCCATTGAGTGGCAGATCGGGCACATTGATCCGAGTACCGGTGCTTGGAACCCTGAGGGTTCGAAAAACATCCGCTGGGTGGCCCGGCTAGGTTCGCAAACATACGGCGCTCCGGTGGTAGCAGGCGGGAAAGTCTTCTGCGGCACCAACAACGGGGCTGGATACCTGCGCCGATATCCCCCTTCAGTGGACCTAGGGTGCCTTTTAGCCTTCGATGCCCACAGTGGACGATTCCTCTGGCAACTTTCGCGAGAAAAGCTCTCTACCGGACAAGCCCACGATTGGCCGGAGGTAGGCATCTGTTCTACACCTCTGGTTGAAGGCGATCGGCTCTGGATTGTCACCAACCGCGCAGAAGTCCTTTGCCTGGATACGGAAGGCTTCCTGGATGGCGAAAACGACGGCCCTTACCGGCAGGAATCCGTCACAGCCGAGCATGAGGCGGATATTGTTTGGCTATTTGACATGATGGGCCAGTTGGGCAGCCGGCAGCACAACATGGCCAGCTGTTCTGCAACCGCTGCCGGAGACCTGCTTTTCGTTTGTACGGGCAACGGCGTGGACGAATCCCACCAACATATTCCTGCCCCGGAAGCCCCCAGCTTTCTGGCCTTAGACAAACGCAGTGGCAAGGTAGTTTGGGCGGACAACTCCCCAGGCAAAAACATTCTGCACGGCCAATGGGGTTCCCCGGCTGTTGGCATTTTGGGTGGGGTAGCTCAGGTAATTTTTCCGGGTGGGGATGGTTGGTTGTATAGCTTCTTAGCCACCGCCGAGCAGCAAAAAGGCCGACCAAAACTTCTCTGGCGCTTCGACTGCAATCCTAAACCCACTCGATGGCGAAGCGACGGTCGAGGTGATCGAAACGAACTCATCGCCACGCCAGTCCTTTGGGAAAACCGTGTCTATATTGCCACTGGTCAAGATCCCCAATTTGGAGAGGGCCCCGGAATTTTATGGTGCATTGATCCTAGAGGCCGAGGCGACACCAGCCCGGAACTAGTGGTGGATCGGCAAGGCAACCCTGTTCCACCCACTCGGTTGCAGGCCGCCGATCCCACGGCCGGCCACCTCCTGAAACCCAATCCCAATTCCGCTCTGGTCTGGAAATATACCGGCCAAGACCTTAACGGCGATGGCCACCTACAGTTCGAAGAGACTTTCCACCGCACCATTGCTATGCCCGTCATTGCCAATGGACTGCTGGTGATCGGCGATTTTGCTGGTCTAGTGCATTGTCTGGACGCCCAGAGCGGGAAATTGCTGTGGACACATGACATGCTGGCCTCTGTGTGGGCCTCGCCTCTAGTGGCCGATGGAAAAATTTATATCGCTGATGAAGATGGCGATGTCCTCGTCTTTGCCCTTAGCCGAGAAAAAAAGATCCTGGCTGAAAACCAAATGCTCCAGGCTGTGTACGCAACACCAACTGCTTTGGATGGATTTTTGTATATTGCTACGCGGACCCATCTGGTGGCCATTGGCTTTCCGCCCGAACAGCGCAAAGCTCCTGAACCCCAAAGCCCGATCCATCTACCAAAAGCCACTCTCCCCACCTCTAAGTTCTCTAACAGCCTAATACCAGCCGAAAAATCACCCAAGCTCGACGTTTCCCATTTTCCCTAAGTTCTTTTAACGTCGAAAGTGATGGAGTACCTTTCATTTGTACATGCAATTTCCTAACCCTAATGCCGACAAAGACTTAAAAAGCGGTGCATTCGCTACATGGTCAAAAATGGCAAAAGTCGCGCTAAGAACTTCTGAGAAAATGAACCTCCAAAATGATCGGAAGATCCATCTTGGCGATTAGAAGCGAGGAAGCAATTCCATTCTGTAAGAAGCTGACTCTGTTGAAAAGTTCTCCGCACTCTGGGAGGGTTTGCCCATGCTAGTCGGTTTTGCTTCGGTTTTGGTGGATTTAGGGCTCCGACCGGAAACGGTTTCAACAGAGCCTAAGAAGCTCTAAGCTGGACTTTTGCCATTTTTCCTAACTCCTTTTGTTTCTAGTAGTTACGACTAGACTTCCTTTTGTTCACACAATTTCCTAAGTCCAATAGTTACAAGGACTCAGAGTTTTCCCCTTCCGGGAGAAGGCCAAAATTGGCAAAAGTTGAGCTAAACAAGGCATTTTGATTGGTGATTGAAAGCTCAAAAGGGCGGTAGTCTTTCGGCCAGAGCTGCCGAAGTTACCGCCGGCCGATTGGGAGGAACTACAAGAATGGATTTAAGCCCATCTGAATACCCAGGCCTGTTCCATCCGCAAAGGCCCGCCTACCGAACTGCCCAAACGCTTTCGCTACCTTTATCCGAGTTGTGTGGCTGTGGTCGGGCGATGGCATTTAAGCCCCGGAAGGGTTTTTTGGTCCGGAGAGTTCTGGATTTAGCTGGTTTGGAGCCAGTAGATCCTCTTTGGACCGGAGTTACCTTCTGCCAAGGAGGTTGCCAGTGCTGGGGCTGATGCTGAGTAGTGCCAGAGGTATGGAGGAGGAGCTTGGTCGGCTAGCGACTGACGGTTTGTCCTGGCTGACAGTGGCCGGGTTGGCCCTGGGACTGGCTATGGATGCCCTGGCTGTGGCGATTGCCGTGGGACTGGCCTTAGGACGAGCCAGTGCTCGGCAAACCTTTCGACTGGCCTTCCATTTTGGGTTATTTCAGTTTTTGATGCCTCTGTTGGGCTGGGCGGCCGGTACTGGTTTGGCCCACTGGATTGCCCAGTACGACCATTGGCTGGCCTTTTTAGTCCTGGCTTATGTGGGCGTCCGGATGATCCACCAAGCCCGAAAACCCAAAGAGCTGAAGTTTCCTGGCGATCCGACCAGAGGCTGGATGCTGGTAATGCTTTCGATCGCTACCAGTCTAGATGCCTTTGGCGTGGGGCTTGGCTGGGGCATGGTGGAAGAAAACCTCTGGGGCGGGGCGGTGGTCATTGGGCTGGTAGCCGGGCTCATCACCATGATTGGCCTTCGCACTGCAAGCCGTCTAGGGGCCAGGTGGGGCCAACGGGCTGAGGTGGCCGGCGGAATGCTCCTCATCCTGATCGGCCTAAAAATCCTCCTAGAGCACTACTGCGCCGGATAGGGCCTATTTCCCACGCTGGTTCAAGTCGGTTGAGTGGCCCTTCTCAAATGGGATTTTCGCAGGCTCTCCAAAATCCTGATCATGTAGGGAACTTTAGGCACTTTCGATTCGGCAAGGATTAGCCCCTATCCCAGAACCTACTCTATGGAGGTGGTTAGCAGTGCTACCAACCTGATCCACTAGGCGGGGGAGGAGAAGGGTGCCAAAATAATGTAAAAATATGGAACCGCTGCAAAAACATGAACATATAGTGATATTCATGAACTTATTCTCTATATCCCTATTATGTTGTGTTAGGGGAGGACAACAGAGATGATATAAAAATATCCCCTTTGAATTATGCAGAGGATCCCTATATCTTGACTTTTGCCATTTTGGCCTCTGGACGAAGAGGGAAAGTTCTAATTCCTTGGAATTGTTGGAGTTAGGAAATTGTGTGGACAAAAAACGGATCGCCGTAACTTTTGGAGGCAAAACAAGTTAGGGAAATTGGCAAAAGTCGAACTAAGAGGCTGTCTGGAAATCAACAGTTGAGCGTTTCCCGATACGGTTTGGATCGACCACTCTTCCAGCAAAAGACGAGAAAATAGGCACTTTCCAGCTGCTGGGTAATCTAGCTTCGGAGCTGATTTCTGCTGGAAAAACGCATTTCCAGACAGCCTTTAAGTCCTTGGAATTGTTGAAGAAACCTCTGCAAAATCCTGAACATATAAGGAACTTTAGGAACTTTTGATTTTAAAGCCACTGGGTTCTCCTGCCCGAACATCTATTATCTAGGGGTACTATCAAGCTAGCACCCTTATACATTGGGTTAGAGGGAAAGCAATATGCTACTATGGTATAAAAATATTCCCCTTGAATGACGCAGACTTCCCTCTGTTCTTTTATATTGGATGCCGGAAACCACGGCGTAGGGAGAAGGGGTCTTTGTGTTTGGAGTAGCTAGCGAAAAGGTACCTGGAGAGAGTCCCCCATGGCGCGAAGAACAATTTCAGGCAGCCGAGCAGTGGTTACAGGGGCTTCCAGTGGGATTGGGCGGGAAATTGCCCGCCAGTTATGTCAGCAGGGGGCCAAGGTGGTAGCCACGGCCCGTCGGCAAGATCGGCTTCAAGAGTTGGCCCAACAGGTGCAAGCCAACGGCGGCACGATCGAAATCCTGGCCGGCGACATCACTGATCCAATGTTTCAACTTCGGGTCATTCAAAAAGCCCAGGAGAAATTCGGAGGCTTGGATTTGTTGGTCAATAATGCTGGGGTAGGTTGCATTGGGCTATTTGAGCAATCGACACCGGCTCGGCTTCGGGAAGTGATGGAAGTCAACTTCTTTGCCTTGGTGGAGATGACTCGGTTGGCCTTTCCGTTTTTGAAGTTGGGGCGTCAGCCGATGGTAGTAAACATCGGCTCTATTCTGGGCCGCCGAGGCGTACCTTATAATACCGAATACTGTGCCAGCAAATTTGCCGTCCAAGGCTTCAGCGAGGCCCTTCGAGCCGAATGGGCTCACCATGGAATCGAGGTGCTGCTGGTGCATCCGGGCACTACGGATACGGAGTTTTTCGAGCGGGTCATCCATCGCAGCGGGGGTCCACGATGGCCCCGACATAAGCCGGTCTCGGCCGAATATGTGGCCCGAAAAGTCCTCCAAGCTATCCGCCGGGGCAAACACGAAATCGTCCCCTATCCGTGGGGCAAAGTGCTCCTTTGGCTTAATTGGTACTTTCCCCGACTTACTGATTGGCTAATGACCAAGTTGGTGTAGGGACGCCCTCTGCCTGATGAGACAACTTTTAACTAGCCAGCAGTAAACCTAGTCTGCTCAGACGAAGTGGCAAGGTCCCCCCCTAGACTTTTCCTTGGTTATCGTCCATCATAGTAATTTTTCTTTCCGGGGTTTCTGACCCAGAAAGGAGCTAGTGGATGAGCACCTTTCTTTATCCTGAGGAACTTCGATACACGAAAACCCACGAATGGGTCCGGGTGGAAAGGGATAGTGCGGGGCAGTTGGTGGCGGTGGTTGGTATTACCGCCTTTGCCATCGACGCCTTGAAAGACTTGGTTCATGTCGAATTGCCGCCAGTGGGCCGGAGCTTCCAGGCGGGCCAAGAGGCGGCCGAAATCGAGTCGGTCAAAGCCGTTAGCCCCATCTACTGCCCGGTAGCCGGGGAAGTGGTGGCTGTCAACACTCAACTAGAAAACCAACTAGATCGGCTGGCCGAGGATCCTTACCAGCAGGGTTGGTTTTTTAAGGTGCGGATTACCGATCCGGCCGGCCTGGACAACCTGCTGGATGCCGCCGCCTACCAAAAGCACTGTGAGTCCGAAAGCCATTAAACCGTATCCCTCTCACTAAGCAGAGCAAGCTCTGCTTTTATTATCCCTGCGCACCTCGGGTTCCCAATATACCTCTGGAACCTCTGCAAAATCCTGAACATATAGTGAACTTGTTGAACTTTCGATCCTTAGGCCCTGCCATTCTCCTAGCCGACGACCTACTCGTTATTGGCGGCTAGCAATGTTAGCAACTCTATATGTTGAATTAGGGGAAGACAACCCGAAAAGGTATAAGAATGTCACCTTTGGAATTACGCACAGTTTCCTTCTTTCTTCCAGGGGGTCAGTGCATACTGGGGATGGTAATTTAGTCTGTCAGATTGATAAGCGGGCCGAGCCGGTCGCTGACAGAGGCAGGTTCGCTTCAGGTCGGCTGAGCCGACCGCAAAGCCGGGTAAAGGGAAGCCAACCTGCTGCTTCCACGGGAAAGACAGTTAGCCCTGGCGCCGTTTTGTTAGGAATAGATTACTTTGGTTTACCAGGACCGTTGCGATGAGCTATTTTCCGAACACGCCATCTGATCAAGAGGAAATGCTGCGGGCCATTGGGGTCCAGTCGATCGAGGAGTTGTTTGCGGTCATTCCGGAAGAATTTCGGCTCCGGCAGCCTTTAAATCTTCCGGCGGCGATGACCGAACTGGAACTGAGCCGGTATATGAGCGAGCAGGCGGTTCGGAATCAGCCGGCCGGTCAGGCTGCCTGTTTTCTCGGAGCCGGCAGCTACGACCATTTTATCCCGGCCGTGGTGGACTTCCTGGCTTCTCGCAGCGAGTTTTACACTGCTTATACGCCCTATCAACCGGAAGCCAGCCAGGGAAGTTTGCAAGCTTTTTTTGAATACCAGACGCTTATTACCCAGCTTACTGGGATGGATGTGTCGAATGCTAGTCTTTATGAGGGGGCCAGTGCGATGGCCGAGGCGGTGCTAATGGCGATGGCTGCCACGGGTCGGCAAGGGCGGGTGGTTACCGCCGCCAATGTGCACCCGGAATACCGGCAGACTTTGGCCACCTATTTGGCCAATCTCCCTACCGAAATTGTTACGCTGCCGACACCCGAAGGCATTGTCCGACCGCAAGATCTCTACCGGGAACTTACTCAGCAGACAGCCTGTATAGTGTTTCAGCATCCGAACTTTTTCGGCTGTCTGGAAGAGACGGCCCAACTGGTCGATGCCGCCCATTCGGCCGGTGCTTTGGCCATCGTGGTCTTTGACCCTATCAGTCTAGGGCTCCTAAAAAGGCCGGGCGACTATGGAGCCGATATTGCTGTAGCCGAAGGCCAGTCGCTGGGCATCCCAATGAGTTTTGGTGGTCCGTATTTGGGCATTCTAGCTTGTCGGGAGAGCCTCCTTCGGCGAATGCCGGGCCGGTTGGTTGGCCAGACGACCGATCGGCATGGCCGACGCTGCTGGGTGCTCACCTTGCAAACTCGTGAACAGCATATCCGCCGCGAAAAGGCCACCAGCAACATCTGCACGAACCAGGGCCTGATGGCTCTACGGGCCAGTATCTATTTGGCCCTGATGGGGCCCCAGGGGTTGCGGGAAGTAGCCAACCTATGCCTGCAAAAGACTCACTACGCCCTGGACTTGATCCGCCAGACCGGCCAATGGCAGCTCCCCTTCGACCGACCTGTGTTTAAGGAGTTTGTCATTCGTCGGCCCGGGCTGGACATGGACGCTTTGGTTTCCGCCGCTGTGGAAAAACGCATCTTCCCTGGGGTCCCCTTGGGCCGATGGTATCCCGAACTGGCCGACTGCCTCCTGGTGGCCGTTACCGAAAAACGCACTAAAACCGAGATCGACCGCTGGGCCGACCTGCTGGCCAAATAACAAAGGACCCTCGGTATCCTTCAAAGGAGGCATTTTTACATCATTTTGGTTCTCCCCTTCTAACCTCGACTTTTGCCATTTTTCTTACCTTAGTGGGCTACTTGGAGTTACGCCAATCTCCTCTTTTTATTCGAATTTTTAACTCCAATCATTACCATTTTTAACTCCAAGATGTACAAGGCATCAGAGCTTTCCCCTTGGGCAAAAGGCCCAAAATGGCAAAACTCGAGTTAACGCCGGCTATAGGATTGCTAACCCTGCGAGCAACCTAGAGAATAGCTCTTTGAATAGGGTGGGCCAATCCCTAGCGAATCCAAGAGACATAAGGTTCACTCTATGTTCAGGATCCTGGAGGGGTTCCGTTTCTCCATTACGGAGCAAAAACAGTAATTCAACCACTCCCGCCGTTTCTTCTCCGGCAGTCTGCCAAAGACTGGTCAAGGCGGCATTGGTGCCGACAAGAGGAAAAGCTAGCCCATAGGGAAAAATTATTCCAAAGGAGCAGGGTATGGCTTGTTTTGCCGATCGGGAGCGGCTTTTGGATAGTGGGGATCCTCTGCTTTATCAGGTGCAGACGGTTGGGCCGGGACCGGAGGGGAGGTTGCCGATTACAGAACAAATGTTACTTGAATGGCCGAGCGGGATGATTTTCGGCATGACGCAAAGCGCAGGCATGGGCTGGCCGCCGGATCGGCTGAGCGGGCCGCACTATCTGATGCTCAGCAATCTGGGCGGGATTCGGGCGCCGGATGGTCGGCCGGTGGCCTTGGGGTTTCATACCGGCCATTATGAATTGGGCATGGCGATGGAGGCGGCGGCACAGGAGTTTGCCCAGGCAGGCGCCGTACCTTTTGCCGCCTTTTGTACTGATCCGTGCGAC
>JANXAQ010000277.1 GCA_025062105.1 Thermoguttaceae bacterium
CGGGCGGAGCGTCCGCTATCCCAGGGAACCTTCTAGCTGAAGGCTTTGATCACTTTGACCAGGGCGGCGCCGATCAGTTTCATGTGTTCTTCTTCACAGGTGGGGAAGGCAAAACAGGTGAACGTATGCGATTCATGCCAACGGGCGTTCGGCACCTCCACTTTGGAGTAATCGACACTTTCCGGATCGGCGTATTCTTTAGAGGTGAAGGGGAAACCGGTCCGTCCAAAACCGCGATGTTCCCGATAGGCCTTTTCCGTATGGCACTGAGGCCAGAAGACCTTCCAAACCGGGGCGCCCTCGGCCACCGCGGCATCGACAAACTGCTGAATGGTGCAACCCATGTTTTCAATGTCCAGCGAGAAGGCCAGCACATAGAAGCCGTTGCGCCGCTCCGGGGTGTCGATGGGCATGTATTTGATTTTATCTCCGGCATATTCGCCCAGGATGTCCATGAGGATATGGGCGTTTCGGCGTCGGCGAGGCATGTTCCAAGTGTCCATGCGTGCCAATTCCACTCGGCCGATGGCCGACTGCATTTCGGTCATCCGATAGTTCCAGCCTAGGCGGTTATGGATGTAGGGCAACTTTTGTTCCAAGGCCAACAGGTTCAGGCGTTCTTTTACGTCGTAGCCGTGGTCTCGGAAACTGCGGGCTTCCCAGGCCAAGTCTTCGTCGTCGGTGGTAACCATGCCGCCTTCACCGCCGGTGGTGAAGGTTTTATTTTGGCAGAAGCTGCAGGCGGCCATATGGCCGAGGGTGCCTGTTTTTTTACCTTTATATTCGCCGCCAAAGGCTTCGGCGTTGTCTTCAATGACATAGAGGTTGTACTTTCGGGCAAGCTCCAGGATGGGGTCCATGTCGCAGACATTACCGTAAAGGTGGACGGGGATAATTGCTTTGGTCCGGCGGTTGATGAGTTTTTCGGCCGACTGGACGCTGATGCAATGGTCTTCCAGGTTGACGTCAGCAAAGCGTGGGATGGCGCCTGCCTGCAGGACGGCGAAGCTGGTGGCGATGAAGGTGTAGCTGGGTACGATGACTTCGTCGCCGGGACCGATACCCAAGGCAGCTAGACATACGTGCAATGCAGCGGTGCCCGAAGAAGTGCTAATTGCGTACTTACTGCCTTGCCAGGCGGCAAACTCCTCTTCAAACTTCATTCCCTGGGGGCCGGTCCAATAGTTCACCTTGCCGGACTTGAGCACTTCGACAACAGCGTCGATGGCTTTAGGATCAAACTGCGGCCAGCCGGGTAGTGGCCGGTCGATCGCCTTGGGACCACCATGAATGGCCAACTTCTGGTTGACAATGGATTGGTCGATCATACTCTGTCTCCTCGCAGGAAACGGGAATGCCTACAACTGATTTCTCTCCCAATTGCGCCGAATCCAAAGCCGCTGTGGCTATCCCTGCCAAAGCAGAGATCCCGTTCGACCCAGGGGAGGTGAACAAGTCTGAATTCTCTCTTGCGATGGGACAAGCATGGATTGTGGCTTGCGCAAGAAGCAGCAGGAAGGACCCAAGGGGCCTGGAGCCCAGCTTGTGCAGGGATGCGACTGTAGGGTACTTTCTGGCCCAAAAAAACTCTCCTCTTTACTTGGCACCAATGTTACCGCCTTCTTAATATACTTTCTGAGTCGGAAACCTCCTAGTACCCCTCCCAGGGTTTCGAAAAACCAGCAAAACAGCCTCGAGCCAAGGAAGGAGGAGAGAAGTGAACAGACATTCTACGAACCTCTGCATCATTTAAAGGAGATATTTTTACACTATTTGAATGTCTTGCACCTCCCCCCACAGTATCTAGTACAGCTAACCTCCATCCAATAGGTCTTTGAATGGGGCGGTCCACTTGGTAGGGAATCAAAAAGGCATAAAGTTCACTGATGTTCAGGATTTGGGAGAGGTCCCTCTTCTAAATTTCAGGTTCTGGTTCTTCTAACAATCGGAGATAAGCGGCCAATCGGCCCTGCAGATCCAACAGATTTTGCCACTCCCGCTGGTCCAAGAGGACAGCATCTTTTTTGCCAGCGGGTTTGACAGACTGAATCAACCGCCGAAGCCGAAGGTGAAAATATTGGAAAATTTCGCACAATTGAGCTACCTGGGCGGGTGTGAGCTTTTTAGGCAATTCAGGCGGCAAAAGGATATGCAAAACCGCCTGAGCATCAGGCTGCTGGGACCAGGCCAATTCCTCGTCTAAACTCCACCGCGGAAGCGTGGCCTCGAGCTCCTCGTCCGGATAGATACCAGCCGACAGGTCTGCTCCTCGAAGCATAGCTAATCGTTGGGCGATTTCCTCTCGGGACCCAAATAGCAGCACCGTTCGACCAATAGAAATCACATCGCCTGGCCGAAGGTTACAGATTTTAACAAACTCTCCGTTTACCCGGGTGCCATTGGTGCTTTCCAGGTCGGTCAACACAATTTGTCCTTCGTCTTCCTGGATTTTCAGATGGAATCGACTGACGCGTTCATCGTTGAGTTGGACGAGGTTGCCTTCCTCCCGACCGACGGTAACCGGAGTAGGGATATTGAGAAACACTTTTCCACGATCAGCACCATCGATAACCTGAAGGGTTACCCGTGCCATTGTCGATCCCCACGTTCAAGGCAAAGCTGTCCACCCCAGGGGATCTGCCAATCAAAGACTCCCCGAAAGATTTTCCTCCCCAGAACCATTCCTAGCCCGGGATCAAAAAGGGACTTTCTCCACCACGAAGCCACCTTGCCATTCTGGACACCAAAACGTACCTTTTTCACCCCCATTTCTTGTTTATCATCATGGACCTCCCGGCAGGAAGTCAAGAAGGGGGACCAGAGGAATCCACCGGAGCCGGGAACATCTTCTGGTGGCCGGGAAAAAGAATGGGTCCGTTTTCCTGGTTTCCCTACAGTGGCTTGGCTCGGCCAGCTGGCCAGCAGGACTTCCTTCCCGCAGTGCTCAAGCATTCAGATCGAGCTTTTGGTGGTAGAAAAGCTTTTTTCCGGTGCTTTGGGGACTATTAGGATACCCTGTTGTTTGGCTTTTTGGGCAGACTCTGGATTCTAGGCTTTGGCGACCTACAAGCCAGCAAGTGGGTCTTGAAAATCCGTCGAGCCGATTCTGGAGAGGTATCCCGAAGTAGTTCATCCTGAGGATTCTATTTGGAAGGAATCTAGCATCCTGGGGACTGCCGGAATATCTTTATCAGCCCGGAAGTGGGATTTCAGGCCAGATTTTTAGATTGACTTTTGCCATTTTTTTCCTAACTCCGGTTATTTCCAGTATTTAGGACGAAAGCTCCTTTTGTTCGCCAAAGTGCCATAAGTCCAATAGTTACAGAGAGTTATAGCTTTCTTTTTCCGAGCCGAGCTCAAAAATGGCAAAAGTCGAGCTTAGAATCGAGCTTTCTTTGTTTAGGGTTTGGAGGTACAAAAGAGGGCCTTTCGTAGAGAAAAGAGGGGGGTTGGCATCTTTAGAGAATGGGGTTTGTAATTTGTGTATTTTTACTATTTTGTGTATTTTGACTTCCTTTTGAGATCTGTCAGAAGGAATCGGCCACCCTCCTTTAAAAGAGCCTCTTAAACCTTAAGGAAAGATGGATAAATCCTACGCATAATGACGATTTTGAGATGACGTTTTGTTTGAGGGGGCGAGCAGAACCCCACTGAATAATAGGATGATACCACCAATAGGAAGAGGTTCGTATGGTGAAAAGGATTCATCAAGTTTTTCAGATGGTGATTCAATCCCCCATTTTGTGGGGAGCCTTAGCCAGCCTGGCCTTTTATGCCAGCCTCCAGAATTGGAAACCCCAAGGTCCAGTGGGCCAGCTGTTGGAGGACTATTTCCTGGCGCATCCGATCAACTATGCATCGACGACGATGTTTTTTGTAGGTGTAGCGGTTTTGGGGCTGAAAGCTTTGGTTTTGGGTTGGCAACGGCAAGAGTTGGGCAAACCGGTGCTGCCGCAACCAGCTGGGCCGGTAGAGGCATTGGCAGGCAGCCGAAGCTTGCTAGAGCAGCTCGAGGGCCAGCCAGAGCGGCAAGGATCTTGGCTAGTCCAACGGATCCGTGCCGCCTTGGAACATGTCCATCGCCGCGCCAGTGCGGAAGGGCTTTTGGAAGAGCTGAAATATCTGGCCGAGCAGGATGCCCTCCGGTTGGAGACCAGTTATGCCCTGCTGCGGGTGGTGGTGTGGGCCATTCCGATCCTGGGATTTTTAGGTACGGTACTTGGGCTTACTGTGGCGGTGGGCAAACTGGAGCCAGAAGCCTTAGAAAAATCTCTGCCGGATGTGGTGGCCGGGTTAAGCGTAGCGTTTAACACGACGGCCCAAGCCTTGGCTCTGACAATGGTATTAATGTTTGGGCAGTTTTTTGTACACCGGGCTGAGGTCCGGTTGTTAGCTGAGATCGATCATCGAGCGGAAGAAGAACTGCTGGGCCGATTTGAAACCCTACAGGCCACCCCGGAAGGCCATCTGCAGGCAGTCCGGCGGATGATGGAATCGCTGGTGGAAAAAGCAGAGCAGTTGGTACGTCGGCAAGCGGAGATATGGCAAGGATCGTTAGAGGCAGCCCAAAAGCGGTGGACCAGCTTGGCCGAGATGACCCAAAAACAGCTTCAATCCGCCTTAGCCGGGGCCTTGTCCGAAACCTTTCAGACCCTTCAGCGGCAATGGCTGGCAGCCGAACAGGCCCTAGCCCAGCAGAACCACCAGCACTGGGAACGTCTGCAACAGTTGCAGACGCAACAGAGTGAAGCCTTGGCTGAATTGCAACACCATATCTCCAAACAGGTGGAGATATTAACCAAGGCGGTGGAGGCTACAGGACAGATTGCTCGGTTGGAAGAAGCCCTGAACCGCAATTTGGGGGTTTTAGTGGCCAGTGGGCATTTTGAACAAGCCTTGGCAAGTCTGACAGCAGCAATCCACCTGCTTCATGCCCGGTTAGGGCAAATGCCTCTGGAGTCTCCGGCAGTGCAATTGGAGCCAGCCCGGCGCAAAGCTCATGTGGCGTAGGAAGTGGGAACCTGGAGGCTACACAGTCCGCTATGGATGGACGACAACAACAAGTGGTCGAAAGAGAGCTTGGGGATCGGACGATGGATACTGGGCAGCCCAGATTCGCCCTACGCCCAGAGAATTCGTCCGAACTAATCCATCAGGAAACGGTTGCGATAGACTAGGTTAACCGGCATGAGAAGCATGAGGAAGGCGGGTGGTTGGAGGCTATCTAGTGAACTGTCGTTGTTTCCCTTTTTGGCAGTGCTCATTTGTGTAATGGGCGGGCTGATAGTGCTTTTGGTGGTCTTGGCACGCCATGGACGGATGCAAGCGATTCGAGTTGCTCAGGCCGCTAGTAACCAGAAAAAGATCTCTTTGCAAGACTTGGAACAGCAACGGGAACTCCTCCAGTGGCAGGCGGAGCAGATCCGGGAGTCTCGCTCGAAGACCGAATCGCAATTAGCCGAAGCCCGCTTACAGCTTAGCGGTGCTGAAGATCATTTACGCCGATTACGGGAGGAGCTGGAACAACTTCAGCGAGCCTGGCAGGCATTGAAGCAATCTGTGGACCAATCGGAGGATCCGGCCTCTTTAGAAGATCGCCTCCGGCAGATGCGTGCGGAAATTGTCCGACTCAAACAACAGGCTGAACAAAAAAAACAATCTCTCCAGCCGCAAGTTTCCTATGCTATTATCCCGTATGAGGGGCCGCATGGAACTCGGCGACGGCCGATTTACATCGAATGCCGAGAGGACGCAGTCATTTTGCAGCCGGAGGGGATTGTGCTGACGGCCAAGGATTTTGAGGGCCCATTGACACAGGAAAATCCATTGGCTCGAGCGGTGCGGGCAGTTCGGGAATATTGGGCTGCCCAGGCCGGTAGTGTTTCCGAAGCCCAGGAACCGTATCCGATGCTATTGGTTCGGCCGGACGGTATTGTTGCCTACTATACGGCCCGAGAGGCATTGCAGGAGTGGGGCTCGGAGTTTGGCTATGAACTGATTGGGCAAGATTGGCAGCTTCGTTTTCCGCCGGCCGATCCGCAGTTGGCCAAGATTCTTCGGCAGGAGGTGGAATTGGCCCGGGCTCGGCAGGAACTGTTGGCAAAGATTGCTCCCCGAGTGGCCAGCCGCAGCAAACCGGTTTACCGTCTGAGCCCTCGAGGAATCCAATTGGAGGATCTGGGCGATGGCAGGGGCTCTCCTGGGCCCAGAACCGGTCCAACAGTCCCCCCTCACCACCCCAAAAAGTTCCCCCCACCCAGCCAAGAGGCCATGGCAGGGGATCGATCTTTTTCCGGTCGGGCTGAGTTTAGAAATGGTCTGGCCGATGGCGGAGCAGAAAGCGCCTTGGCAGCAGAAAGAATCTCCCGCTCTGCCGAGCCCGGCTCCGAACCCTCCAGGCAAAACAGCAGCCCATGGCCCCAAGCAGAGGCCGGAACAAGTAGCCCCGGTACACAAGACTATCGGAGCCAGCCTAGTGGTCAAACCGGTGGCTGGGCGGGCCAGTTGCCGGGAGCATATTCGGCCACCAAACAGTCCGCAGAGGCCTCCGGACCAGGTCGATCGCCTTCCGACTCTGCCTCCTTGCCAGGGGGTACCATGGGGCCTCCTGCAGGTGGCAATCTCTTTGGTAGCATTGCCGGAGCGGTTCCCCTGCAGGAGAATTCTAGCACCCAGCCTGGTCCAATGCGTAGCCGCGGGCTAGGGCCTCCAACCACCTGGTTGCCCTCAGAGGGTGCCCAGGCGGGAGGATCGTTTTCGGCAGCCCCGCAATGGAGAGCCCCTCTGCCTGGCTGGCAGACCACGCCGTCAGCTGATCGACTGGCTGCTAGGCCCAGGGAATTACCAGAGCGGCTTCGACCCGGGGAGTGGTACGATCCGCCACCGCACAGGGCTTTGGATGCCGGCTCTGAAAGTGAGAATATTTCAACTAAACCCCGCCCCAACCAATCGAAGGCCGGTGTTTCGGCTCAGCCGTTGCGATCGGTTCGAGGCCGAAATTGGGCATTGCCAGAAGCTGCCGACAAAGCGATTCCAATCACGCGGCCAATCCAGGTAGATTTTTATCCAGATCGACTAATTTTGTCTCCGGGCACTCCTCAACAGAAAGAAATCCGGTGGGCGTCGAAACCCCTAGATACTTTAGATGAACTAGTGAATTCCGTATGGGAATATATTGAAAGTTGGGGCATTGCAGGTCGAGGTATGTACTGGCGGCCGGTGCTCTCGGTCCGAGTGGCACCTGGGGCAGAGGAACAGTTCCGGCAATTGCAAATCTTATTGGAAGATAGTGGACTTTTGATCGAAAGGAGAGAATGAAAATAGATATCCTCTAGTCCCAAGCAGTTCGAGGTTTTTCGGTCTGGGAGCAGGCTAAAGATGGCAAAACTCGAGTTGAGAGTTTAGAGGGGGAAGCATCCGGATGGTTGAGGAACGTGGAAAAACGGACTTTTCGCCGCCCGGCCAGGATAGCTTTTTAGATGTGCTGACGAACTTGGTGGGGATTCTGGTGATTTTAGTGATGTTGGTAGGACTTCGGGCGGCCAAAGCACCGGTGGCGTTGCCCGAAGGTCCCAGCCGCCAGGAGGAGAAGTTGGCGGCCGAACTAGCTGCCGAGCATGCCAAGGTGCAGTCACTGCGAGCGGATGTGCTTCGGCTTGCCGAGCAGATTAACCAGGTGCAACAGACAATCGCTCTTCGGAATCAGGAGCGGGTGATGTTGGCCACAGCGGCGGCCGTAGCCCGACAGGAGTTAGAAGCCCAACGCACTGCCCTGGACGAGAAGACCCGCCAACAGTTCCAACTCCGCCAAGCTTTGGCCGAAGCGGAGGCGGAACGAGATCATTGGATAAAAATTCTCCACCAGCCCGCTACCCCGCCAGAGCATGTACAAACGATCTACCATACGCCTACCCCACTAAGCCGAACCGTCGATGACCACGAAGCCCACTTCCAGCTGCGGAACGGCCGCATCGTCTTTGTGCCAATGCGCGAGATTATCGAGGCCGTAAAAACAGACGCCCAGGCCAAACAAGATAAACTCCGCCACCTGCCGGAACTAAGCGAGATGATCGGTCCGATCGGCGGTTTCCGAGTAAAATATGAGTTTGAGAAAAAGGAACTGACTCTATCTGGCCCTAACAAGTCGGCGGTAGTGGCCACGGTGGCTTCTCTCCGATATCTGATGTTATTGCCAGTCCGAGCCGACATGGGCGAAACCATTGACCAGGCTCTTCGCCCAGATTCGGAGTTTCGTCGGGCTTTAGCGCAGTTTCCGCCCCGACGAAGCACGGTTACCATCTGGACCTATCCGGACAGCTTCTTGGAGTTTCGTCGCCTGAAAGAAGCCTTGGCAAAAGAGGGTTATGCGACAGCAGCCCGGCCGCTTCCTGAAGGAGTGCCTATCAGTGCATCGCCTGCCGGAACCAAATCCGCTGCAGAGTAACTTAGAGCCTCCAAGAGGCTGTCTGGAAATCAAGACTTGGGCCTTTCCCAATAGAGTTTGGCCTAACCAGCTCTTCCAGCAAAAAACAGGGAAAATAGGCACTTTCGGATGTTAGGTGATCCGCCTACTGAGCTGATTTTCCCTGGGAAAACGCATTTCCAGATAGCCTCTAAGCTCGACTTTTGCCATTTTCCTAACTCCTTTTGCCATCAAAACCTAGTGTCTTCAAAGCGTATGGAGCACCCCTCATCGGTACATGCAATTTTCTAACCCTCATGCCCACAAAAACTTAGAGCGTACACGATCTCGACGTTTGCTATTTTGCCTAGCTATTTTACCTAACTTGTTTTGCCCCTTAATGTTACGACGAACCATCCTTTTGTCCCCACAATTCTCTAAGCCCAATAATTCCAGGGAGTTAGAACTTTCCCATTTCGGCAGAAAAACAAAAAATGGTAAAAGTCGAGCAAAGAGGCTGTGCTGAAATTGGAATTTGGGCGGTTTCCAATAGTTTTTGGCTGACTGGCCCTACCCTCGATACTCCTTAAAAATAGGAATTTCCAGGATTCTGAGGAATAGAGGAAGGAAACTTCCTTTCATCCTAGAAAATACTTTTTAGGACAGCCTCTAAGGCTCTGTTGAAAGGTGGTGCGGAGTCTGGGGAGGTTTTGCCCATGCTGGTCGGTTTTGGTTCAGTTCTGGTGAGTGTAGGCCTCCGATCGGAAACGGTTTCACTAGAGGAACCTCTGCATAATTCAAGGAGGATATTTTTATAGTAGTTGGGCTTGTCCTCCTTTTACCCCAACATATAGGGTTGCTCGCATTGCTAGCAGCCAATTAGATAGTAGATGTTCGACCAGGAGAACAGGAGGGCCTAAGAATCAAAAGGTCATGAAATCCACTATGTTCAGGATTTTGCAGAGGTTCCTAGAGCCAGCCTCTGACAAAATGAAAATCCAGACGGTTTTGAGGTATCTTCTGGCCCCTTGAAGGGTGGTGGGAAAGGTCATTTTGTTAAAG
>JANXAQ010000254.1 GCA_025062105.1 Thermoguttaceae bacterium
GCCAACGCAGTTGTATCGGTATCATTCGCCGCCGAGCGTGCCGCAGGGAATAGTGGCCTGGTATCGGTTTGAGGACACAAGCGGCGGCAGGGCTTTGGATAGTTCTGGCAATGGGTTCCATGCGGGTCTGCGGAACTTTGCCGACACATCGGCTGGTGGCGGCAACACTACAGAAAGCGGCTGGGCAGGCGCCCTGGTCAGCCCGCTTACCGACCGCGGCACCACGCTTACCAATACCGGCAGCATCCGCCTGGACGGCGCCACGGGAATGAACACAGGCGATTTTGTTCAGACGCCCGTGCCCGTGCCTACCGGCGCCTTTACCGTGGAAGCCATTGTGCTGGCAGAAAGCCCCAGCGCCGGCTGGTCGCCGATCTTTGGAGAATCCATCGCTACAGGTAATACGGGGATCTTCTTCTTCGGCAAACGCACCGGCAGCGGCGCCATGCATTATAACCTCTATATGAACAATCCCAACCGGGAGCAACAAGCCGATCTTTGGAATGTGAACCTGGCCGACGGCCAGCCGCATCATATCGCCCTGATGTTCGATCCAAATCGGAAAAATATCGTGGTCTTCTTCGACTATCGGGCGGTGCATGTGGTTAACAATATTACAGGCACTTTAGCTCCGTTTGCTGGTAGTACCCTTCGGCTGGGAACTCGGGATGACACGCATCCGAGCGAAAAATTCGATGGTCGGATCGATGAGGCCAGAATCTGGAACATTCCGATTTTGCCCTACCAAATGGTGGGCGGCCCGTATCAAACTGGCCTTCCCCTGAAGGCCTATTACATCGAAGATAGCTTTGATTCGGAGAAACCGGACTGGAACTTCCTGCAAAACACTACTAGCCAGGCAGTCCCTCGCCATGTGATGATCATCGACGAGCCGGGCAACCCCGGCAACAAGGTGCTGCAACTTTCCAGCACAACGACCAATTTGGGTACGTCGGCTATTTTGCAACAGCGGGCCGAGGTCCGCCGATTCGACGCCCAGTTCCGATTCCGAGTCCCCACCGGCACCGGGGCCGATGGGTTTACCTTCGGCGTGTTTGATGTGCCATATCATCTGGGATCTACTGGCATGTATTTAGGCAATTACGATGCCACCGGCACCTTGGCCGGCCTGTATCCGAGCTTCGCCGTGGAGTTCGATATGGAGCAAGGTACAACGGCTGGCGAAATCAACGAAAACCACTTGGCAGTACACCGAAACTACGGGATTAACAATTTAGTTGGCACTAGCGTCAATGTATCGGGTTTCGATATGGAAAACGGCAACTGGACTTATGTCCGCATCAGTTTCGATAATGGCCTGATTTCTGTCTGGATGAACCAGACGGGCTTTAACTTCGGCTCAGGCGACCTGCTGATCAACCAACTTAACGTCGGCGATGTGGATCTGAGCGGCAACGGCCGGTTTGATCCATTTTTTGGCTACTTTGGTTTCACCGCAGGCAACGGCAGCAACAGCCTGTATAACCAGATCATTATCGACAACTTTATGCTGAACGTCATTCCAGAGCCGAGCAGCTTGGCTCTTGGGCTTATCGGTTTAGGCAGTCTCCTGGTGTTGAGCCGCTGGCTGCGCCGCTCCATCGGCTAGAAAAACAGTTTCGATGATACTTTTCCCTCGTACCGCCTCGCACCTCCACCGCTATAGAAAGTGCTGTTGACCAAATAGCAGCAGGGCGGGGGTAATCCCCCGGCTGGATGGCCGGCCTAAACAGAACCTAGGCCCTACGGCGCGGTAAAGTGGCAGGCAGTTGCATATTTCCCCTGCACCCGGCGCGGCTTTTGCTAGGCCACCCTCTCCCACGGCGGCTCGCTGTTATACACATCTTTGGAATGGATTCACCCTCACAGCAGCAGCAAACGATTGCCCCAATCAGGGGATAATCCAACCTTTCAAAACAAGCTAACGGTTACTTTGGATAAATTGCACAATTTGGGAAAAATCATTTAGAAAATCAGCAGATCTTTAGTTTCAGAAAAAGATTTATCTATATTTTCTATTTGATCCATTCTGTGTTGTTCAACGAGTTTCCCTGCTTTGCCTAAAGTGATGGCTGAGCGTCTGAACTTTAACTTGTGTATAACAGCGAGCCCACGGCGGGGAGAGGGCAATTCCGGATCCCTGCCTGCGCAGGGATGACAAAAGAGCACTGCGGTGGCCAGAGGCGGAAAAGGCCCCTCACCCGGTGTACTTACGCGCACCACCCTCTCCCGCGGTGGGGAGAGGCAGAGGGAAGTTTTTGTTCATCTCTCCCCTCCGTGGGAGAGGCCGGCTAGCCTGTAAGGCTAGCCGGGTGAGGGGGAATCAAAATCACTTGTTTGCCGACGTGGCTCTGTGTTTTGGCTTCCATCTGTCAAAACTCTCTTACTCCCCATCTCCTACTGCCCTGGGCCTTCGGCCCTTTGCTTTCGGCTTTCGGAGCAGGGTTCCCTCACCCGGTGTGCTTATGCACACCACCCTCACCCGCGCTGATGAGAGGGCGATTTCCGGATCCTTGCTTGCGCAGAGATGAGAAAAAAGAAGCAGCGAAAAGGACTCGACTTTTGCCAATTTTCCTAACTCCTTTTGTTTCCAGAAGTTACGATCAAAACCCCATTTGTTCACTCAATTTCCTAACTCTAATAGTTTCAAAGAGTTAGAACATTCCTCTCCCAGGGGAGGTCCAAAATGGCAAAAGTCGAGAAAAGGAAGTCTAGCTGCTTATGGTGGAATGAGACTCGGAAAGACTCTGCCTAAAAAACCAGGATTCACTCCACTTGCTTGAAGGATTACCAAATCAGAAGGCAACCAGAAGGAGTTTTTATACATTAGTTTATGTTATTAAGAGAGGGTTGCAAACCTTCCAGGGCAATGATAGGATTGACGAGTCCTTCCCAGGTATCTGCGCAGAGGTTTAAGTCCCCTACCTTTTTGACGCGGTTCGGAGATACCTTCTCACCTGCTAGGACGGGGTCCAATCAGCAGCCTTCCCAAGGATAAAAAAGGATAAAAGAGGAGTTTTTGGGCAGCAAAGGAGATATACCGATGAGTGTGTTGGACTGGTGGCGACGATTGGTTGGTGGGGTTGGGGTTTTTGGCTGGCCTGGTTGTAGGTGGGCGGAGGAACCAGGAGCGATTGGCTTAGGCGGAGGACCGGACAATTTGGGGTCGGCTATCCTGCCGCTAAAACGAGTGGTGTTATTTACAGCGGGTGTGGGCTTTTTTGAACACCGTGGCGAACTGGTCGATGAGGCCCAGGTGGAACTCCGCTTCCGCACCGAGCAGATCAACGATTTGCTCAAAACTATGGTGGTAGTCGATGAAGGAGGTAGCGGGTGTGAGGTAAGTTATGCGGCCAAAGCCCCCCTCAGTCGGACGCTGAAAAGTTTTGCTGTGGATTTGACGTCTAACCCTACGATGGGCCAACTGCTCAATCAGTTGCGTGGCGAAAAAGTCCGTCTGGAGGCCCCGACTGAGATTGTCGGTGTGATCCTGGGAGTAGAAACCCGAAAAAGAAAAGTAGCAGAAAAACAGGTGCAAAACGTAGAATTTTTAAACCTGGTTACGGACGGAGGACTCCGTTCGGTGGAGCTGGATCAAATTCGTCTCATTCAACCGCTCAACAAAGAGATTTGCAAGGAATTGAGCCATGCATTGGCTGTGTTAGCGAGCAGCCGAGATGTAAACAAAAGAACGATAATCCTCCGATTCCCCGGGCGGGGCAGACGGCAGGCCCGAATCGGTTACCTTTTGGAGACGCCAGTGTGGAAGACTAGTTATCGGCTCGTTTTGGAAGAGGGTAAACCCGCCTGGCTCCAAGGTTGGGCAATCGTGGAAAACACCACCGACCAGGACTGGAACCAGGTGGATCTAACGTTAGTGAGCGGTCGGCCTGTTTCTTTCCAGATGGAACTTTATGAGCCGGTGTATTTACCTCGGCCATGGGAACAAATCGATCTCCATCGGTCGCTTCGGCCCAGGGTCCATGAACAGGATCTACTCCACCCAGAGAAAATAGCGGAGCAACCAGAAGGTATCCGGGCGGAACGAGCAAGCCTGGCTAGTTTACCTTTGTCAAAGGAGGGTCCGTCGTATGCGGATACTTCCGCTTCTATAGCATCTGCGGTCCAAGAGATTAAAGAGCAGAAAGCGGCCGGGGTATTTGGCTTCCGCCGGGATGCGCCCAGCGCAGCCGAGTCTGCTGAGGTCGGCGAAGCATTCCAGTACCAGATTATCAGGCCAGTCAGCCTATCTAGGCAGCAGTCGGCCATGTTGCCCATCCTGATGGCCGAAATTCCCGCCGAAAAGCTTTGCGTATATAACCGTTTGGCCCATCCGAAACATCCGCTGTTGGGGGTTCGGATCACTAATACCAGCCCTTTGTATCTTATGCAAGGGCCAATGACGGTCTTTGATGAAGGCGTCTATGCCGGGGAAACCAAAATTCAGGACATTCCGCCCGGCAGCCAACGGCTTTTAAGCTACGCCCTAGATTTATGCGTGGAGGTAGCTACCCAAGAGCTCGAGGAGCCGATAGAAACAGTGCGGGTACATGTGAACCAAGGCCTGGCCCATATTACTCAACGATTCACCCGAAGGCATCTCTATACGGTGAAAAACTCTGCCGACAAAGTGCGAAACGTCCTCATCGAACACCCATATGACGGGCAGTGGACTTTAGTTAACCCAAAGGAGCCTGTGGAAAAAACCAGAGACCTCTATCGATTTCTGCTGGTGGCCAAGCCAGGCGAATCGGCCAGCTTGGCTGTGGAAGAACAGTGGGAAACTGTAAATGTGGTGGGCATTGCCCATATGAACGATACGATGCTTGCCATGATAATGGACTCCAAACACATAAGCGACAAGATCAAACAGGTCCTCCGAGAAGTAGGAGCAATGAAAAATCAGATGAGCCGCTTGGAACTCGACCGCCTCGACCTAGAACACCAAATCGAAGAGATTCATCGGGATCAGGCTCGGATTCGCAAGAACCTCCCCCAACTGGATAAGACGAGCGATCTGTATCAACGTTATGTTCAGAAACTTAGCCAGCAGGAGGACCAGATCGACCATCTCCAAGCACAGATAGCCGCCCTGACAGAGCAGATCCAGGCGGCCAAAAAGAACCTGGAGGAATATATCGGGACCTTGGAAATCCCATAACTTTCCCCGAAACAGTATGAGCTCGACTTTTGCCATTTTTCTTAAGTTCTTTCATCCTCGAAACTTATGGGGCGGGTTTTCATTTGTACATGCAATTCCCTAACTCTAGTGCCCAAAAAGACTTAGAGCGTGGCACATTCGGCATAGGATTAAAAATGGCAAAAGTCGGATCTGTACTTTCTGCAAAATCACTCGTTAGGGGCAGATGCTATGGAGCCAGCCCAACCGGGTCGCCCATTCCCAAAGAGAATTTCCAACTTCTAAGCCCCCGCCAAAGACCCTACCAAAATGGCTCCGCTAACCTATGGCCTTCCAATAGGTTACGCTGCTAGCCAATCCAAAGGGCCTGGCTAGTAGCCGCTGAAGGTAAGCCGGAGCCAGAGCAATTTCAACCCCCTAAAGGGGAATTTTTCAGAAAGTACAGTCGAGATGAGAAGCTGTCTGGAAATCAAGACTTGGGCGGTTTCCGATAGGGTTTGGATTAACCAGCTCTTCCAGCAAAAGACGGGGAAAATAAGCACGTTCCGGATGCTAGGTAATCCAGCTACTGAGCTGATTTTCCCTGGAAAAAGACATTTCCAGACAGCCTCTGAGAAGCCTTTGGCCTCCCGGCAGGGCACCTCATGAAAGAATTGGGAACGGAATAGGGGTAGTAAAATCTTTTCAATTGGGGAGTCTGAAGCAGCCTATACGTGCCAAACGTCCCGCTGGGGCGGCCTCCCCTTCGGGCCTGAAAAACCTTTGCCCAGGGCCGCTGGGACGGCTTATACCATATAGAGAAAGACTTGCTCTGCCTTCCATGTGGCTTTTCACAGGCTTGGAGTAAGCTCGACTTTTGCCGTTTTTGGGAGTTCTTTTATTACAAGGAGTTAGGCTTTGAAGAATGTTTGTTCAGTAAATTTCCCAACCCCAATATTTTCAAAGAGTTAGCACATCCCAAAAAGGCTGCACCCTGAAAATTGACAAAAGTCGAGCTAACACCGGCTAGTCCATCCCCTTACCAGAAAAGGCGGTACTTCTCCGCTTTGGATGTGTATATTTATACTATATCCAGTTGGCCTTATACCTTCCAGGGGTGGCGATAGTCTCGGGTGAGCCATTTCGGATCCCCAGTGCCGCCGACGAATCGAAACTTTTCCGGATCCCATTTCAAGCGTTGGCCGTGCAGGTAGGCCAAGTTCATCAGATGGCAGCAGATGGCAGTGCGTCCACCTTCCTGATGGCTGGCCACCGGTAAAGTGCGTTTTTGAACACACTCCAGGAAATTGCCGATATGGTTTCGGCTTTCATAGAGGCGGATTTTACCGTTTTGTAAAAATGTTTTTTCAGCAATTTGCACTTGGGCGGCACAAGAGGTATCTTTCTGGCCGGTAAACTCGGCGATCACTTTCCCCTTATGGATTAGCTTGAATTGGCCGCGGTTGACGGCCACTTCGCCCTCTGTGCCGAAGAAGTGGACACCAAAACCACCTTTGTGCTCGACGACGACGCCATTGGCATAGACCAATTTTGCGCCGGAACCAGCACCGGGTTTTTCCGGCGGGATGACTTCCACCGGACCGCTCCGGTCCATGCCGAGGCCCCATTGGGCGATGTCCAGATGGTGAGCTCCCCAGTCGGCCACTCCGCCGCCACCATACTCCAGGTAGTTCCGCCAAGCCGGGAAATGATTGTGTACCCCCCGTGGGCTTAACACGGAATTGTAAGGCCGGATCGGTGCCGGACCCAGCCACATGTCCCAATCTAGCCCAGGCTCCATCGGTTCTTCGGGCAGATCGCACGGCTTCGGCGGGCCACCAAAACTGCATTCAACCCGCTGGATCTTACCGATCACGCCGTTTTGGACAAGCTCGCAAGCAATGCGGAACTCTTTGCTAGAACGCTGTTGGCTTCCGGTCTGAAGCACCCGCTTGGTCGCTTCCACGGTACGGATGATTTCGACCGCTTCATGGATGTTATGAGTCAGTGGCTTTTCGCAATAGACATCTTTCCCATGCCGGAGGGCTGAAAGAGTCGGAATGGCATGCCAGTGGTCGGGCGTGGCAATGCAGACGGCATCGATGTCATCGCGTTCAGTAATTTCGCGGAAATCGCGAACTGCTTTACAGCCGCCCGGGCCGGAGTGCTGGTAGCGTTCGTCCACTCGGCGTTTGGCATCTTCCCGCCGGGTGGTGTCCACATCGCAGACAGCCACCACTTGCACCCCATGGCCCATAAAGGCGCCCAATAAACCCCGGTTCTGCACCCCCATGCCAATAAATCCCATAGTCAGCTTCTGGGCGGGTTTTTGCGCCCACACCCGACTGGGCAATAACCAAGGTACTGCCAGTCCTCCAGCCGCCCCTTGCAAAAGCTTTCGACGGGTCAATTTCATGCTTCCTCTCCTTCACTCAACTCAATGAATAAGTCGTCGTTCAGCCTACACACCGGGATCGGAGTGGAAAAACCTTCTTGAACCCCCTTCACCAAGGGGAAATTCTATTTTTGATCCAGAGGGTATCTTGAATTTTCACTGGCGCCCCAGCGAACATCCAGGCTGCTTCCCATACAAACTGGAGCGAGAGCCAGAAAAAACCGGCTTTCTGTTTCCACACACTGATAACCAGGACGGATTTTCCTTCGGCTAACGTGTTGGCCGAGCTTGTCTCCTGCGCAGCTGGAAAGGAATAGCTCCGGCAACTAAAGAAACTTTTACTGGTGCAGAAATACCCAATTGGTTGGCGACTGCTTTGGAAAGAAGCCGTTAGCTCTGCTTGTCGGCTGAAGTTTTCCCTCCGGGAAACTCTAGTTTTCTTAAAGGAAGCAAGCTTCCGATTTCTATAGGGATAGTATGCCAGCGGCGTTAGGAAAATGCCTAAGAAACTTTTTCCATTTGCACGCCTTCCGAAAGCACAAGAGTGGATTGGCTAGCTTCTGCCCGAGTCGGTAAATTATCGTTGGTAGGTTCCGATCAGAGTAGCGGTGGCCAGGATATGGCCTTCCATTTTTTTCAATAAATTTTTCTTGGTCTCCCCCGGTTGGATATTTAGCGGTGCGTCCAAGGCATACAGAGTGAAATGATAGCGATGCACTCCATGGCCGGGCGGAGGCATGGGACCTCGGTAGCCGATGGTTTGGCCACTGGTCCAGGAATTTTTGCCTTGCATGGCGCCGGGAGGCTCAGAGAGCTGAAGGGTTTTAGGCAGTCCTTCGGGCAAATTGCTAACAGTGGCAGGTATTTTGTACAGCACCCAATGCACCCATGGTTCCGGCGTCGGAGCATCCGGATCGTCACAAATCAGGGCAAATTCCTTTGTGCCCTCTGGCACTCCTTTCCATTCCAAAGGCGGCGATACATCCTCTCCTTCGCCCGTATAACGCCGCGGGATCGGACCACCCGCCCGAAATGCAGAACTAGAAAGCTCCATAGCCATTACGCCAACCTCCTGGCCAACGTCTGTAGGAAAACCGAGACTCAGTAGGGTTCTAGGTACTTTTCCGGAAAAGAGGCCCTTGCCCACCCACAGCCAAACAGCGCCAACATCTCGACTCCCGGTTCTTTTCACTATAAAGAAGGCTGCAGGGAAATCAAGCCCCCGTCAAGCAATTTCTCAACCGGCTCAAATGGGAAAAAGCATCATCGATCTTTGAATAGGCAATTCCACTCGGTAGGCCCTAGAAAGTCGAACGGCACTGTCGGAGCAGAAAAATTTGATTGACAATACAACCTACCGTAGATCGCCAGTAGAGCCGGTTTGTGTGTGCGAGGATAGTGGGGCAGAAAGGTTTGATTGAGATGCAAACCACCCTAGGAGCCACCAAAAGCAGGGCTGTTAAGAGAGCAGATCGAGGCTGAGCAAGTCTGGGCAGGTATGCCACAGGGCGAAGCGGCGGAGCCAATCCAGGCGTTTTTCCATCTCGGCCAACATCCTGCCCAATTGGGTCCGGGTCTGAGGGTCTGTGTTAGTGCCCTGGAGGGAATCTTGAAATTTTTTCACTTTCTTTGTGTAAAATTGTACAAGATCGATCGTTTCGTTCGGATCGATTCCTTCCTGGTGGAGATCCACCAGGATCTGAAGCAGCAATTGCCGATCGGTTTCCGATAGGGCACCGGCCTGCTGCAGCTGCTGAAGCATTTGAGCAAACTCTCGGGGAGTAATCTTTTTTACATCATATCGGGCCGCTATCTCCACCAGGGCGGAGTTTGCTGATTTTGATCCTAGCGACTCGCCCCCAACAGACCGGCCATAGGAAACCGTTAATCCGTTCTCTGCAATAGGCGTCCGGAGGGGATTCCCGCTAGAGGTAATCCATCCTGGATTAGGAAGCAATTTGGCCAAAGGAGTCATAATAAAAGGAGTCATGATAAAATATTTCCTATTAGAAAATCTAGGAAAGATAGATACTTTGGATAAAACAGAAAAAGCCTAAAAGATTCAGAGAGGTTTCTTGGGTGGAACTTGGGAATAAAGCGACACTGAACTCCTGGTTAAGCACATCCCATGCCAACACATCAAAAAACTCCCCTCCTTTTTGATCCGACTTATCTAACTTTGGCCGAATATATATCTTGCGATTCGGATTTTTTCCGAATGTTGGGGATCGGTTTCTTTGCCGGAAAGGGTCGAAGTCCACTTTTTGGCAAAAGTTGCCACTCCCAGAGGCATTTTCCGCCCTCGATTACCCACAGAATGGAGAGAAAATAGAGAATTTAAATATATTGCACAAGATAGATCGATTGGATAACGAAGAGATTATGGAATGTTGGAGGAAAACTTCCCTTCTGCAAACTTCTAGGGTTTCCGGTACTGCCCCACTCTTCGCACCCCAATCCACAGGAGTTCAGTGGAAGGGCAAAATTAGGGAACTTTTTTAGGTTTTCGGCCGTCGATTTGATCCAAGACTTCTTGGGCGGCTTGGCGTACCTCCGGCTCCACGTCCAAAGTGGCCGCCACCAAGGGATCCCGATACGTCCTAGCTTGGGGGCCAATAGCTCCCAAAGCCCGAACCGCAGCTTCTCGGACCCATTTGTCCGGGTGGTAGAGGGCCAGAGCCAGGACTGGGAGGGCCTCGGCGGCTTTTGGTCCCAATTTGGCCAACGCCTGAGCCGCTGCTACCGCTTCATATGGATTACCCCCCCGGAGGCGTTCGATCAAGGGTTGGAGCTCTTCGGAAGCATCTTGAGCTGCCTGATCCGCTAAGGCTTCTAGATTCAACTGTCGGACAGCCAGTTCGGCCATCTGGCGAACCGACATATCCGGATCTTCTTTGGCCAGCTTTTGGACTTGCGGTAAGAGCATCTTTGCTTTTGGGCCGATTCGAGCCAGTACTAACAAAGCCCTTCGTCGGGTGAGCCGATCCGGATGCTCTAACAAGGGGGTCAGTTTTTCTAAAGCCTCTGCCGCAGCCGGTCCTAGTCCCGCCAAAGCCTCCAAAGCATACCATCGCACCCGAGGATGGGGATCTTCCAGTAAGTTCGCTAGCGGTCGGAGAGCCGCTTTTGCTTGGCCCCCTAGCTGAGACAGTATATAGGCAGCCCCCGCCCGGACATTGCTTTTTTTTGACTCCAAAGCAGGCAGAAGCGTCGGTACACCAGCCGAACCCATTTCTACCCAGGCTGCCACTGCCCCTTCGGGTATCTGAAAGAGATTGCCATCCTCACTAGTCTGCACCAAGCTCTCCAGGGCAGCTTCCACCGCCGATGGCCCCTGCCCTACCAGGTATTCCAACGCCTTATATCGAGCTACTGGATCTTTAGCGCTGCGGAGCTGAGAGATTGATTTGGCATATGCATTTGGGCTAGCCGGTTGAGCGCCCCCAGCCCGAAGAAGTTCTGCTTCTTTCTCGAGGTTGGCTGTGCGCAGAGCTCGCACATACCGACCTGCAGACACCGCCAGAATGAGACCGATCAAAAATACCATTACGCCGGTCAAAATCCAGATCCATCGTTGAAGCCAATCCGCCTGGGCCGGTTCGGGTTCTTCGGCAGCTTCCAATGGCCTAGTGCCTTGCTCCGAGTTAGGATCAATCGGTTCCTTATTTGCCAGATCGCTCCCAAATCTTCCTGAACAATGAGGACAAGTTAGCAGCTCGCTTGGCGGGGAGCTTTCCAAGATCACCTGACGCGAACAATACGGGCAAAATATCTGTAGCATGGGTTTGCTTGCATGTGTCAGAAATTTGTAGCAAGACGTTGCTGGATATAAACTAGTACATTTTCACCGAGAGAAGAAACCTGCCGTTGTCCTCTGTGCCAAGAGTCGCCTGCTTTCAGGGGGGCTGGTAGAGGGAGCACAAAGGCCTGTTGAACGTGTCGTTTCCCCTCACTCTCACTCCCCCGCCAGAGCATTTGTATCTACACAAATCGAGGAAGCCTTCCCAGGTGTAGGCAGTTGCCGACTGGCAAAGGGATGCTATCTGGGCCTCTGGTGATTTTAGGCCCCCGGAGCCGGCCTTGGCAAAACCGAGGCCGGCCTCTCCTGCCCCAGAGGAGAGGCGAAAGTTTTACCGGTTTGTCGGTTCCTCCGGCATCCTGCACGGTCCTGCCTACGATGTGTAGATACCAATGCCGCCAGGGTAGAGGGGGAAAATTAATCCCCACTTAGCTGAAATGTTTCCTGGAAAGCTTAGCATAATAGGGAATATTTTATGATTTTGGCTTGTGTTTCTTTAACCAAACCTATGGGGGCACGCATTCCTAGCAGGCAATCTAGAGGTAGGTATTTGGTTATTGCAACCGCAGCGCGGGAAAATCAAAAGTGTATGTGGTTCTCTATATGTTCAGGATGGTTCCTCATTTTTTCTTTTGTTGTGTTCCAAGGAGTTTTTCTTCGGCGGCGATGGTTTGGAGCATGAGGTCTCGGCTTTTGGAGTTTCGGGCTGTCTGTTTAGCCAAGCGAAGGGCTGCTTGGGCATCGGCCTGTCGACGGTTGCGAAGAGCTTCCTCGGCCAAGTTCAGACTGAGCAGGGTAACATCTCGGTAATGCAAGGGAGATCGGGCCTGCTCGGCGGCCATTTGGAGCATTTGGAGTTTCATTTGGATGATATCCACCTGATGATGTTGAGCCATCTGTTCAATGGCCGAGCTGGCCATGCGGAGCTCGCAGGCCGAAGCGGCCAGGTCACGTGCCTCCCGCAACATGACAAACCGTTTTAGAGGATCAGTAGTTTTTTGTGCATCTGCCAACAGTTTTCGGGCCAGTTCCTCTTTGCCTGGTGCGGTGGTAGCTCGGGCATACGCCCGGGCATACTCTTGTTTAACGGCCGTTTCTGCTTCCAGGAGTTCCGATTCTTTTGGCGGGGGCGGCTTTTTGGCTGCCGCTTCCGCCGCATCCAGTTCCGCCAGCAAAGGGCCTACGTCCAATCCCGCCTGTTGGGCTTCTTGCCAGAGTTTCCGGGCCTGTGCCCGGTCGCCTTTTTCATCGACGGCCAAGAAGGCCCCCAGAACCACTTTGGATACATTGTCCTTGGCCAACGCTCGCTTGGCCAACGCCAAAACGATCTCCGTGGGCATCGACTCCCATCGGTAAAGCCGATTGACCCCTTCGACCCGCAGCGTGAGGCCGCCAGCTACTGGTTCGACCACCGCCACTTTGATTCGTTTATATCGACTTACTTCTACTTCGATCTCTTGGCCAGCCTGGAGTTTCTGGGCTCCTTTAATGGTCAGTTGCCAAAACTGCCGAAGATATTCCAACAACACTTCCAGGCGTTGTACTTCTTGTTGTTCTTCCTCCGTGCGAGCATTTTCCTGGGCTAATCGCAGTGCTTGGGCGGCCTGCTCCAGATCTCGTTTGGACATCCAACGGCGAGCGTCGGTAACTGCCGTGCGGTAGGTGGCGGTCCGCCGGGTCTCCTCCGCCCCGTGAGCGATGAAAATTTGTATCAAAATTCCCCAGCTAACCAGCAGGATTCTCAAAATCCGCCTTCCTCCCCCCAGACGGTCCAGGCCATCAGCTGATGCGTGAGGTTGTCTTCCAAGATGGGCATATATGTTCATATTGCCTCCTCCGCTTTCCTCCCCCCGAATACTGCCTCTCTTCCAGCTCCTGGTGTTTCCTATGCCAAGTCTGGCCTCTCTAGCCTTAAGCTCCCTACCCACCGTACTGTCACGTCCAATGCTCTTAAACCCAGCCGCTTAAGTGGCCGCCAGTTGGATCCGGGCATTCTCCAACCGATGCGCCAGCAGTTTGGCCACCTGCGTCATCAGCCGATACCCCAAAATCGGGTTCTCCTCACAAAGTTGCCGAAGCCGATCCGCCTGAATCCCTATCAAGTGGGTCTCCTTAGTTGTTGTGCCGTAGGCCGTGGTCCGGTAGGGTTCTACCAGGGCCGACCAGACCAATAAATCCCCATCCACCAACGTATCTACCGTTCGCATCTCGCCGTTACCCAAAAGGTATTGAATGTTCACCTCCCCCTTCACAATCACATATAAATGTGTTGCCGGCATGCCCTCATCGAAAAGCCGCACTCCTGCCGGCACGGTCCGTTCTTCGGCTATCATCGCTATCTGCTTTAAAATCGACTCGCTCAAACCCGCAAAACTCCGAAACCGACGCAACAATTCCGGTGAAACCATCCAATTTCTCCTTCCAAAATTCCGATATCCTATATGCCTCCTTTTCGACGGGCAAAAAGCCCACGATGCTACCCGAAATCGCTCTCAGCCCCTCTGGTCTTTCACACTATATCATATCCCACCCCGCCGCTCAAGCAAACCCCCAAGAGCAACTTCTCTTTCCGGAAAGGTTGTAGAGTCTCTAAGAGTCTGTTGAAACCGTTTTCGGGCAGAGGCCGAAACCTACCAAAACGGAAACAAAACCGACCAACATGGGCAAAACCGCCCTAGACTGCGGCTCCCCTTTCAAGAGGCAGTCTCTAAGCTCGACTTTTGCCAATTTTCCTAACTGCTTTTGTTTCCAGTAGTTAGGGCGAGGCTCTCCTTTGTTCACATATTTTCCTAACCTCGATAGTTACAAGGAGTTAGAGCATTCCTCTTCCGGACCGAAGCCAAAAATGGCAAAAGTCGAGCTAAGAGGCTGTCATGAAATTGGGATTTGGGCAGTTTCCAATGGGTTTTGGCCGACCGGCTCCTACCCTTCAGTATCCTTAAAACCAGGGATTTTGGGGATTCTAAGGCATTGAGGAAGGAAACCCCCTTTCCTCATAGAAAATCTTTTTAGGACATACTCTACCAAAAAACGAACTATCCTCCTTTCACTTGAGCAGGTAATATTTCCAAACCATCTGGTTTTTCGGTTGGTTAGAGGTTCTAAGTTCGACTTTGAACGCTTTTGTTAACTTGGTTTGACTCCAGGAGTTGCGGCGAAACCTCTTTTTGTTCACCCAATTGCCTAAATCCAATGATTACAAAGAATTAGAAAGGCTTAGAATTTCTCCTTTTCGGTAGGACGTCCAAAACGGCAAAAGGCCAACGAAGAGTTTCTAACAAAGGGAGCTTACTTCCCGCTGGAGGAACGGCAAAATGGCTCCTCGCTTTCTGGGAGTCACATTTTGTTAAATGTTTCTCATATTTAGAGTAGGGATAAGGAAAAGACAATATAGAGAAGCCCCAAACACAAAAGGCCCCCTGTAGGCAATTGTTGCCATCTGGGGGCCAGCAATAGGCAACAATCACTCTAGATCCACCTGCTCCCCTTATCCCACGTTCTGCCGGAGGGTTTGATGCAGGTCGAAAAGCCCGGAGGAATCTGGTAGGAGGCCGGGTGCGATTTGTCCAGATTTTGGCGTAGAGACTACTCTATAACCTGTTGGCTCTTTAAGCACTTCCGAAGAGTACGCCAACGCTTCCATCCAAGTTTTCTCAGAGTGTTTTCAGCAACCTAGAGCCCTATCAGAGGGCATCAGGGCTTCTAGGTGGTTATTCCAGATTCTGTCGGAGGGTTTTCAGCAGAGTGCCGTCGGATGCACGGATATTTACTTCCAGCGGCATTTGGCCGGGTAGGCTGTGCGTGGCACAGCCAAAGCAAG
>JANXAQ010000300.1 GCA_025062105.1 Thermoguttaceae bacterium
CGAAACTGACTTTTCCAACTTCCTCAGGAGATATGTACATGAGTTACCTTATGAAGTCCTCCAGCCGGACTGGCATTGTGCTCTTAGGGGGTGTCTTGGCCTGTTTGGCTGGTTGTGGGAAAAAAGAGAATTTGGTCTCCGTATCTGGCACGGTGCTTTTAGACGGCAAACCGTTAAATGGGGCTGTGGTTACGTTTCATCCGGTAAAAGGCGGCCCCACAGGCCATGCCAAAACCGATGCTTCCGGCCGATTTACCGTCATGACCGGCACCCTGGGGGGAATTAAACCCGGCGAGTATATCGTTACCGTGCAGAAGACCGAAGAACTAACGCGGACAGATCCCCTGGCTCCCGAAAAGCCGCCTGCTTTGTTAACCCCGGTTAAATATGCCAATGTGAAAACGTCGCCTTTAAAATACACGGCTCCTGGCGGGCCGGCCAATTTTGAACTCTCCTCCAAATAGCTATTGGTATCGCCCCAGCTTTTCGGAGCCACAATATTTTGATCTTGGGCTAATCTGGGGGGCAAGGCCCCAACATCTTGAGGAGAAAGCCGCCATTGTAGATACCAATGCCAAGCAGGCTCAAGCTCTGCACTGGTCTTGTCGGAACAGTATCTCAAACGCAATTGGTGTTTCCTGCAGGCCTCGAATTTTGCCAATTTCTGCCTCGCCCTGGATGGGGTAAAGCCCTAAGTCCTTATAAATATTGAAGTTAGGAAATTGGGGGAACGAAAGGAGGTTTCGTCGTAGCTATTGGAAGCAGACTAAGTTAGGAAAAATGGCAAAAGTCAAGCTGCAGGCAAAACCTCAGGAATGCAAAAGAGGCGGGGTCATCAGATGTGGGCGCAGGCGAGGCAAGGGCGGTTAGAATGAGTACAATTGTACCTCATCCCGCTCCTGGGGATGATACCTCTTTTGGGCCTCGGTAAGTAAGTCCTGTTGCCAATGGGTCAGCTTTTCCGGCACCTGCCCGCCCACCCGCTCAAAAGCCCGCTTAGCACGCGGGGAAGCCGTAATGGCCACTAATTGCTGGTAGCCCCGTTGCCGAAATCGCTCTAACGCCTCTGATAAGAGCAATTGGCCCTGCTGGGAGTCCTGATGGTCTTCGCCCACCACAAAACCCCCGATACACAAAGCTCCGGGAACGCCTGGGACCTGTTGCCCATGCAATTTGCCGATCAGCACCCCTCGATGTGTCAAAAGCAATGTCCAGGGCAAAAGCCGCTCCAATTCCTCCCGGTCTAACGGCTTGACAAAAGGAGTGCCTCGGGCTGTGGTATATCGGAGGGCCTCAGTATGAAGCCGGTGGATTTCATCCAGGTCTTCTGGCCGGGCGTACTCAACGTAATGACTTTGCAAGCGCTCGATCATAGTGCCCACACCAGTTCGAGTGAGCACTTCTTCCAAAAGTCGGCTATAGGAAACAATATGCACCTGTGGCACTCCGCCGGCCACTGCCCGAATCGCTGCATGGACCTTCGGCACCAGTTCCGGCGCTACCAGCGGACTACCATCGGGCCGCTGCCGAGTCAATAGGCAAAGCAATTCTTCCAGATCGGCAAAACTCAGTTGCTGTTGGCCGCCTCGGCGATGCGGAAGCCAAATACCATCCGTCTGGGCCAAAAGTAACAGTTTCTGGGCCTGCAAGGCCACGGCCAAATCTGCCGCCAAACCCACCGAGGGAATATGTAAAAATTCTCCCCGTTCTGTCTGGCCTCCAAAGCCTAAAATCGCCAATTCCCCCCGGTCCAACACCTGCTGGATAGCACCTAGCTCCAGGCCGGTAACGACGCCAGTACTTTGATGGCCGATGCGCCGCTCCGCCCGAACCACCGACGCTGGCAGCAGCGTGGCCGCCATGCCGAGCGTCTCGCTCAAGCTGGCCAAGGCCTGGCCGATCCGGCCTCGTTCCTCTACCAACCGGTCAAGAGCATTTTCCGGAATCAGCAGCCGATTGGTCTCCGGATGCCGACGTGCCCCGTACTGAGTTTGCAGCTCTTGCAAAAATCGGGCTGGTTTGCCAAAGACCAACACCACCCGAATCCCGTGGCGCAACAAGTCCTGGATGCCCTCCAAGACGCTGCGCATACTCAGAGTGGTCTCGACCGCCTCATCCTCGGCCTGAATAATAAAGGTCTGGCCCCGAAACTGGGCATAATATGGGGTATAATACGGGGCCAACAGAGTCTTTTCCGGGTGAGATGGACCGACTAGTTGGTTCATAGAGCCGATTCTACCCGGTTCGGTCCTCGGTGCAACGGGGCCTTCCGGAGTCTCCTCTTGACGTTTGAATTAGCAAATAACCTCCTCTGCCCTGGCAGATAGCGTATTTTCCCGGCTTTCTGGGACAGGCCCAGTTTAATTCGTTATTCAAAACCCAATAATACCCGGAGCAGTTCTCAGGGAGTAGGCCACAGTGCTTTAACGCCGGACCCATAGGGCGTTTGCGTAGAGGAACTAAATGGTTATTATTTTGCATAGGGGCTATTTTATGTTAAAAAGTTTTTTAACTAACTCGTCGTTTTCTTTCTCTAATTTTTCGATTTCTTTTTCTTTGCCTTCCGCTTTAAGTTGGTGGCATTTTTTGGAGATTTCGGCAAGTTTCAGGTGGAGCGGGTTTTTAGGGTTAAATTTTGGAATGCCCACATGTTCCATCACCGACGGCGTACCAAAACCACGACCAGCAGAAGAAAAAGATTTAATAAAATCACGAACCGGCTTGGAATTGATGATAGCGCAGAGATAATGGGCTTCGGATTCGGTATCAGTTGAAAATATCGCCACTGTTTTTGTCGGAATTACGGTTTTATAACCAAATACTGTTTTGTGTTGAGATATTACTGAAGCAAATATATCATTACTCATAAATTTCCATGCAACTTTATAGGGTGAGATTGTGTATGGACCTATTCCAAACATCGCATAAAAAGCGGTGCGGTTCATCAAATCACGGATAGATTTTGAGCTCCTAGAAAGTAAAATTTTCTTGAATTTAATCAAGTAGCTGAAGGTTTTTGGCCAATTGCTCTTCATTTGGGTTTCAGGATAAGGTTGTCGTTTTTGGGGATCTTGTGTCATTAAAATAAAAATTTTTGGAGTCGCCATCCATCTTTCAATATCAGAACCGCGAATTGCAGGATAAACTTTAATATACCATTTTCCCCAAGGTACCGAACGGGAGCTTCCGGTGCCAGGTATCAGGCAGAGAGTGTGTCCCTTTTTCTGGGGGGCGCCCCCCCGAAATCCTCTTGCTCCTATTGGACATTCCAGATAGGCACTCAAAGCCATTTCGTAGGGAAAGAAAGCCATTGGTATCTACACATCTTTTCGGACCCACAATATGTTGTGGTAAACTGCCCGGCAAGGCCACAACATCTTGTAGGAGAAAGCCGTTATGTAGATACCAATGGGCGGAGTCTGATCTAGCCGGAGTCTAATACGATTACGGATTGCCGGTGGGGATCAGTACAGCGGGGGTGTCTGGGGCGTTCCAGGCGGTGGCTCGTAGAGCTAGCGGACCTTGACGGGTAGCACCCGGATCAGGCACTGGACCGGCCGGTGCAAGCCGAAGCCGAATCCAAAGCCGTCGGCTCTCGCCCGGTTCCAGCCAGAAGTAGCCATCCTCGGCTACCACTGGCGTAAGGTCCGTCGGTTGCACGGTGGTCATGACGGCTGGCCGAGCTCCTTTGTTTTCCACCTCCACTTCCAGGCGGAGTCGGTCGAAGTCTTCTTTTTCCGCCCGAAGCACGTGGAGAGCCAGTTTGGTGGGCAGTTTTTCTAACTGCACTCGAAGCCAAGGGCCTTCCGTCAGTACAAAGGCCTGGCTCGGTTTGGCCCGGTACTGTTTACGGAAGTGTTCGTCTTCCAACTGGGGCGGGCAGCGGAAGGGATAGACATTTCGGGCCAGCAGTCGGCCTGCCGCATCTTCCAATTCCAGCACCATAAAGAAGAAGGCCCTTTTGGCGTCCTGGGGTACTTGAAACCGGATGCAGGGGCCTTGGATCGGCCTGGACGAACCGGGCAGATCAACCGCCGGCCACTCCTTCCACTCTTGCCGAACTGTCAAGTCTGGCCCAATTAGCCGGGCTTTCACCCGGACACCTTTTAACACCGGCCGACAGGCTTCGCTCAGAATCCAGATGGGCATTTCCACTTCTTCGCCCGGTATATAGGTTAAATGCGGCGGCGCCAGGCACACCCAGGGCGATCGAAACGCCCGTTTCAGATCATAATAGACGGCCAGGGGATGACCGAACCCGTCGCAAATCTGGATGCCGACAATCGGCCAAGGCCGTTTCCATACCCAGAATAAAAGCCCTCCGTTTTGCGGGAACGCTGCTCTAGCTGCTTCCGCCGACATTTTGTAAAACTCGCCCGATCCCGCAGCCACTGCCTCACTGAATCGACCCAACGGCGCCTCCGCTAGATTGTCGAAAGCTGAACCACGGGCCAACATCTGTGGCAAGCGGTCCGGCTGAAATTCCACCCAGTGATACGTAATTTCTGGGAACCGGTCTTGCATCAGTTTTTTGTCCATTTGGAGCAAGCTGGGACCGATGACGGCCTCGGCCTCTTCCGGTCGGACAATTTGCCGATAGGTAGCCGCCGAAGGCATGGCGTGGGACCCCCATTCGCTTATAAACGGCCCCTGGACAAGCTCCGATCGCCACGCCCAGGAGGCCTCCCACTGGGGATAGGCGTGGATGTCGTCTTCTTCAGGCGATGCGCCCATAAACGGCCTGGTCCCGTCCAACAGTTCCACATAGCGGCGGAGCATGAGGATCAGATCCGCATTGGCCGGATGGTATGGGTCAAATTCGTTGCCGCCGCACCAAAACGCCAGAGAGGGATGATTTCGCAGTCGGCAGATGTTCCAAATGACCGTATTTTCCCAAATCTGCCGAGGCAGCGCCTTGGCCTGCCAGCCGCAACTTAATGGAAAATCCTGCCAAACCAACATGCCCCACTGATCGCAAAGCTGGTAAAAGATTTCCGGCTCCAAGATGCCGCCGCCCCAAACGCGGATCATCTGGATTCCGGCATCCCGGGCCATTTGCAGGTGCCAATGGTAGTCTTCTGCGTTTAGATCAGCCAGTGCGTCAATGGGCATCCAATTGGTCCCTTTGACGAAAAACTCCTGGCCGTTTATCCGGAAGACCCAAGGCCCGGTACGATAGGATTCCCAGGGCCTACCGGCCCGGCATCGCTCAATCGTCCGGATACCGAACGGCACCACAAGCCGATCTAACAAACGGCCTTCCCGCTCCAGACGGATTTCTGCTTCGTACATCGGCTGATCGCCCAAACCATTGGGCCACCAAAGCCGAGGTTCCGGCACCCGGAGGTCCAGCTCCGCTACCACCGTGGACGGTTTGGGCTGCAGAGCAGTGAGCCGACCCTCAACCGGCGGCGATTGGAACCCCCGGCCTCGAATAGTAACCGCCAGATCACACGCCGGCTCTTTCTCCTCCACCGTGCAGACTTCGACCGAAACACGGAGTTTGGCTTCCTTGTCAGCCAAATGCACCGTTCGGACAAAAGGCCGCTCCAAACACGGCCAACCGTTCCGCACTAGACGCACCGATCGCCAAATCCCAATGGTATTGAAATCCCTGGCGCCGATCGGCCAACCGCTCCAAAGCTCTGATTTGACCAAAGAAGCTGATGCTGCTCCCCCGGGCCGACCTGCCTGGTAACCGCCGCATTCCAGCCGAACCACCAGGTCATTCTCCTGCCCATACCGAAGCAATTGCCCTACCGGCAGGCTTACCCCACCGAAGGCCCCTTCGGATCGGCCTAAATAGTGACCATTAAGCCAATAGTGGGCATAGTAATCCACCCCGTCGAACACAAGCCGAACCTGTGGGGCCCGGAACTCCTCCGGCACTACAAACCGCCGGCGAAACCACCACATCTTCTCTTCCACCCAGCGCATTTTGGTGGCATGGAGGCCCACATACGGATGCCCCGCCTTGCCGGCCCGATACAAGGCCCAATGTACCTCCGTGGGAACCCGCACCTCAAACCAATCCAACTGATCGAAGTTTTCTGGCAACGAAACTGGTAAGTTCTCAGGTAAAGAAGGTTTTTGTGTGTCGGTGCTTTGTAGATCTGCACCGGAAGCAGGGGAAGGTCCAGATGCCTGCTTCGGGCTTTTTTCTTGGCTCTGAGCTGAACCAGATCGAGAAGAAGTAGCCCTCCGATCCGTCCAGGCCACCTGCCACAGCCCATCCAGCAGCATCTGATCCTGCCGTGGCCAGGCATATTTCGGACTGCTGCTCAAGGGCAGGGATTGATCCGGCGCGGCCACGGTTTCGGCCCGAAACCACCCGGCTAAGCCCAGAACCAAAAAGCACCTAAAACCACTGGCGATTTTCAGCCATTCACGCATGGGTTTGTCTCCTTTTTGAGCAAAGCACACCAAACTAATCCGAGCGGAGAGATAACTCGACTTTCGCCCTTTTAAGCCTGTCCCGAATGGGTTACGCTCTAACTCTTTGTGAGCATTCCAGTTAGGAAGTTACATGTACAAATGAGGGGTGCTCCGTAACTTTCGAGGACAAAAGAAGTTGGGAAAAAAATGGCAAAAATCAAAGATAGGAAGGGTTATCTTTTCTCTGAAGGCGATGGCCGGAAAGATTTCTCCGCACAGGAAAGGAACCTCTGCATAATTCTGGTTTTTAAACTCTTGGGCATTGAGGGCAGGCAGCCGCCGGCAAAGACCAAGAGGACTAAAACACATCTACCACATTCCTTTGTAGTATAATCCCCCCGGCGCTGTTAAGCATGTGGGAAAAAATTTTTGAGAAAATTTTCTCAAGGAGGGATGGCCCACTTTAGCAGGGCTTCTCTGAGCATGGGGAAACATTGGGGAACACTAGATTCCTGCTGGGTGCAGGAATGACGCCTGGAGGGAATTTCCAAAAAGAATCTATCTCGATAACCTATTAGGCCATTAGGAGTTATGTTTGTTTTTGGGAGGAGATTTTTAAGGGGAATTATTCAGAGACGATTGGCACCAGGAGCAGCAACCGATGCGTGGCGAACACATCGAGCAACAA
>JANXAQ010000302.1 GCA_025062105.1 Thermoguttaceae bacterium
GAATGATCCAAACTCGTCGCCTGATAGATACCAAGTGGAAAGTGGCGGTAGGCCTCGTGGAAGTAGACTACTCCCAGGGCTTGGTTCTTTAGATTAGAGATGCAGTTGATTCGGCGGCCTGTTTCTCGACTCTGCTGAATAGCAGGCAAAAGGATGCCCATTAAAATCCCAATAATGGTAATGACGACCAACAGTTCGACAATGGTAAAGGCCCTTTTGGCCCCAGAGCCGATAGCCCTAATACTACAAGAAGAGTCGGAAAGCCGCAGGACACTACCCCCGCCACCACCAGCCACCCTGGAATAGTTCCGCCCCGGTTTAGAGTTCACCACACGGTGCCTTTCCTATTTACCTGCGCCACGAATCCGAGCCTACTGGGCAGGTAGAGCCTGGCTTTCAACTGAAGCTTATTATTGAGATGCAAATTGTCTTTGTCAATCCCCCACCGAAAAATTTTTCCATTGTGTGTATTTTCTCTCAATGATTTGATTTTCAACTAATTATTCTACAAGTGAGTTTTTCCCCTCCGCCTTCTTGCTCAGTTTTCCTATTGTGCACATTTTGATCTTTGAAGCCGTTTTGTCAACTACCCGGCTGGCTAAAATTCTGATTTACAAATTTCCTACATTATTGAGTTACTTCACTTTCTGTGTGATCATCGGAGGTCTTTTTTGAAACATTTACATCCTAAGTTGTTTTATTATAGAAAGTTATATCTAGACAGATATTACTATCCCAGGTGGAATCAAAAAGATTATTTAGTTAGAGACTAATATATTACCTTGTTGGGTAAACCCCTAAAGAGGGACCCAACTTTTCTTCAGCACCTGAGGAAAGGCCTCAAATAACCTGCCTCACGATGGGATTCCATCACCTAGAATGGAATGCGCTCAGTTAGACAGTAAAGAGATGAGTGGACATGCAAGCCAGTCTGAGATTCTCGGGGTCAACACTGTATGGTCTCCTACCCTTGGAATCTTTCGGTTCGAGGTGCCGACCGATTAGTATGGTTTCCTAACCGGACTGTTCGCTTGGCGATGCCACCCCTCGGCAACTATAGGACGGACCATTGATCTAAAGGAAACACTATCTGATGGCTGCTGGTCGCCGGATGACAAGTGCCGTTATTTAGTTGAAAATGGTAAGAACTGCATACCTCCGGAAGGATTCCCAATCGAACCATTTGGGCAAGACGGCTGGACTGGCAGGTAAAGAGACAGGTAGAGAGATACTGGCCCTGGGAGTGGGAAGATTGGTTTTCAAAGAAGGGAGATCGCCATGCGGAGAGGATGTTCGACAACCAAGAAAGGTGTTTTATCTATTAATCGCCCGACCATGGGTGTTCCAGGGGGCCATAGGGCTCATAGTTTCATGTGGGGCGTCTGTTACCGGCAAGGAGCGATTTCAAAGCCCCGATTTTTCCAGCGGGTTGTGTGGCTAGGTTTGGCTGGGATGCTTGGCGTTTTATCCGGGGCGCCCGTGGAGGCGGTTTCTTTTGAGGCCACTGTCTCGGTGTATTCAGGCGAAAAGGTCCTCTGGGAAACCAGATCGCCGTATAACTATATTTTGGTAACGGAGGATGCGCAAGGATTACGGACTCTTTGGTTTGAGCGGTGGGGCGCTAGGCAGAGCGTGGTCAAACCGGGCGATCCGGCTCATGTGGAGTTGGCCTATGCGCGGGCCATGCCGGTCGGCCTCCTTTTGGCCCACCGACTGGAGCGGGTGTTAATCGTTGGCCTGGGCGGCGGAACGATTCCCAGTTTCCTCCGCCATTATTATCCGCAGCTTCAGATCGACGTGGTGGAACTGGACCCCGAGGTTGTCAAGGCGGCAAAAAAGTTTTTTGGGTTCAAGGAAGACCAAAATATGCGAGCTATTGTACAGGATGGACGAAAATATATTGAACAGACGAAGCTCCGGTACGATGTGATTTTCCTGGACGCCTTCGGCGCAGAGAATGTACCGCCGCCTTTGACCACCCGAGAATTCTTGCAAGCCTGCCGACAGGCTTTGGCGCCGGGCGGTCTGGTGGTAGGCAATATCTGGAGCCGGGCCTCCAATCCCCTATACGATTCTATGGTCCGTACCTATCAGGATGTCTTTCCCACTCTGTATATTCTCGATGTGCCGGAATCGGGCAATCGAATTCTTTTTGCCTTGCCGGAGAAAAAAGTGATTCAGAAAGCCGATCTTGCCCGTCGGGCAAGGGAGGAATCTCAAAGCCGAAAGTTTCGGTTCGATATGGGCCAGCCGGTGGAACTGGGCTTCCGCCTGCCAGAAGACGACGGCCTGCGAGGGCGAGTGCTTCTGGACCGAGAAATGCTCCAGCCTCCCACATCCAAACCCCAACAGCCCCGGTTGTCTCCAGAACCAGTGCCGGTGCGGTAGGGCCTCAAAAATCTCCCGCATAGGGCAGAAGGCCATTTGTGCCGGCCTCGTCAGCCGGTTTTCTTTCGACAGTCGCTCAGGATCGGGTCATTCTGGCAGGAAGACCGGTTGACCGAGTTGGCGTGCCCATCGCATGGTCGACATAAACTTCGGCGATTTTCTGGGGTCTTCATCGTACCATTGGAGGATACCCCAACTACCCCATTTGCTCCATCGGCTCACGGAGCTGAAATAGCAGAACAGATCGCCGCCCGACTCGGTCCATGCCTGATAGTATTTTTCGTAGATTTGGCCTAGGCGAGGATGCTGGTTGGCCGCCTGAAAGAGCTTGGTAAGTGCTTCGTTATTTTCGCCGCCTGCCACCCCTACCATGTGTTGGCCTCCTTCGTAGGCTACCAGGAGCAAGCCGAACTTATCGGCCGTTTCTTTAGAGCGGCGGATGGCTTCGATGGCTCGGGGCAGCGAGACCCGCTCCAGATAATCCAGCACCTCTTCGACGCTCCAGCGGGCTACTTGATCGGCAGTGGGCTCGTCGCCTTTCAAGGGGACATTCATCCAGATGTAGGGAGCGATGGCCAGGGCGTCCGTATGGCGCCAGGCATCCTCAAATGGCAGTACAATTCTTTCCATCCACCATTGGTTGCCGGCCTGCCAGGCAATGACACGGACTAGCCGCTCTGTACCGCCGAAGACCTCCTGCCAGATTTTGAAAATCTCCACACTCCTTCGGGCGTAGAACATGCCACCGCCCTCCCAAGGCCGCTCCTTCGGCCCCAGGCCAAGCTCCTTGGCCCGCTCCCAACTATACCGCGTCTGTGGAAATTGCGAGTTCCACACCTCGTTGGAATACTCGATATAGACGCGCAATTTCGGATCCAGTCGCTCCTTAACCATCTGGGCAAATCGGCGCACATACTCATCATCGGCCAGATGCGGCATACAGAACCAAGCGTCGGCCTGCTGGCGGTTGCACAGATCGATCATCCACTCCAGGGCTACCCCCTTGGCCGAGAAAGTGGCATGCTCCGGCGTGGGCCGATCCTCCCACCGACGAATCTCTGAGCCGTTCGTGTGCATCCAGTCCATAAACCGGAAACACCGGATGCCCCGCCACCGTTGCAAAAAGGCCGGATGGAACGGTTCTTTTTCATAGGTCTTTTCAAAGCCTGGCATAATGACCCGAATGTTTCGCACATAGTCGTTGGGATCGGTTTCCAGCAGGCGGAGGAAAAAGCCGCCTTTTTGGGGATCGACTTGGATGCGGATCCGTCCGGGTTGGCGATCCACCACCTGGGCCGCTCCCCAAAAGTCCAGTTTGCCTTGGCCTTCGTAAAAGACGGTGTATTGGCCGGCCGGGTAATGGCCGCCGTCGATGGTGCAAAGCGGGGTCTCGGCCCAACAGTCCGGTTCTAAGCGTTTGACCCAGCCATGCTGGTCCAGTGCTAGCGGCGGGCCTTTGCCCCAGGGGGCGCCTTTGCGCTGGCTGATCCAGGGCCTGGACATCCGAAACACATCGACAAATGGCAATTCCGTATTCCAGTCAGCCGGGCCGGCCAGATTCATGCCCAAAGCGGGCGTTGGCTTTTTCGCCTTTGCCGCCGCCTGCCCCGACTCTGCTAAGCAAGGGACTTCCCACCACCCAACAGTCAACATCAAACTAGCCAGTAAACGGAGGATCGCTCCTGATTGAAATCCCCTCCGAACACCGCAGCCAAAAACTTTCTGAAGAGTCATCCCGAGATCTCCTTGAACCCTTCTAAGATGCAACTCTTATGGTGAAATAGATTTCATGTAATCGAAAAAGGCCAATCTCATTCAAAAGGAGGATTGGTCTTTCTTACTTCTCTTTGCTTTGGCCCAGGACCACGGAGCGGACCATTTGGAGGTATTTGGCCGTGGGGTCGCCGGCAGTGGGGACCAGGTAGCCGCCTTCGCCCAGTTCGTTCCAGGCATAGATCAGGAGCAGGCGTTCGGCCGTGGTTTTATCGGGGTTTTTGTCCATCCATTGGATGGCCGATTCCAAAAACTGGCCGAAGGCTTCCGGCGTGCGGTCCGGATAGTACCAACCGGCACCAGGGGCATCGGTGCCGGTTTCCCAGGGCCGTTTATCCCAGCCAACGGTAACCTGGGGGATAAAGGGTTGCTCTGGCGTCCCGTGCCAGGCCTTTTGGTGGGCTTCGATAAGCTCTTGGTATTTGCGGGCCTGAGAGCCGGCGCTATAGCCTGGAACAATTGTATAATAAGTCCGATGGGTATATCCGATCTTTGGATCCCCGGCGCCGCAGGCGGCAATGGCCACTCCCGGTAAACCGGCCTCCTTGGCCACTTGTTGGACCGCAGCAAGCCCCTCCCGGCTTCCGTCGGCGGGATTGAAGATAATGACCAACGGCCGGCCGCCCACCCGCAGATGCCGAGGATGTTTCAGATACGGCAGCCATATATGGGCGGCTTTGCGCCAATTTTCCGGCGTAGTGATCAAGAAGCCGGCGTGATTGGCCACCAAGAGGCAAAACTGCATCTTGTGATTGTTTTTGGCCTGGAGGAACAGGCGTAGGCCGGTATGCTTCGGGTCGTTCTCAATATCCTCCTGCTTGGGATGCCAATACCAACAGAAGGCAAAAAACCCGATAGCATGGTCGGCAGCCAAGTCGATTTGCCGCTCCATAATTTCCAACGTATCATCCCGCCAACCCCACAAGGGTTTTCGGTCGGCAAACTCTTCGACCATTCGGCGGGTTAGATGCGTGGGGGCATCTTTGGCCCAGGGTTCTTTAGGGTCGTCGGCCTGCCGATGTCGGCCTGCCCAGCCGTCGAAATAGTATGCACCGACCAAAGCTTTGGGCTTCGTCTGCTGGCCTGGCTCCCGTCCAAAACTCCAGCAGGCTGCTGCAGCCAACAGCGCAAACATTCCGGCTTCGATAAATACCATCCTACCTAGTCTGAACAAGCACATTGGCGCATCTCCTGTGGGGGAAAGGGTTCGGGCCCTCTGTAAAATTCTGAATCTGAACATGCAGCGAACCTCATGAACTTTTGATAGAACCTCTGCCTAATTTGAGGGAGATATTTTGATATCATTTTGGCTGCTATTCTCTTTAACACAATACAGGGGGAGTACTAGCATTGCTAGCGTCCAATAGATAGTAGGTGTCCAGATAGGACAATCGAACGGAGAGAAAATCAAAAGTTCATAAAGTTCACTATATGTTCAGGATTTTGCAGAGGTTTTTGATTTTATAGCCGTTCGGTTCTCCTCTTCGAACGTCTACTCGATATAGTGCCAAGAATGCTGGGAACCTTATACTTTGGGTTAGGAGCATTGGTATCTACACATCGTAGTCAGGACAGTGCAGAATGCCGTAGGAATCGACAAGCCGGTAAAACTTTCGCCTTTCCCCTGGAGCGGGAGAGGCCGGCCTGGGCAAAGCGGAGGCCGGCTGCGGGGGCCTAAAATCAGCAGAGGCGCCCAGATAACATGCCTTTCCAGGTCGGCGACTGTCTGAACCTGGGACCGTTCCACCGATGTGTGTAGATACCAATGGGTTAGGGGAGGGTAAGCTAACATGGTATAAAAATATCCTGCTTGAACTATGCGGCAGTTGCCTAGCTAAATCACTGGCTTAGGCGGATTCAAAGCGGGGATTAAAGGGGAGGCCGAAAGTTTCGGCCACGGCTCGGTTAGTCAGTTCCCCTTGGAAAATATTGATTGCCGAGGCAATCGGCGGCAGTTTTTCGGCAGCCCGGGCTAGCCCAAGATTGGCAATCTGCAAGGCCCAGGGCAAGGTTACATTGCACAGGGCAAAGGTGCTGGTTCGGCCTACGGCACCGGGCATATTGGTCACGCAATAATGGACCACCTCATCCACAATAAAGGTAGGCTGACTATGGGTGGTAGGCCGACTGGTCTCTACACAGCCGCCCTGATCGATCGCCACATCCACAATCACCGAGCCGGGTTTCATACATCGGAGGTCTTCGGCCCGGATCAGCACAGGGGCTTTGGCGCCAGGAACCAGGACGGCTCCGATGACCAGGTCAGCCCTAGGTAACAGCTGGAGCACGGTATGCCGGTCGCAATAGATTTCTACCACATTAGCTGGCATGATATCGTCCAGATACCGGAGCCGATCTAGATCGATGTCCAGGATCCAGACTGTGGCGCCGAAGCCAGCGGCTACTTTGGCGGCATTGGAGCCGACCACTCCGCCGCCTAGGATAAGCACTTCGGCCGGTGGAACGCCTGGGACGCCGCCCAGCAGGATGCCCCGGCCCATTTGGGGGCGTTCCAGGTATTTAGCTCCTTCCTGGATGCTCATGCGTCCTGCCACTTCGCTCATCGGCACCAGCAGTGGCAACCGCCCATGCCGATCCCGCAACGTCTCGTACGCTACCGCAGTAGCTCCGCTTTGGAGGAATGCCTCTGTCAATTGCCGGTCCGCTGCAAAATGAAAGTAGGCAAAGACAATTTGACCGGGTTGCAACAGTCGGATTTCTTCCGGCTGAGGTTCTTTGACTTTCAGGATCATTTCCGCCCGGGCGTAGATTTGTTGGGCCGACGGGACCAATTCGGCTCCATGTTCCAGATATTCTTCGTCGGAGATGCCGGAACCCAAGCCTGCTCCGGCTTCAATGAGCACTTTGTGCCCCGCACGGGTGAGTTCCTCTACTCCTACCGGTAGGATTCCTACCCGATATTCATCTTGTTTAATCTCTTTTGGGACACCGATGATCATGGCCGAGGTCCTTTTTCAAGTTCAAATTGCCAAGACTGGGAAAAGCAAACAGTTTTAGAAATCTAGGAAAAATACATAGAATAAAAAGAACAGAAAAATTATAAAACTCCCGGCATTGAATCTAGAACCTACATCCGGTATATTAACGTAATTCTGGACCTCTGGGCAGCATCCCCTCCTGGCAGCGGAGGAGGGGAAGCCATTGGAAGACCCCGCTGCGTAGCTTTGCGAGCAGCTTGGGGAATTCTTTCTGAACCAGTTCTTATTAAGGCACCCAAGGCAGTAGCTTCCAAGATGTTCTGGGGTGCCGATCCGGCTTTGACGAAAGGAATCTGGCTTGGCCAACGATACGGATCTTCCGCAGGAGTCCAACTTTTCCTCAGGCCCAGGCGATGCTTCAGAGGGTCAGGGACAGAATATGGACTTTAGCACAGAATCCGGAGGCACTTCTAGCACTCAGGGGCCGATGGTAGTAGCCGCCCGACTGATCGAGCAGCCGATCGAACAAGAGCTCAAAGAAAGCTATCTAACTTATGCGATGAGTGTGATTGTCAGTCGGGCGTTGCCGGATGTGCGGGACGGGCTAAAACCGTCGCAACGGCGGATTCTGGTGGCGATGCAGGATTTGGGCCTGACGCCGACGGCGGCTACTTCCAAATGCGCCGGTATCGTCGGTGAAACCATGAAGCGGTATCATCCTCACGGCGACCAGGCCATTTATCCGACCTTGGTTCGCATGGGGCAGGAGTGGAATACACGTTATCCGCTGGTGGATAAGCAGGGTAATTTTGGTTCGATTGCTGGGCTTCCGGCGGCGGCGATGCGATATACCGAGGCTCGGTTATCGCCCATAGCGGCCTTGATGCTCGAAGACCTGGACAAAGATACCGTCGATTTTGTGCCCACCTATGACGAAAAGGGCCAGGAGCCGGTTGTTCTGCCGTCGAAGTTTCCTAACCTACTGGCCAACGGTTCTCAGGGCATTGCCGTTGGCATGGCCACGTCGATTCCGCCGCACAATTTGGCCGAGATTTGTGATGCTATTATCCGCGTGATCGACGATCCGGAGGTAACGGTTGATGAACTGTTAGAGATTTGTCCAGGTCCTGATTTCCCTACCGGCGGCATCATTTGCGGCAGAGAGGGGATTCGCCAAGGCTATTACACGGGCCGAGGTACCATTGTGGTCCGGGCGCGAGCACGGATTGAAGAGGTTCATGGCGGCCGATTCCGGATTATTATTTCGGAAATTCCCTATCAGCAGGTCCGAGACCGGATTGAGGAAAAGATCCACGAAGTGGCTGCCGAGGGCAAAATCCCCGGTATCGCCGCCATCCGCAATGAAAGCGATCTGGAAGAACCGGTCCGTTTGGTCATCGATTTGAAGCGGGAAGCCGATCCGGAAATTGTCCTCAATCAGCTCTATGAATATACGCCGCTGCAAGATACGTTTTCGCTGATTTTCTTGGCTTTGGTGGACGGAAAGCCAAGGATTCTTTCGTTCAAGGCGCTGATCGAGGAGTACATCCGGCATCGGGAGACAGTTATTCGCCGCCGGACCCAGTATCTTTTGCAAAAAGCCCGGCAGCGCACTCACACGGTAGAAGGCCTATTGATTGCCTTGGCCAATTTGGACGAAGTCATTCAGACAATCCGTACTTCGGCCACGCAGGCGGAGGCCAAACAGCGGCTCATGGGCATTGCCTGTCCCGCAGCGATGCTTCGTCGGGCTTTGGGCGAGGAAGGCTTTCTGCTGTTTCAGAAAGAACGGGGTCAGGCAGACACCTATTCGCTCACTCCCGTCCAGGCCGACGCTATCCTCCGGATGACCCTCGGCCAACTGGTGAATTTGGAACAAGAGCGGCTTGCCGAAGAACATCGCAATCTGTTGGCCGATATTGCTGAGTATCTGCGGATCCTTTCCGATCGTCGGAATATTCTGGAGATCATACGGCAGGATTGTCAGGAGCTGAAGCGGCGGTTTGGCGATCCGCGTCGCACGGAGATTAGCGATGAGGAGATCGGCCCGATCGACATGGAGGACCTTATTGAAGAGGAGATGATGGTCGTTTCGATTACCTCCAAGGGCTATATTAAGCGGACTCCGATTCACGCCTATCGGGCGCAGCGCCGCGGCGGCAAAGGATTGACCGGTGCGCGCACCGACGAAGAGGATCCCATCGCCCACCTATTTGTGGCCAGTACCCATGACTATTTGATGTTCTTTACCAATTTGGGTCGGGTGTATTGGCGCAAGGTGTATGATCTGCCGCAGTTGCCTCGGGACAGTCGTGGTCGGGCCATTGTCAATCTGTTGAATCTGGCCGAGGGCGAGAAGGTGGCCGATTGCCGGGCAGTGCGGGATTTCGATCGGCCGGATCATTATCTGATCATGGCCACGGCTCGGGGATTAGTGAAAAAGACGGATTTAGCAGCCTATGGCCGACCCACTCGCGCTGGTATTATCGCCATTAAACTCCGGCCGGGCGATGAGCTGGTGGATGTCGTGGTGGCCGGGCCGGACGATGAAATTGTGCTAGCCACAGCCAAGGGCATGGCCATCCGATTCAAACATACCGATGTTCGGCCCATGGGCCGAGCTGCCACTGGCGTCAAAGGCATCAGTTTGGCCCCGGACGATCAGGTGGTCGGTATGGTGGTGGCCGATCCTGAAGGGCAGTTACTGACGGTATGTGCCAATGGTTACGGCAAACGGACGCCGTTTGGGCCGAACGCCTCGGATCAGCCGGACCTCCCATCCCCTGACGAAGAAGAACTTTACCAGGAGGAATCGCTTCCGGATAACCAAATCCGGGCACAAAGCCCTTCTGTTTCAGAAGATGCCCTGGCAGAGGCCGAACCTGCGGAGTTGCCAAAAGCCGAGGCACCCTCCGCTGGGGAAGCAGTCCAACAAGAACAAGAAGAAGCCGAAACCGACCAAGAGGTTTCCTCTGCCCGATCCTATCGGACGCAGCGGCGGGGCGGCCGGGGACTACGCGATATTAAAACAGTTCCCCGAAACGGCCCAGTGATCGGCATCGTCCGGGTTCGCGAGGAAGACGAGGTAATGATGATCACCGCACGGGGCAAAATCCAGCGGATTCCTGTGGCCGACATCCCTGTGCGCGGCCGAAACACCATGGGCGTCCGCATCATGACGCTGGAGGAAGGCGACACCCTGGTGGCCGTCAAACGTATCCCAGCCGAAGCCAACGGCAATAAAGAGTCGCCAAGTACCTCTTCTCCAGACAGTAATAGCCGCTAAGCATTTCCGCCGTGGGAAGCTATTACCTCTGAGATCGCCGGTTCGGGGATCCCCCTGGGGAGCAAGGTTTGCAACCCCATTTCCGCCTAGGCATGCAGATTGCCGCTGGTACTGCCGCAACGGGCCGAGGCGGCCGAAGCCAATTCGACTGCTAGGCCAAAAGTTTTGGGTGTCTGCCCTGCCTGGGTTGTAGCCTGGGTAGGGCTAGAAACCCAATAGGGCAAGAAACGGAAATAGGAGGCTTCGGCCAACCGGCTCTGGCTTTGCCTGTTTGCCGGCCAGCAGCCTCTGTGCGATAGCCAAGGGGCAACCAATCATAAGAACCATGCTTTGGCGGAATTGTTCCTTACGGGTCAGACAGCTGCGCAGAGTAGGAAACGTCTTGATGGCAGGCTGGGCATGAGCCAGCTGTGGGCTCTGTGTGAATTAGCCCAGGCCTGCAGGCTCCTGGATCTGGTGGGCAGATGGGGACTGGATATGTACGAATGCACTAAAAGGGCTACCCATCCGCTTGCTAGCTGCGCAGGCCCATGCTGCTAAGCGGCTGCCTTCTGTTCGAAGCGTCCGAACCAAGAGCTGGATCCGCAGGTGGCAGCAGACTTACCCACCATACACCCGCCGCCCCATTGGTTTGCGGGTAGAAGTAGGGGGCAATTTTTAGGGGCAAGCAGGGCTAATTGCCCGAGCCGGGCAGTTTTTAGCTGAGCAACTATTTCTTCCGATGGCGGATTTTCGACCGAAGACGACGTTTTTTCCGCCCTACTTTGCGACGTCCTTTTCCTGACTTCTTGACTCCCACAGGTTCTCCTTTCCTTTCTCCAAAAGGCACTGAATATGGGGAATGGTTGGATTTGATTGGAACGTTTTTGGTGGCTTCCTTACTATACCATCCTGAACCAGGCAAGACAAGCCCTCCTGTGGTAGAGCGGCACGGAGCTGGTTTCGGACCGGGATGGGTCTTCCGTCGACAAGCCGAAGGCCAGCGTGGGCTGGACAAAGTTCACGAATTGGCTGAGCGGCGGGGGTAGAGTAGAGGTTGGGAGTGGGGGGTAGGGGGTAGGGGGTAGTGGATTTGCAGGGAACCGTGGCTCGGCTACACTTGCAGTAGGCGAGCAGGTGTTCACGTTTCGGCTGGGGTTTGCAGGGAACCGTCGCTCGGATACACTTGGCCCTCCGGCAACCACCAATCGGCGTAAGCTGGGGTTTGCAGGGAACCGTCGCTCGGATACACTTAAGCCGCGGATCACGCCGATACGCGACCTGCTGGGGTTTGCAGGGAACCGTCGCTCGGATACACTAGAAAGCGGGTTATCCGGTAG
>JANXAQ010000042.1 GCA_025062105.1 Thermoguttaceae bacterium
TACAATTTAGGAAAAATCATTTAGAAGATCAGGAGAGCTTTAGTTTCAGAAAATGGTTTGTCTGTGTTGTTCAACGAGTTTTTTTGCTTTGCCTAAAGTGATGTTCAAGCGTCTGAACTCTAACTTGTGTATAACAGCGAGACCGCGGCAGAAAGTGGCATTGGCCAAGCCAATGCCAGATGGGGGGCAATCCGCCTCTGCCTGGAGCGGTAGATGGTCAGCGTGAGGGGACCGTTTTATTGTCATGCCCGCGCAAGCCGCCTTAGCCGGCAGGGCCTTTGGTTGTGCGGCTTTGGAAGTAATAGCATCTGTGAGATGGTGGCTATTTGTTCTAGCGAATTTGGCCGCAGTCTAACAGACTACGTTCCGCCACATGCTGCTCTTGGTACGGTGGGGAGAGAGGATTTGGGTGTAGGCCGTGGCTTCGCACTACCAGGACTACCGCGGCGGAAAGCGGAGAAATTACTGGGCTTCCGCTTGCGGGGGAAGCACACAAGAGCTCCTTCACTCTTGCCCTTTGCCGCGTACGGAAAAGGGAAATTTGGTTCCCTCACCTGGCCTGTTTTGCAGGCTACCCTCTCCCCTGGCGGGCAGCGGGAACATTACTGGGGTGCCGTTTCCGCGGAAAGAAGATGCGGAGAGGCCAAAGATAGGCAAATGAAACAGTCAGCGATCTAGCAGGTTAGTATTCGCGGTCTTTGAGGATGCCTGGCTGCGGCACAGGGTATCGGCCGTCTTTATCAGCCTGAAGCGGAGCGGGGCTATCCTCGGTCAGTTTATCCACGTCAGGAGCGAATTCATGGGGGCAATTGAGCATTTGTTCCAATGTGATCACCTGCCCGGTATGGGCTGCCATTCGGCCCATGCTGGTTACTAGGCTAGCCATGGCCCCCCGCTCGGCCTCGTTGTAGGGTTTGTCCTGACGAATGGCATCCACCAGGTCGTTCCATTCGTTCTGGTAGGGGTTTTCTTCACCCGGAGGGGCTTTGGACTGCCAGATCTGGTTTTCTGGCTTGGGTGCAAAGCCCTTGTAGATGCGGGAAGGCGAACCGCAGTCGCCATGGGCGGAGATGATGGCCATGGCTTTGGTACCTTTGGCATAGCTATAGTAGCGGTCGGCACAGCCAGCGATGCAACGGCCGTCCATAATGAACGTAGAACCATCTGGAAACTCGTATTCTACAGAATAGACGTCGAAGTTTTGATCGACATAAGGGGTGCCATCAGGGGCGTTTTTATAATGTCGGCCGCCGACGGCCTGAGCACGCAGCGGCCACTGGTCGCCTTTCATCCAACAACAATGGTCAATGATGTGGATATAAAAGTCGCTAAAACACCCACCGCTTGCCCATAGGAAACTGTGGAACCGGCGTACCTGATAAAGCAGTTCGTTTTGACCGGGGGGTTTGGGCGTGGAGGCGAAAAAGCCGATCGGGCCGTGCACCCGATAGCCACGCATGAAAATAATGTCCCCGAGCTCGCCGTCAGCAATCCGCTTGGCCAGCTCCTGCAAATGGCGACTGTGCCGGGACATCAACCCCACCCCCACCTTGAGATTCTTTTCCACGGACTTTTTAGCCAGCTCGAGGAATTTCTTGGTGGTCGGGCCATCGACAGTAACAGGCTTTTCCATAAAAACATGCAGACCCTTTTCAATTGCATAAGCAAAATGCACCCAGCGGAAGGCAGGCGGCGAAGTGAAGATGGCAATATCGCCCGGCCGGAGGCAATCCATCGCCTTTTTGTAGGCATCAAAGCCAATGAACTGCCGCTCTTTGGGTACATCAACCCGATCGCCAAAACGTTCTTTCAAGTGGGGATAGCTGCCATCGAGGCGATCTTTAAAGACATCGGCCATGGCCACCAGTTTCAATGGCCCCGCCCGAACCGAAAGGGCATCGGCAGCAGCGCCGGTACCTCGTCCGCCGCAGCCAATTAGCGCCACCTGAATCAGATTGTTTTCAGCAGCATGAACCCGGGGAATCGGAACACCAGCCAGAGCCGACACACCGGCCAAAGCGCCAGTTGTCTGAAGAAATCGACGTCGGGTTGTACCAGTGGGATTAGAAATCTTCATGGGAACCTACTCCTGTCAAAAAAGCAAACCCATTGAAATATCATTAGTTGCTGGTAGTTGGTGCGAAAAAAGGACTCCCTTAAACTGAAGTTTTGTCGTTTTAGACCCCGCTGGGGAGAAAAAGGTTCAAGTGCTTGCGGTTATTGGCGTGAGGAAGTTATATGAATGAAAGGATATATCATCGTAAGTCTAAGCTCTAAGAAGCCAAAGCAGTTAGGGAAAACTTCCACACTCAAGCAGTGCCCTTCCAGGCTTATGGGCATATGCCTTTTATTGTGAGGACTGACAAAGGGTTGTCAACAGGGTAGGCAAAGAAAAATTATGCTCCGCCAACAGCAAAGCCCTCGGATAAGAAAGACCACAGGCCATTGGCTAGAAAGTCGACAGGCCCAGAGAAAGAAGTCCCTTTTCAAGCAGAAGGAACTACCGAGGGAGGCTCGAAATGGCTACGGCGAATCGGGGTTAGCCAGTTGGGTTTGACGTTCGGCCATCCGTTGGGCCATCATCGCGCGGGCCTGACGTAAAAGAGCCTGAGTATCAGGCCTTGGGGCGGATTTGTGCACCAGACTAGCACCGGTCCCCCCACTGCCGGCCGACAGATCCGGCGAAGCCTGGCCGATGGGTGGGGCGGTGCGGTTGGGGGGGGCCGTTTCATACGATGCCGGTCGGGCACCGCTAGCCCCGGAAAGTTGGCCCTCAGACGATTCGCGGTATAACTCCCACCGGCGTCCATCCCGGGCCAAATGCCGGGGATTTGCACCGATCCGCTGCGAGCCACCACCCTCTAAAGAAGCCAAAGCATCTTGCGCCTTTTTGTGCGTTGGGTCGGCCGCCAAGGCAAGCATCAAATAGCGTTTGGCTCCTTCTAGGTCCTCTTGAGTGGCGAGGATAAATGCCATGTTGTAGCAGGCGTCGGCTTCGCTGCCGCCTCGACGGAATTGTTCTAAGGCTTCTTCATATCGACCCTGAAAACCATACACCATCCCCAAATTATTCCGGAAACGGGGATTGGCCGGTTTCATGCTGACGGCTTTCAACAGGGCACTTTCAGCTTTATCCAATTGCCCTTGCAGATAGTAGCTGAAGCCAAGGTCGTTAAAGATCTCTGGATCGGGTTGTAGGGCGATGGCTTGGGTATAGAGGGCGACGGCTTCCCGATAGCGCTTTTCTCGGTCGGCCACCACGCCCAGCCGATGATACGGTTCATAGCGATGCGGATACTGGACAATGAGTTGTTCGTAGATTTTGCGAGCCTCGGCCAATTTGCCTTCCTGTTCCAGTTGGCGGCCTTTCATCATGCCGTCAAAAAAGTCGGGGCCCACCTTGGGAGGCTGGGTTTGGGTTTTGGTAGCAGGCTTCTTGGCAGCTGCTAGGGCGGGCGAAGAGGATGGAGAGTCACCTTTTTTTTGGAACATAGCGCTGACCGGCGGCAACATCCGTTTGGCTTCTGGCCCAGAAGCACACCCCACCGCCAACACCCAAATCACCACCAGCCCAATACCCAACCCCGTACAATTAGAAGCTCGGACCATGTTGGATTTCTCCTTGTCGGCCTCAAATGCGATAGCCCCCTCCTCCTAGAATCTCTTCCTAACAACGATGCTCTGTGGAAGGCCATGGGTAGCCCTGGAGTCTTCCGTGTTGCTATTTCCCTAACCGCTTTTGGCTCCGAGGGTTACAGTGATATGCTCTTTCGTTCATCCCGTTTCCTAACCTCAATAGCTGCTGGCAGTTAGAGCTTCCTCCTTCCAAGACTAGGCCAAAAATGGTAAAAGTGGAGCTAATAGGCTGGTCTAAAATGGGGATTTGGCTAGTTTCCAATGGGTTTTGGCCGACCGGCTCCCTATCCTCCACATTGCTTAAAAACAGGGATTTTGGGAATTCTGGGGCACTGGGAAGGAAACCTCCTTTCATCATAGAAAATGCTTTTTCGGACAGCCGCTAAGCTCGACTTTTGCCAATTTTGGCTTCTGCCTAGCAGAGGACTGTTCTAAGTCCTTGTAACTATTGGACTTAGGAAATTAGGTGAACAAAGGAGAGTTTCGCCGTAACTGCTGGCACTAAAACCAGTTAGGGAAAATGGCAAAAATCGAGCTAAGCGCTGCAGCAGCTGCCGCTCCTGCTCACTGGGTACTTACCTTACCAAAATCATCCTCATTTTCAACATATACGAGGCTGTGCTGAAACAGCATCTCCACGAGAAAAGCTGGTTCCCCTTCCTCCACCCTCACAATCCCAAACACCCTGTGTTACCGGACCGTGGAGGCAAGGATCGGTCAGCCAAAAATCCTTTGGGAACTCTACAATGCCCATTTCAGCAGGACCTCTGAACTCGACATTTGCCACTTTCTTAACTACGTTTGCTTTCCGGGGTTCCGATGAAATGGAGCCTCTGCATAATTCAAAAGGGTATTTTTATACCATTTGGGATGTCTTTCCTCTAACACAACATATAGAGCTGCAGCATTGCTAGCACCCAATAGACAATAGATAGTAGGTGTTCAGATAGAAGAACCGAATGGCTATACAATCAAAAGTCCAAAAAGTTCCCTACATATGCAGGTTTTGCAGAGGTTCCAAATATCTTTTTGCCCATACGATTTCTTACCCCTGATATGGGCTGGGACCCCTCCGGGCCAAGGCCTAAAATGGCAAACCTCCAGCTCACGCCGATTCCCAAAACCCTGCCTGCCTTGGGGCATCTCTCCGATCTGCATGACCGGATGATTACCGCATTCCAACGCTCCGAGGCCATTCCAACTCTCCGAGGCCGATCCCCAAAGCGAACATTCCCTCGCGGGCTTGTTAGAAAACAAGCCCACCGGAGAAGCCGCAGATTGATATCCGCTGTTTTTCTGGGTCGGGAGAAAGTCAATCCCATTAGCCAGGGAAGCCACCGGCAGCAGGCAGCGCGGGAAGATTAGTCTAGCTGGGCAACTCTATAAATGAATGTTTGTGTTTTCATATTCGCAGGGTAGTTTTTGCAGTTCCAGGTTTTACCAGATACTCAGCGGCTCCCCAGCATGTCAACCCGCCCAAATCAAAGGGAGGAGGCAAATAGGATCAGTGGGCTTCTGCGATCGCTGGGGTTTTTATCGCCAGAAGCCACCAGTGCCACCGTAGCGACGTCCCGTGCCGCCGTAGAATTGGCCGTAAAAGGTGCTGTAGTAGGCGGCTTCGCCTTCAACGGCCGACAGCCCCTCGGCAAAGGCAGGCGCCACGACCACTCGATTCTCGATCCGCTCTTTTTCATAACCCATGGCAACCAAGTAGTCGATAACCGCCTGCCGACGTTGGGCATCCAACTGCGGATACTTCCCATCAGGACTTTGTTCCACGACGATGGGGAACGGGACATGTTCAAGCCGAAGGGCGATTTGTACCAAATGTTTTTGCCCTTTGGGGGTGAGTTTAGCGGTATTGCCGATAAACTCATGATCATACAGAATAAAATCGGCAGCCTCCGCATTAGTCTGTTGGGTTTCCCAATGGGCATCGGTGACTTGGCCGAGGGGGAAGGGGCGATCATAGGGTGGCCCGAGACGTTGCTCATGGGTAGCCCGAGCGCCTCGGATCGGATCTCCGCCAAACCACCCATGACAGTGAGCACAACCGGCCAGAACGCCTCCCAGCAATACCATGACCACTGCCCACATCATCCAACCGTTCCCTCTCATCGTATTGGATCCTTTGGAGTAAAGGCTTCGTTTTTTGTGTCCTACTTCTTTGTGCACTACTTCAGCCAAGTGGAAGATTTTTGGTCCCAGAAGCTCCCCTGCCATCTCACAGCCACCCAAGCAGGAATCCAGCTTTTTCTCCAGGGTTTACAGGACCTGGATCCCTGCTTGTGCAAGGATGGGAAGGGCTGTTCCTGCGTGCATCTGGAATGTTTGCTTTTTGATTCTCCCAACTGCTATGGGTTGGGGAGAACCGAGTACCGTTTGTAAATTGTGTAAGTTTTCTTTCTCCAGGAGGATGGCGTTATCGGGAATGACCGAACGGACCGGAGATGGTAGCCGGGCCGCCCGCTTGGTAGCGATGGCGGAGTCGGGGCCAGACAGTGCTTCGATATTCATGGGTAGGCCGACCTTCCAACCGACCTTTCAGGTAGAACTCCAGGTTTGTCGGCTCAGTAACGTCGAAGCCGGGTAACGGCGGCACTTCCTCCGGTTCCATCGGATGAATCAATTCCGGCGTTACCAGAATGATTAGCTCCGTTTCATTCCGGTTCATGTTCCGTTTCCCAAAGATCTGGCCAAACAGGGGGATGTTCGACGTATTGTCGCCGTTCATGGAATCTTCCAGCAAACCGGCGATAGCCAGAGTTTGACCTTCCCGAAGTTCTACCGTGGTAGTAACAGCCCGGGTATCCAATCCAGGGGTGCCGTTAACCGTATTCTCCCGATTGATCCTGCTAAATTCCGGGGCTACTTCCAGCCGGATGAGATCCTTGTCCAGCACAATCGGTAGGAAGGTGATAATGGCACCGAAAGCCCGGAAATCGGTAGTAACGGCGGCGGCGCCCGCTACACCCACCGTGGTCGGTACAGCAAATTCGCCACCAGCGACAAACGTAGCCGGCCGACCACTTAGAGTAACCAACGTCGGCTCACTCAAGATCCGCATCACCCCATGCTGTTGCAGATAGTGGATGCCGAACTGCAGCCGCTCGTTGTCAAAGGTGCCAGAAACGACCGCCGTGCTGGTAGCCAGGTTCAGCAACTGCCGAATGGCAATTAACCCGTCTTCCCAGACAAAGTTCAGGTCCATATCGACGCCAAACTTCCGGGCAGCCGACCGGTTGAGCTCGGCAATCTTCACCTTCAAGGCCACCTGTTGCACCCCGGGGATGTACAGCATATTGATCACCTGCATAGCCGGTAGCAGCCCCGCCGACTGCGGATCTTGCGCCAGTGGCGGAGCTGCCTGCCCCTGCACCAGACCGTAAGTTTCCTGATAGCGAGGATAGACCATCTGACCACGGATAATAGCCATAATCTGAGCGGCTTCCTCTGCATCCCGGGCCTGCCCTTTGACAATCAGCTTGTCCGCCACCGGGATCAGTTTTACTTTGCTTTCGGGGAATAGCTCGGCCAGCACATCTTCCAAAATGCCATACTGCTCTTCCCGACGCTGTTGCAGCTCCGGATCCGGGATGACCCGGACCAAGTAGGTAATCGGTTCGTAACGTTCATCAGCAAACCAGAAGGTTACATCCGTGGCGCCTTGGGCTCGACCGATGATGGCCAATTCCCGAGGCGTAAATTGCACGACATCGCACACACCCGGATCAACCACCGAAACTCGATAAATATCCACTTTGGTCCGAAGGATCTTGCTTCGACGCACGACCACTTTCAATTCGTCGGTATGTCCTCGCACCTCAAAGGGGCCAAGCTGAGTGATTTCTGCAGTGGGCCGTTGCCATTGGGCCGACTGCGGACGAGTATCCACCGGCGGAGCTGCTGGAACCGGCGGCGGAATCACGCCAGGGACGGTCGTCTCACCACCAACTGCAGGCGGAGCCACTGGCACTCCAGCCCCCGGGGCCGGACTACCAGGCCTCTGGCCTGTTGCCTCAGCCTCAGCCGCACCAGCCCCTGCACCTTCGACTTTCGTACTGGCTTCCGGTTTCATACTGGCTTCCGGTTTCATACTGGCTTCCGGTTTCATACTGGCTTCCGGTTTCGTATTGGCTTCCGGTTTCGTATTGGCTTCCGGTTTCGTATTGGCTTCCGGTTTCGTATTGGCTTCCGGTTTCGTATTGGTCGCCGAGGCTTTGTCCCCCGGCTCCTCTTTGGGTAAGCTGGGTAGCGAGGGTACTGTGGGCTTAGCGGGTGCAGGTTGTGTGGCGATCTTTGGAGGCTCCGATTCCACCAAGGCAATCCGGGAAGGCGGAGGATTGACTGGCCTTGGCAAACTCACTGCAGAAATCCCCCCAGGCCCTCCGAACATCGGCCACATGGGGCTGGATATGGCCGCGGCGGGTGGCTCCGATAAAATCGGCCCGCTTAAAGCCGAGGAGCTCGGCCGACCACTGACCAGACCACTACCCGAACCATGCATCGCAGAGACCGGCTTGCTGCCTGTTCCGCTGGCGGTTTGGACATTAAGCTGGGCATTTAAAGTATCCGAGGTTCTTGTCGGTGAAGAGGAAGGAAGGCTCGAAGAAATCGGACCAGACAATATGGGGCTAGATGCATTGGATGGTTCGGCTAGTGCCGCTTTAGACCTCCCTAGTTCTACCGCCTTGGATTCTTGGAAATTCCCCGTCCCATTCGAGAACCTAGCACCGGCAGGCTGCACTGGGCTAGGGATTTCGGGTGTTGGTGTTTCCGAGCGAGCCAGAGGCTGCCTTGCCAGAGCCAAGCTCGGCCGTTGCACTTGGATTGCACCGGAGGGGGGCACCGCTAGAGTAATTCTGGGAGTGTCTGTAGCGACTGTATTTTTTTCTGTTTCTGCCTTTGCAGGCGTATTGGGCTGGCCAGGACTGACAGTACCAGCAGAACTGCCAGTGCCAGAAAAACCAGAAGAAGCTGTTCGGTTTTCCTGCCCCCTTGGCCCGGGGCCCACTTGCTTCGGGGCGGGGGAAGCACTCGCCTCAGCTACCACCACTTGCAGGAGCGGTTCATGACTAACTTCCGCAAAGCCTGGAGGCGGTGGGGCGTGAGACACTTTCCCTGCTTCCTCCGGAAGTTCTCGCATCCGGAGGCTAGTAGAGCCGCTTTGCTCTGCTTGGGCATTGCCTGAGTGCGTGCCAGCCTTTGTGTCCGAAGAGGAGCTGGACTTTGTCCGGCTGGATTGCTCCGGCGAAACTCCTACCAAATCTCCCGAACCCTGCAGCGGCTTGTCCACCGGTACCCCTTGTTTGCTTACCAACAGCACAGGGAACCTTAATCGTTGGTCTAAACCAGAACTGTCGGCCTGGCTCGGTTCTGTGGATTCCGAAAGAATCGAGAAAACCGCTGAACCCGCTTGTGGTGCCGGCTGCTTGTTAGCTAGGTTTTTTTCCGGAGGATTTTTATCTTGCAGCTTATCTTGCAGCGCAGGAGGACTACTCTGTTCACTAGCTGACGAGACAATCCGTAAACTCGTTTTAGCCGGTTCACCTCCTACAGTGTTTGACTGCCACCAAACTAAAACCCAACCAATCAAATACACTACCGGGACCATCCCGCCGGTAAAGGCCAATAATCGCCTGAGTTTTTTCTTTTGATGGAGCCATACAGCGGTAGGAAGAAAACTCATCTGTGGAAATCCTTTTCAGAAGGACTCTGTTCCTTAGATGCTTCGGGTGTAGGGGTTTCAAACCCCCCTTTTTAGATGGGTTAATCCCACCGGCAAGACTTTTCCATAATGATAGCCTGCTTCTACTAGATCGGGGTTCTAACCTGGAAGAATTAATAAGAATTATCACGAAAGAAGCGATTTCCCCGTAATTGGGGATATAAATTAGATTGCCAAGATTGTCTACCTTATTTATTTTGCCGAAAAAGACAGTTCCCATAATTTCTAACGACCTTTTTCTTCAGGGCGATCTCTTTCGGCCGTTTAATATCTCGGCCGAAGAACCAGGTTATTTTGCTCCAGAGGTTCCGTGCAATCTCCTTCCGTGGAGGATCACTGGTGTACGCATTTGGGATGTATTTCCCACCCATTCCAAACGTCAGCAAATTATTGCCCCAATTGCGAGATAACGAACCTTTCAAACGAAGCGAATTGGTACTTTGGAGAAATTGCAGCATTTAGGAAAGATCACTTCCAAGAGCAAAAAGTGCTTAGGTTCAAATACTTTCTTAGCCAGATTGCCTATTTTATCCATTCTGTGTTGTTCAACGAGCTTTTGGTATTTGCCTAAAGTAAAGTTCGAACGCTTCAACCCCAACTTGTTTATAACAGCAAGCCGTGGTGGGAGAGGATTTTCCAGCACCTCCTGTTGTAATTGTTCGTCCAGATCGCCCAAATCCAGCGTGCCGTCGGCCGATTTTTCCTCAAGGGCCTGTGCCCAATTGGGCGGAAGGGGCAGTTGGTAGTGGGCCAATACCTGCTGATAAGTTGATAAGATCATTTCTCGGACTCTCTTCGGGCCCAGCCAGTCTAGCGGGTACTGCCAGGCGATCCCACATCCCGGGCAGACGTAGCCCCTTATGCTCAAAATCTCCGGTAATTTCCGGCCGGTTTCGGACCAGCAAGATTCGGCCTGCTTACCAAACTTTCCAAAAACACCATGCCAAAGCCTTCGGCAATGTTGGTCGAAAGCAAGGCGTCGGCGGCGGCCAGGTTCTGGGCCAAAGTTAATCGGCCCGCTTCGCCCGTCTCCCACACACAGCGAAACCGCCGCTGTACCGTGCGTTGTTTCCCCCCTTCATACGGAGCTTTCTCTGCCGGGCTAGTAGGCGCCAAGGTACCCCCAATCCATACGTCTAGCCCCGCCAGCAGACTGCAAAGTACTGCCTCCCCGATGTTTTTGCGCCGTATCGCCCGTACAGGACACAAAAGATACCGATCTGCGGCCGGTATCCCAAACACTTCTTCCAGGCGAGCTTTGCCTTCGGCAGTTGGAGGTAATGGTCCAGTTGCTACTCCCGGATTCGGAAGCAAATGAAAGCCCCGACTGCCGGAACACCGACCCGGAGCAGAACCTCCCGGTCCCGGCTATTGAGGACCGCATAATGCAGATGCTCTGCCTGAGGATATAGCCAGGCCGGGCCCACCCGCATCCTCCTACTTCTTCCAGCTCTTAGCTCGACTTTTGTCATTTTCCCTAACCTGTATTGTCTCTGGGTTTACGGCGAACCGGCCTTTTGTTCACCTAATTTCCTAACTCTAATAATTCCAAGGAGTTCGAACTTTCCTATTTCGGCACAAGCCTGAAATTAGCAAAACTCGAGCTTAGCTCGACTTTTGCCATTTTCCCTAACTCCTTTTCTTTCCAGTAGTTACCACGAGACTCCCTTTTGTCCACACAATGTCCTAAGTCCAATAGTTACAAGGAGTTAGATTTTCCCCCTTCCGGGAGAAGGCCTAAACTGGCAAAACTCGAGCCAAGAGGCTGTCCTAAAATGAGGATTGGGCTGGTCTCCGATGGGTTTTGGCCGACCGGCTCCTATCCTTTAGACTCCTTAACAACAGGGGTTTTGGGGATTCTAGGGAATTGAGGAAGAAAAACTCCTTCATCATCGCAAATGCTTTTTAGGACAGCCTGTAAGAAAACAAGAGCCTCTGAGAAAAAAAGTTTGCCTCCCCCTTATGAGCGGGAACACAGGACCGGCGATCTTTTAGCAGTTGCATTTTCTTGGAGGCTCGCATTGAACCATGGAGCCCCCGGTCTCTGTAGAAAACTACGGCGCTTTCGGGGGGTTGACAGCCTATGCTTTGGGAATAATATTACAATGCTAGAACCACCCAGCAATTGACCTAAACATCCCACATCTATCCTCCCAATGGTTAAGATCCCCCTATCCGTTTTATGGAATGGACTCGGTGCAGATCTATGGAATGGAATGCGGCAAAGGCCAACCTAAGGCTGGGGTCCTCAGCAGGATAATGGAAGCCTCAGCGCGACTTGGGCCTTTTTGGAGGTCCTAACGTAATAGAAAAGTTCTTATTCCCTGGAAACATTGGCGTTTGGAAAGTGGGTGCACTAAGGGGACGGTCATTTTAACTCTTGGAGTTAAACCCAGTTAGGAACTTTTGCAAAATCGGGAACCATAATAGAGGTAACGTTACGAATTTTTGATTCGACAGCGATTTGCCTATTCCATCTAAAGACCCGCCAGACGGAGGTTGTTAGTGTTAGCAGGGCTTATTAAGTAAAGGTGGAGAACACTAAAAAATAGTGAAGGAACCGCTGCATAATCCTGGACACATAGTGAACTACATGAATTTCTGATTCGTTAGATGTTACCTGTTCTCACCAAACACCTATGGATATGTAGGGGTACTAGCAGTGCTAGTAACCCGATATATGGGCACAGAGGCGGAAGAAACCAAAATCGTATAAAACTATCTCCTTCGAATTATGCAGAGGTGCCTAAAATATATTTAAATTATGCAGAAGTTCCTTAAATCGACTTTTGTCATTTTTGGCTTCCGCTCGGAAGAGGAATGCTCTAATTCCTTATGAATATTGGAGTTAGGAAATTGCATGAACAAAGGCACCCTTCGCCCTAACTCCTGGATACACAAGCAGTTAGGAAAAATGGCAAAAGTCGAGCTGAAAGACGGTTTTGAAATCGGAATGGGGAGCTTTCGCTGGTTTTTGGGCTGGGCGTTCCTTCCATGGATAGCCCTATAAAATGTTTTTCTTGTACACAGGCCTTTTCGGGACAGTCTTTCACACAATAAAAAATAAATAAGACCAGTAGGTATCTGGCCCGGTGGGCAGGCCGAAGAGAAAACGAAGCCCCTTAAACCAATCAGCGGGGAATTCCGTAGCAATAATGGCTAGAGTGTGGCCTGGGAAGTATGTATGTCCTTTTTCGTGAAGGAGGACGGACTATGCGAAGCCTGAAGCTGTGTGCTGTGTTGTTGGCTGGGCTAGCTGTGGTTGGCTTGGGCCTGAGTTGCCAGGCCGCCGAAACAAAACTGAAAATCGGCGACAAGGCTCCGGATTTCAAAGACCTGCCTGGCGTGGATGGCAAAAAGCATAGCCTTTCCGACTACGCCGACGCCAAAATTGTAGTGGTTGTATTTACTTGCAACCACTGCCCAGTGGCCCAAGCTTACGAAGACCGAATCATCCAATTCCAAAAGGATTACAAAGACAAAGGAGTGCAAGTCATTGCCATTAACTCTAATAGCCCGAAGATTGTACCGGCCGATTCGTTCGAAAAGATGGTCGAACGTGCCAAGGAAAAAGGGTTTAATTTCCCGTATGTGGTGGATGAAACTCAGGAAGTGGCTCATGCTTATGGCGCTACAGTAACGCCCCATTTCTTCGTGCTTTGCCAAGAGCGAAAAGTGGCCTATATGGGCGCTATGGATGACAACAATAATCCGGACAAAGTCAAAGAACACTGGCTGCGGGATGCAGTAGATGCACTGCTAGCGGGCAAAACGCCACCCAAGCAGGTAACCCAACAGCGCGGCTGCACCATTAAATGGGAAAAGAAATAGAGCGTCTCACACAATGAGGTTTACTCTCTCTTGATAAGTGGTAATAAACGTTCCTTTTGCTTTTCGAGGAGTTTCATTCCGTTAGAAGTTTTAAAGTAAAGCCCTAGGCTTTCACATTGCCTTTTTCAATTGGTAGTTAGGCGGTTGCCGACGAGTAGACAATATTGGCTTCCCCTCCTACCCTCCCTTTTTATAGTCCGAGGCCGGGTTTTCCCAAGCCCGGCCTCATTTTATTGAGGATCGGATAGACCTTAGAACCTGAATCGAAGTTTTACCGTTTTCCGAGGATTTTTGGGCTGGCCGGGTCTAGACGGCAAACTGGGTGAATAGCGGTTTTGGAGATGTTGGCGCCGACAGGGACGTTTTCTGCTTGTAGATCGGAAAGGGCTTTTCGGCCCAGCCTCTTAAATGAACTTTTGCCATTTTTGCTAACTGCCTTTGGCGCCAGCAGGTACAACGAAGCCTTGTTTTGTTCACACAATTTTTACAAAGAGGTAAAGCATTTTTCTGCCAGGCGAGTCCGAAAATAGCAAAACGCAAGCCTTCTTATGGGGACGAAAGGCGGTGTTGGCCAGTGCCAGGTCTGCCAGGAAAACAGGAAAAGAAGTTGACCGAGACTGCGAAGCGGGTTCCACCCTTAGGTAGAGGGAAGCGAAGCTCTTTGAGACCGAATAGGGTGAGGCTGATTTTTTGGTTCGTTTAGGAGCGCGACTTTTGCCATTTTGGGCCTTTTGTCGAAAGAAAAAACCATAACTGCTGCAATGACTGGGGTTAGGAAATTGTGTGAACAAAAGGAAGGTCTGCCGTAACTCCTGAAGTAAAAAGCAGTTAGGAAAATTGCCCCAAGTCGAGTTATAGGAGAGATAGGGAAGAGAAATCTTCCCAGTCCAATCGAAGTGCTTCTTGCTGGCCTCGGTTACCTAACAAGGAGCCCATATTCCAGATTCCATGGCTCTGGCTATTGGGAAGGAGTTTAGCCCTCTGAGGAGGTTAGGTCTCTTATATTAACAGAAAAACAGCTAGCTCCTGTGCAAAGGCGGAATTGGAGAGGCTAGGCTTGTTGGGCCTATATTAGGAAGCTCTGTATAACTTGAAGGAAATGTCTTTATACTATTTTGGCTTGCTTCGCTCTAACACAATACTGAGCGATGCTAGCATTGCTACCAACTAATAGAGAGGAGGCATTCGGATAGAAGAACCGAACGGCTAGAGAATCGAAGGTTCAAGAAGTTCACTATATGTAGTTTTACATAGTTTCCCTTGTTTTGCCGTATGGACTCACAGAATTTCAGCTGCCCCCGACCGAATACAAAAACTGGCAAGCAGAGGAGAGAACACGTTAGAATCGCGAAAATATTCGCCTGATTTCTGCTCTCTATCGTCCGGCCTCGCTGGTTGGCTCCCTTAGACGGGCAGTCTTGACCCGGGGGGCGAATGGGAAAAGAATATGAAATAGTGCGTCTAGGAAGATGAAACTCCACAAAAGCCAGAAGCCTTTATCCTGCTCATAAAGGAGGGAGAAGGCAAGTTCATTTTGTTGAAGCTCTAAACCTAGTCTTTCGGCTGAAGGCTCACGTTTGCGGAAGGGACACCCATGAAGATCTGCTCTCACTCTTATAGGAAAGTCTGGTTTGGAAAGCCGGTTTGGGTAACTATCTGGGTTCTTTGGGTGATGATGGGATTTATAGTGGACGGTTGCGGCCGTCCTGGCACGACTGAAAAAAAACCACCGACCGTTAGTTCTGCAGCAAAGCAAGCTTCGGATGCCACAACCAGTTCGGAGCAGACCAAAACACTGTCTTCCGGTCTGAGTCCTTCGCAGGTTCGTCTTGGTCAAGTGGATAAAGCCAGGTTCGATGCCTGGCTTCAGAGCCAAAAGGGCAAGGTGGTTTTGGTAGATTTCTGGGCGAGTTGGTGTATGCCTTGTCGGGAATTGTTTCCCCATACGGTAGAGTTACATCGGAAATGGGCCTCAAAAGGGCTGGTGGTGGCTGCCGTCAGTTTCGACGATCCCGACACGGAATCCGAAGTACGCCAATTTTTGGCCAAGCACCAAGCGGATTTTGAAAACTTTATTGCGGTAGGCCCGCCAGAACCGGTGGAAGCCTTCCAAATTCCTGGCGGTGCGATTCCGTATTTTCGGATCTATGGCCCGGACGGCAAAATGCTATCCGAACTGACCTCTGTGCAACAGACTATCGAACCGGCCCATATCGACAAAGCTGTCCAAGAAGCTCTGGCCACTCTGTCCAAATCGACCCTAACCAAATAGCCCATGTCGCTAAATAAGGCTTTATGCACACAGGCCGCTCCTCCGTTTTTTTTCCAGGAAAACACTCCGAGCCTGTGACGTCTAGTGGCTCAGTAGCTTTCTTTGTCTGTCCTTCAACCATCGAATCTTAGGAGGCTTTTCGGGTTTCGAAAGCCGCTGAATCTTTCTACAACCTCAGTTTGACTTTTGCTATTTTTAGCCTCCCCAGAAATAGCGAACGTTCGAACTGCTTGCAACATTTGGAGTTAGGGAATTAGGTGAACAAAAAGATGGTTCGCCCTAACTCTCTAGAGACAAAACCAGTTAGCAAAAACGGCAAAAGTCGAGCTCAGGAAATCTCGTGAAAAAGAAAGGATCTATATGTTTCACGTATATCGAAGCACGGTGGTTTTTACGGCAATCGGTTATTTCGGATGGCTTGTTTGCTCTCAAGTGGTCATCGCAGGTCAGCCGACCAAGCACCGCACCGATTGGTTCTGCCAGGCCAAATACGGGCTGATGGTGCATTATCTGAACGGTGTGCAGAACAATCCGGAGCATGTGGCCAGTCTGGGTCGGCAGACTTCCTGGGACGAGTGTGTGCGGGAGTTCGACGTCGAACGATTCGCTCAGCAGGCACATCAGGCCGGGGCCGGGTACGTGATCTTTAGTGCCTTGCAATTGGAACGGTTCCTCATTGCGCCGAATGCCACGTATGACCGGCTGACCGGTTATCAGCCCGGGCAGGCATGCTCCCAGCGGGACCTCATCGAAGACCTTTACCAGGCCCTCCATAAACGGGGCATCCCGCTGATGCTCTATTGGACCGGCGACGGACCGGCCGCGGATCCACAGGCGGCCCAACGTCTTGGTTGGCCCATCAAAGGGCCCGACGATTTCGAATTCGTGAAAAAATGGGCCCAGGTCATCCAGGAATATGGGCTACGATACAAAGAAAAGATTCGTGGCTTTTGGGTCGATGGTTGTTATCGCTGGACCGGCTACGACGATCAGAAGCTAGCCGTCTTGGCTGAGGCAATGCGCACCGGCTATCCCGACCGAATCCTGGCTTTCAATCCCGGCGTGGAGAGCCGGGTCCAGGCCTATTCCCGCCATGAAGACTTCACCTGCGGCGAGCAAAACGCCTTCTTCGATTTTCCGTTGCAGCGATTTATCGATGGCAAACAGTGGCATATCCTCTCGTTTCTCGGCATGGATTGGGCAGAACCCGGCACCGTGAAAGGAAAACGGGAGCTGGCTGATTATGTACTGATGGTTACGTCGGCCGGCGGCGTCGTTTCGATCGATGTGCTGGTGTATCGGGACGGCCAAATGGACCGCTCGCAACTAGAGGTGCTCAAGGAGCTGCGTCCGCGCCTGGCGGCCCGACAACAGGAAGTCCACGCCTGGCGCCAAGGCAAGGCCGTCCCAGCTCATAACAAGGCGTGGAAGAAACCGGCCCGGCTGCTGAATGTGGATGGCCATTATGAACTGCGTCCCTCCGGCGGAGTGCATGCGGCCCATTACGGCGTGGACGGCGATCCGAATACTATCGCACAAGCAGGCGGCGAGTGGCCCTGGACCTACGAAGTCCACCTGCTGGGGCTGGAAACCATCCGGCGGATTGTTATTCACTTCGGCACCGATTATGCCACCGAATTGGAGGTATTGGCCTCGGCTGATAAAGAGAATTGGCAACTTTTAGGCCGATTCCAGGATCAAAAAGGCCAGCCGGTGGAAATTCGGTTGACCGAACCAGTGCAAGCCCGGTTAGTGCGCATCCGGGGCCTGAAGCCCGACGGTCCCAACCAGCCCGGCTCTCAAATGTCCATCGCCGAACTGGAAATCTATGAATGAGCCCGCCAATCCTTCTCCCCCCATACGGGGTAGCCCTCCTTCGGAAAATTTTCCGAAAAATTTTCCCCATGCTTGACA
>JANXAQ010000054.1 GCA_025062105.1 Thermoguttaceae bacterium
CAAAGCAAAAGTCCTCCACCTACCATTCCGACTAACAAAGCCCCCCACATTTTGGGGGTTTTGGAAAATAACTTCTCCCTCATAGGACGACCTCCTTTGATTCACCTTACCCTTTACCCTAAAAAATACCTATCCATTCCGTCGATATCCGTTACGCTTCTTTGCTCCCAAGAGTTCAACCTTTTACATACCATGGCACTCCTACTTCCCCATGTTTCAGAGTCCCGGAGCATTTTTATTTTTATAATGTTGTCGATCTGAGGGAGTATGTTACATACCTGATCGATTTTTAATCTAGAAAATCTAGATCGTTTAAATAAAATATAAAAACTTGGCAAATTAGATGAAACTTCAGCCACGCGGCTGAGGAAGTTTTTGGTTCAAAGAAGCACTTCCCCCTTGTCATTCCCGCCCAAGCAGGACTCCAGAGGGGGCTATGGTTTTCCAAAACCAACCCCCTGGTTTTGCTTCCGAGCACAAGGGTAGGTGTTGTATTTGGAAGAACCGGAAGTCCCTTCTTCCATCGGCTCGCTGTTATACACATTTTGGGGAGGTATTTCTCATTCTAACGGCAGCAAATGATTGCCCCAGATAGGGGAATAACGGACCTTTCTAAAGAAGCTAGAAAGCTAATTTGTTCCTTTGGAGAGATTGCAGCATTTAGGAAAGATCACTTCCAAGGGCAAAAAGGTGCTTGGTTTCAAAGACATTGTTAGCTATATCGCCTATTGTATCCATTCTGCGTTGTTAAACGAGCTTTTGGTATTTGGGTAAGGTGCAGTTCGAACGCTTCAACAACGCCAACTTGTGTATAACAGCGAGCTTCCCTGGGGAAGAGCATTTTCTATTGATTGTTCCCTGTATGTTGGGGAAACCCGGGAAACGTGGCTTCGGTAAGGAAGGAATTACCCATCTATATAGGGGTAAAAGATACCATGTTAGGGGTAGATCGCGGGGATTTTTGGAAAGAGAAAGGAATATCTTATGGATTATGCAGGCCGTCGGGATCGGCTGTGTCGGCTTTTGCGTCGCCTGAACCTACAAGGGCTTTTGGTTACCGATCGGCTCAATGTAACCTATCTGACCGGATTTACGGGTGAGGATAGTTATCTGCTAATTTGGACAGAGGGCCAGTTGCTGTTGACCGATGCCCGATTTAGTCAGCAGGCTCAAGAAGAATGTCCGGAGTTGGAGCTGGTGGTTCGGCCGGTAGGCAGCACGATGCTGGAGGCATTGGGCCGGGCTATCCGGTCGGCCAGAGTGGGCCAACTGGGAATCGAGGCAGAGAATGTATCGGTGGAATTTTTTGATCGGCTTTCGTTCCGACTTCGGCGGGTGGAGCTGTTGAAAACAACTGGGTTGGTGGAACAGCTGCGCCAGATCAAAGAGCCCGAAGAAGTCCAGCGGATTCGACAGGCGGTATGGCAGGCGGAGCGGGCCTTTAGGGCGATGTGGGCTACTTTGCGATGGGAAAAAACGGAGTTAGATTTGGCTAATGAGCTGGAGATGTATCTTCGGCAGTTTGGTGCTCGGGGGAGCAGCTTTCCGCCGATTGTGGCTTGTGGAGAGCGGTCGGCTTGGCCGCACGCCCGGCCTATGCCGATTCCGATCACTACAGGCCGACTGTTGCTGGTAGACTGGGGGGCCAATGAGGGGCTGTATCAAAGCGACTTGACCAGGACGTTGATTGTAGGTAGAATCTCGGCCAAATTGGGGCGGCTGTATCAGGTGGTTTATCAGGCTCAGCAGAGGGCGATTGGTGCGATTCGGCCTGGGGTGTCGGCCCAGCAAGTGGATGCTGTGGCCCGTCGGGTGATAACTCAGGCTGGCTGGGGCAAACGATTTGGTCATAGTTTGGGGCATGGCATCGGGTTAGCGGTGCATGAAGGTCCCCGATTAGGACCCTTGAGACGCAACCAACCAGAGGCACTGCTTCGGCCGGGGATGGTGGTTACCGTGGAACCGGGGGTATATTTGCCCGGGTTTGGGGGGGTGCGGATTGAAGACGTGGTCCTGGTTACCCGGACCGGCTGCGAGCTGCTCAGCAGTTTGCCCAAAAGCTTGGAAGAGATGATTCTCCAGTAGGAGAAGCTTTTCTGTCAACTGAAGGAACTGCCTCAGGCTTCCAAGCCCCAGACTGGCATTGCCCCAGGCAACCGCCGAGATCGGGGGCATTTGACATCGCTGCCAGAAAGCCGAAGCTGAATGGCAGAAGATATGGAGCCTTTACCAAAATGAGCTTTTCTACCAGCCTCCAAGGAGGCAGGTAGCACTTCAGAACTATTAGGAGTTTCGTTTTGTTTGAGGTTCGTATTAGAATTGTGGAGATATTTGACGGCCTTCTGCTCTGGTCGCTTGTTCTGGGTGGGTGGCAGGCGTAGCTTTTCCCTTTTCCAGCAGGCCGGAGGGTGAGGAAAAGAAAAGCCGTTCACATTTAGTCCACTGCTGCCCCAGGATTGAGGAAGCACAAGGCAAGGAGAGGGATGATGTCCGGTTCGGAAGTTCCGGAAGATGTTTTTGATTTGCGGCGGATTCACCGGTTGTTGCGTTTGATGGAAAAGCACGAGGTGCAGGAGATTGAGCTGCGTCGGGGGGAGGTCCGAATCCGAATTCGGCGGGGCGGTGGGGCGGCAGTGGAGTTACCGGCCGGCGCAGTGCCTCCGATGTTGCCGTCTCCGGCCGCTGGGGCACCAGTACCAGCTCCTGTGGGACCGACAGAGGCAAAGGTCTCAGAACATGAATATATATATATCAAAAGTCCGATGGTCGGCACCTTCTATGCCGCTCCTAGTCCGGATGCCGATCCTTATGTGCAACCAGGAGACGTGGTCGGTCCGGACACCATCGTCTGTATCATCGAGGCGATGAAAGTCTTTAATGAGATACCGGCGGAAGTATCCGGCCGGATCGTGGCAGCGTTAGTGGAAAATGGAGCTCCAGTCGAATACGGACAACCGCTGTTTAAGCTAGAGCCGATCGCATAACAGGAATCTATGTTCCAACGTATCTTAGTGGCCAATCGAGGTGAAATTGCCCTGCGGATTCTACGGGCTTGCCGGGAAATGGGCATAGAGACGGTGGCCGTCTTTAGCGAGGCAGACCGAGGGGCGGCGTATCTGGAATTGGCCGACGAAACCTATTGCATTGGCCCGCCCAAACCGGCCGACAGCTATCTGCGGATCGACCGCATCATCAGTGCTGCGGAGATCGGCAATGTGCAGGCGATTCATCCGGGGTACGGCTTTTTGGCCGAGAACGCTCATTTTGCCGACGTCTGTCGCAGTTGCAATATTGAGTTTATCGGTCCGACGACCGAGTCGATGCAGCTGTTGGGGGATAAGAATTCAGCTCGCCAGATTGCCAAACAGGTGGGAGTACCGGTCGTTCCGGGTAGCGAGGGATTAGTGCGGAATGAGGCGGAAGCGGTGCGGATTGCCCATCAGATTGGTTTTCCGGTATTGATTAAGGCAGCGGCCGGTGGCGGCGGACGCGGCATGCGACTGGCGCTAAATGATCTGTCGCTAAAATCGGCTTTTCAGCAGGCCCAAGCGGAAGCAGAAGCGGCCTTCGGCTCAGGCGAGCTATATATCGAAAAGTACATCGAACATCCTCGCCATGTGGAGGTGCAAATCCTCGGGGACAACTATGGAAATGTTGTTCATCTATGGGAACGGGATTGCACCATTCAGCGTCGGCATCAGAAACTCATCGAAGAAAGCCCCTCGCCGGTCCTTCGACCGGAGGTGCGGCAGGCCATCTGCCAGGCGGCCGTCCGATTGGCAAAAGCCGCCGGCTATACCAACGCCGGCACCGTCGAATTCCTGGTCGATAAAGATCAAAACTTTTACTTCATTGAAGTCAACGCCAGGATCCAGGTAGAACACCCGGTTACCGAAATGGTTACAGGCATCGATCTGATCAAAGCCCAGATCCGGATTGCCGCTGGCGAACCCTTACCTTTCCGCCAAGAAGATATTCCGCACCGAGGAGTCGCCATCGAATGCCGCATCAACGCCGAAGACCCTAAACGAAACTTCCGCCCCAGTCCAGGTAAAATCGAACAATTGATTGTGCCGGGCGGTTTCGGCGTGCGATTCGATAGCCACGCCCATGCCGGCTACACCGTACCGCCCCACTATGATTCCATGATCGGCAAGCTAATCGTCCATCAGCCCACCCGGCAGGAGGCCATCGCCTGTATGCGTCGAGCCCTCCAAGAATTGCGCATCCAAGGCGTTACCACCACCGTGCCGCTATATCAGGAAATCCTAGCCCATCCGGCTTTTGTTTCCGGCCAGGTGGATACGACTTTTGTGGAACGGACCTGGCCGAGCGAGTAGGCATGAGTGGTTTGCCGGGGTTTTGTGTTGCTGAACTTTTCCCAATCGGAACAGTTCCGCCGAAGGAAGCCAACCGGGCCGAAACTACCGTCCTCCCGGTGGCGCTGTTTTTGTTAGAGGCTTTTAGTTTCCAGGAGAATCTGTGTGGGCAGGCTTCCTGGAAGGAGCTGGTGAATCGACTGGTTGGAGTTTGTTAGAAAAGCGTTTTTTAAATTTTTCGAGTTTCGGAGCAATGATAGCCTGACAATAGGGCTGATTGGGATTTCGCCGGAAATAGTCCTGATGATACGCTTCGGCTGGATAGAAGGCTTCGAAAGGAACAATTTCGGTAACGATGGGAGCAGTAAATTGGGCCGAACGTTCTAATCGTTCTTTTATCCGGACAGCGGCTTCTCGTTGCTTTGGATTGTGGTAGAGGATGATTGAGCGGTATTGGGGTCCGATGTCCGGCCCTTGGCGGTTTGGGGTGGTTGGATCGTGAATGGCAAAGAAAACTTCTAGGAGCTCTTCGTAGGAAATCTCGCTCGGGTTAAAAAGAATTTGCACGACCTCAGCATGGCCTGTAGTTCCTGTACAAACTTGTTTATAAGTAGGATTTTTTACCCATCCGCCGCTATAACCGCTGGTTACCTTCCGTACGCCTTGAAGCTGCTGGAAGATAGCCTCTAAGCACCAGAAGCAACCACCGCCCAAAGTGGCTGTCTCTAACCCTTCTGGAGCTTCCTTGCTCGAAGGCTGGGATTGCACAAAGGCAGCCACACTCAACTCCGCCTGATTGGCTTTGTCCGGATGGTTTCCGGAGGGTTTTCCAGAGGTAGTAAGCTCTTGAGACGGTGAATTGCCTGTAAGTCCCGCCTGTCCAGAAGCACTCTGCGGCATACCATCTCCTTGAAGAACACTCAGGATCAAAACGCCCTGTGCACCGAATACCAGGAGTTTCTGCAACCAATGGGACATCGTCTTCTACTCTCGATAGGCCATCCTAATTTATTATGGACTCGTTCCCTCAGAGGGGGATCTCTGCATAACTCAATGGATATATTTTTACATCTTTTGGATACCTCCCCCTTCTAACCAAATCCATGGGATTGCTAGCACTGGTAGCAATCTAACATATAATACGTGTTTGGATGGGACGGGTCAATCCCTACCGAATCAAAAGTTCATATAGCTACCTTAATGTTCCGTATTATCCGAAGCTGTTATTTTGGATAGGTGGTGCAAAGGGAGGGTAGGGGAGATTATGGTTTAGGTTCTGGGGTGAGCTGGGTGTTATTGGCCGTCTGTTTGGCCTGGAGCAGTTTGGAGGCTAGTTCCTGTAAGATGCGGTCGTCAGCGTGTTGGGCGAGCAGTTGTCGGGCTTGGGACCAAAGAGCTTCGATTTTCGATCGAAGTTCTGGATCGTTGGTCGTTAAGGTCTTTTCTTGTTGGGTGAGCTGTACGGCCAAAGCATCTCGGTCTCGGCGCAGCTGCTCTAACTCTTCGAGCAATAGGGCAGCCTGTTCCAGCTGTCCTTTCTGCAGCCGAAGCTGCATGCGCGCTAACAGAATCTCTCGCTGTGCTACCAAGTCTAAAAGGGACTCTTGAAAGCCTCGGAAAAAAGCTTCGGCGGCAAGTCGGGGACTATCTTTGGGCAACAGCAGCTGAAGACGCTCTTGCAGACCTGGCACCACCGGAAAACGAGCCATTGGCGTCCCACCCCTGGCCACAAGCAGCATCCGAAGCCCATCTGCACTGGGAGGGATCAGGACTTGACCACGAAGATCGGTTCGGCCCAGGGCATGTAGCTCTGGCTGATTAGGGTTATAAGAGAATACTTCATAGCCGACCAAGGGTTTTGTTGGCTCATTTCGGTCGGCCAGGACCAGCACCGTGGGGCGTTGCCGGGGCAGGACAACCAGAGCCAGCATTTCGATTCGTCCCCGGCGTCGCTCTGCCAGCGATGCTGCCAGAGCGGAATAGACTCGGCATTCCAACCCCTGGGGGCTGAGGCGTTGGACCACCAGATAGGTCCAATCCACGGGCTTAATGGAGATGGGGTTACCTTGTCGATCGCTTTTGCGTAGCACGGGGCGAAGGATTGTGCCGGGCTTAATCCACTGGGGTGAGCCGGGCGGCCGGGGTAGCGCCATCCCCCGGGGCCGGAGCAGGGCTTGACCTTGTTTAGGACGGTCGATGCGGGCCAATGGACAAAAGGCCTCTATCAATGTGTGTAAGGCCACCTGCCCCAGTTTGGCCGGTTGAACCACCATCGCTGAGGCCACTGCCCCGAACAGTCGAGTTCGCACATCCCACTCCCGAGCCTTGATCTGATAGGCACCCGCCGATGCTCGCACCGCTACCAAAAGCAATTTATCCTCTTTCTGCCAACCGGCTGGTAAATCCTCCTCCTGGAGGTTTTCCAAATCAGCAAGCATTTTTCTGGCCAAGGCCGGCGGCGCTGCTTCGGCCCGAACCTCCCACAGGGCGCCGATATAAGTCTGGCTTTGGGTAGCCAGATGATAAGCCAATCGCTCGTTCTGGTCGTCCGGCCAAGTGGGGCCTGGCTCTACAGCCACCAATAAATGTACCCGATAGGCAGTAACCTCCCAGATGGTCTCTACCGCTCGCACTGGCCCGAGACAACCTATCCAGAATCCGGCCATCAACAACCCAATCAGAGGCCAAACATTCATCTGTGGCATTGTCTGCTTCCCTTGGGCCAAGGCAAACAGAAGCTTATGGGGATGGTGCCGACGTTTTCGGCTTCTCCGTCGGTTGGGAAGGAATTTCCTCAGCAATCCGCCACTGTTCCACATTTTCATAAAGGCGAATCGGTTTAGGACTAATTCCCTGCAACGATCGACGATAAGCGAAGTATTCCACCGTCTGCCATAACGGCACCACAGGTAGTTCCTGCGCACTGATCTGATGCAGTCGATACAGTGCCTGCCGGACTTCCGGCCAACCTGGGGCCTGATACAGTTCGGCTAAGGCAAGGGCCAAAAACGAACCCCCTACATCGGTAGGACTAGTATCCGTCAGGAGCCGGGGCAAATCGGCCACCGGCTCCTGAATGACTAGCTCCAAATACGCTATATCAAACTCCGGCGGCGACGGACCAAACAAATCCGCCGGATGCACCTCCTGTAACTGGATTGGGATGCCTACATGACGGAGCATGCGACGAATTTGCCGACAGGCAGTACGTGCCGGTTCAGTGGGCGGATGCACCAAAACAAGCGGCGGCATGTCCAATAGATATTCTAAAGCGGGTTTCTCCACCCCTACCGGCCCAGATGGAGCCGCTTTTTACCCCGCGTCCGCCGTTTCGGTGGGTTTTTCCGCTGGTAGGTGTGCCGGGGTTTGTTTTTCCGTTGGTGTCTGTGGTGGGGCTTTTGAGAGCGGCTGCGTAGAGATCGGCTGGTTTTCCGAAGGTTTCGCCTCCGGTTGCTCTGGCACTTGTTTATCAGCGGAAGCTTTAGCCTGCTCCAAGGCCGATTCGGAGGGCTGGGGTTTTAAGTCCGTTTCGTCAAACGGATTCGGCTGAGCAGTCGAACTAGTGTATGCAGTTTCTCCTAGAAGCTCTGCCAGTGGGATCTCTCCTAGCTGCCGGTCTGGCAACCGGTCCGAAAAACGAACCAGCCCGTGGCTCTCCACGCCGGTGCCACTTCCAGCAGCCAGCGGTTGCCTCAAAAGTTCCAACAAGGGGCTGGGAGAACGAAAGACTCTGTTGAAGTCCTTTCCGGTCAGAGGCCTAAACCCACCAAAACCGAACCAAAACCAACCAATATGGGCAAAATCTTCCCAGATTGGGGAGCGTTCAACAGAGCCAGAACGAGAGATTTGCTGGTCTCGCAAAGTGGGCAGGGGATGGAAGGTAGCTGTTAGCTGGCAGAGTTTGGCAGCCCTGTTATTCCTAGCAGAGGAAGCTGTTCTGAGCTGCTCTGTCGTCCAACTTCCGTTTGGGATATCTGACCTATGCTCCGAAAATGGATCTGCTGGTTGTTTCGGGCGAGGCTGAGGTTCAGCAGGCGGTTGGGCGGACTCTTTTGGGGAGGGTTTTCCCGATGGGGGGGGAGCTTCCGATTCTGGTTTTTCTGCCGGTTGGGCCGAGGGAGGTTTGTCTTTAGAGGTTTGTTGGCCCGGTTCTTCGGCAAAGGGATCGGGCCTTGGCTTTTTTTCAGGCGGAGTAGGCAGAGATTCCGGAGGTTGCTTCGGAGAGGGTTCTGGTTTGGAGGGCGGCTTAGCAGGTGGCAGTTCTGAGTGGGGAGATTCTTTGGGCGGTTGTTTGGGAAGAACCGTAGTGCCGGAGGGGGCAGATGGCTTTGTTTCAGGACCTGGCTTTACTGGAGTGCTAGACGGCGGAGGTCCCGCCGCCGGAGATGGACCAGATGGGGCCGATTCCAACACAGTCTCCCCTCTCCCAGATACCTCTGCCCAAGAAAGCCTAGCTAAAGCCAAAGCAAGCCGGGGATTATACGACCGGGCTTTTTGACTCCGGTCATATCCATAGCTAATCGGATCTTCAAAAGAAGCTCCCATCGGAATAGGAGCGCTTAGGACCCGGAAGCCTGGCGGTAGTCGGACAAGGGATTTGGTTGGAACGTTGGCCGGGCGGAGGGGAGGTTTGCTTTCGGCGTCTTGTCCTGCTGGTGGGCTGGATGGCTGAGCTTCTCCACCTACAGCAGCAGGTTGCTCTGCAGAAGGCTTGGACCGCCCATAGATTTGGGCAAGGATTTCCTCCCTAGCAATACCATATTCTAAGGCTCGGCGGAACCGGGCCTGCGCCAAAAGAGGCCGATTCGGATTCAACACCAAGACATGAAGCACCGGAAGGGCATATTGGCCAACCTGAATGTCTTTAGACTCCTGGAGTTGCTCGACCACGGCCGGGGGGATCCGGTCCACCAGATCCACTTTACCGGCACGCAGAGCGGCCAACGCCTCTCGGGGGTTGGAGAAGAGAATTTCTACGATTTCCTTTGGTTGGGAGCTGGAAGAGAGAACATACTGGGGGTTGAGGATAAAGACGGTTTCGCGATCATTAGCCTGCAGCAGTTGATAGGGGCTTGGCAGATCTGCGATAGGAAAACTCAGGAGCGATTCTGGGCGAACGTGGGCCCGACGGAGAACCACCTCTACTGTATAAATATCTTTCACTGTGATGGATTCCACCCGATCGGCCCACTCCGGCCGATATTCCCGGCATCGGGGCTCTGTCAGTTTTAGAAGCAATTCTGCCAATCGATAGCCGTTGATCTCCTTCCCATGGACATCCCGCACATTCGGACGAAGCCGAAAGACCAGACGTCGGCCCAGCTCTTCGATCTGAAAGTTACCGACGGGGCAACGGTATTGGCCGCCTTCGGAGCCAAGGCTGACTAACTCCATCCAGTGTCGGCCCAGAAGGCGAGCGGTTCGCCGAGCGGCCCAATCAGCTCGATCCGTCCACCAGTGCCCATCCGTAAATATCCCACGCTTTGCTTGCACGGAGGAACCGGACTGAGCAGGCGGCCCTTCAGCACCAGGAGTCTGTCTGCTAGTTGGCAAATCAGGGAACTGCTTAGAAACGTTTTTCTCCGGTTCAGAAGGACTTTGCAGGGCGGTGGTTTGGTGTGGGAGGAGATTGCTGGTTGCAGCTGCCGACTTGTAGCCGGGAGAACCAACAGTTGCTTGGTCAGTTTGGGTGCCGATTCGGACAGGTAAACATACTCCTACGACAATCCGAGGATACTTGTGCCGGACTACATCCCAGAGCTGTTGAGCTCCGGGCAAACTGGGCCACAGTTGAATCATTTTCCGCGCAGCCTCGGAGGCCTCGCGAAGGGCGTTTTTTTCCAGGGCAGCTTTGGCCTGGGCATGAAGAGCGGCGGCCTGGCTGCGAAATTGCTCCTCCCATTTACCTGCCACCTCATGCTGCGGATACCACTCGCCCAACTGCCGAAGCATCTGCCGCGCTGCTTCATACTCCTGGGCCGATACATACTGCTCCACCAGCCGCTCAACCGCCATGCCCATGGCGCGACTCAGGTTCGGCCAATCTTTATTCTTCTCCCACAAGGTTCGAAGAACCGCCAGGGCCCGATCATAGTGCTGCTGCCGATACCAACTGGCAGCCTCCTGCCATAAGGCCTCTTGATAAGCAGCATCCAAACCCGCCATTTTGGGATAGTGCTGATAAAGATAATGGAAATATTCATAGGCCTCTTCGAATTGGCCTTGCTGGACCAGTTGCTGGGCCTCTTGCAAAACCCTTTGCTCGAAAAGTTCGATTTTAACGATCGCGTTCCAGGCCACTTCGTACTTGGTTTCCGGTCGGTTCAGCAATCGGATTACAAGCGGCTGAGTGGGTTTTTCCGGGACTTTTCGGTCCGGCAAATCCAGAGGGAAGACTTCCAAGACCACATTATTATTAGCCGCGTCGAGGAAGATCCGATCATACGGCTCCTGATCGATCAGCCGACCAGCCATCACTGAGCCCGATGGCTTTGCAGGGGGAGCTTGGTCTTGGCCAGAGGGAGATTTTTCTCCCTTAGGTGGCGGTTCTGCAGGTTCGAGAGTGGGCAGAACCGACACCAGGATCAATAAACATAAATATCCTATCAAGTTCCATCCCGTTCCCCGCTTTTCAGGAGGCTGGCAGAGTCGCCACCTTTGACGGAACCAAACTAACCGATCGAAGCCAAAGACACTGCCTCTCATCGGCCATGCTCCTATAAAGAAGCTTCGTCTTCGTCAAAAGGAATGAGTCCTGGTACCACTTCCTCCTAATGGAGGAAGTGGATTTCTGCTCCCAAGGTAGCCTGCCATTCTCATTCCCAGTCAACAGCCAATCCCAAAATGTCCTCCCACCCTAGAAGTAAGTTTCCGGAACAGGGCGGCTGGTTCCCTGCTTTTCCTCCCGATGACAACATGACCGACTGCTTTCGGCCCAAGGGTTATGATTTTGGGGATTTGGCTTGGGAGGCGTCCGGCGATTTAGGTCTCTCGGATTCCGAAGGTGCTGTGTCCGAACGAGGTGGTTCAGGCCTGGGTGAGCTTGAGGACGTTTCTGCCATTGTCTTTTGCTTGCTTAGTGCCTGGAGGCTGAGAGCGTAAACGGTTCCGTCGTGCCCTAAAAGTAGCAATTGATCTTCTACAATTACCGGGCCAGAGGCTAAGGGTCGGTGAATATGTACTAAAGTATCTATTTTCCAACCTTTCTCGTCCGGCCGGAGCCAAACAACCCGTCCCGTTCGACAGGCTGCCAATATGCCGCCTTCCCAACTCAGAGCAGTTCCCACCGGCCGGTCGGTCTGACCTTTGAGCTTGGCCAGCAGTTGGCCTTGGCTGTCGGCTACCAGATACTGGCCAGCATCCGTGGCAAGCAACATCCATTCGCCTACCGCCACCGGTCCCCAAATGCACCGGCCTTCCAGCATTGCTACCTCCGTCCGCTCCAGGCTGGGCAAGGCCAACCGGACCAATCGGCTAGCAGGACCAGCCGGTTTACTGCCCAATTTATCCTCCGAGGCCTCATCCTTAGAGGCTTCCTGGCCAGAACCAGCCGGTTTGCCGCCGGATACATCGCCCAGAGCAGAAGACTGCTTAGGATTAGGGGCCCTCTGGTTGGCACCTGCTGACTCCCCGCCTAGTGATTGAGCTTGCTGGGCAGAACCGAAAGCTTTGCTCTCCGATGATCCAGCATTAGGCGGTTCCTCTCCAGAAGCCGAAGAAGCAGAAGGCAATGAGACTGTTGGTATGGATTGTTTGGAAGAAACCGCCATAGCTGATGTGTCTTTTTGTTCGCTAGTTGGGCTAGCACTCCCCATAGAGGTTTTCGGATCCTCTTTCTGCTTGGATGGGCTGGTTAGCCGGAAGGACGGTCCAGAGGAGGGTTCCGTCCGGGCCGGTTCTACCACCAACCAAGCCGTTTGACCTACGACGGCCACCGGACTACCCACTCGGCCGCGGAAATCCACCCAGCCTAAGCACTTTAAATGGGGTTTAGGGCTTTTGGCAACACCCACCCGATAAATCCGGCCTAAGCCGTCAGAAACCAAAAACTCACCGTCGCCGGTCTGTTCGTTCCGGACGGAAGGGGATTGTTTTTCTTTGGCGGAGTCGGCCAATGGTTTGGTGCTCTCCGGAGGTTGTTGAGCTGGTTCCTGTTGGGCTCTGGCAGGCGCCGTTGCTTGGCTGGAGATGACGACCGGTTGGCCCCAGGCAGGCATACGCCCTGGTTCCAGAGGTGGTTGGAACGGCGCCATCAGTTCTTCGCCACTGTGCGGATGCCGCAGTTCAATCCGGCCTGTCTGCGTAGGTACTAGCAGGCCGTTGGCAAACGGCGTAGGCCAATTGGCCAACGGGCCTGGCAGTGCTACAGTCTTCCACTCGGCTGCAGCGGTTTTCTTTTCCAGCAGAAACCATCGGTCGGTAGGCGGGGAGAATAAAAACAAAAGATCACTTCCTCCCATGACCAGAACCCGACCGTGCAGTTCCCTGGGCTCCGAACTGTCAGCCACCGAAGACGGCTTCGGTAACGCAACAGGCGGCAAAGGAGCTAACAGTTGGCACTTCCCGGCGGCCAAATCCAGTGCAAAAATCTCTCCAGTCTGCCGGATGACCCACAAGTTGCCCTCCGAATCAGGCTGGCGGATCGGCTCCCCGGCAGGCGGCACCGCTAAATGCGTCTGCCACAGACGACGTCCTGTTTTCGGATCCACGGCGGCTGCCCACGCACCCGGTATCCCAGGCCGATACCGCACATGGACCAAGGCCTTTTCCAGACAGATAGGCGGCTGTAAGAAAATATCGCCGGTTTCCGGATCGTCCAGAGGGCGGAATTCCAATCGCCCCTGAGCTGAATGAACCTCAAATCGGTCCAGACCTGCTCCGGCCACCCACAGTTCCCGATCCACTAGCAGTCCGAATCGGACCAAATTGGCCGCCCCTTCTGGGCCTCGTTGGGCCACCCGCGCCAGCGGCGTCCTTCCGCCAGCCGTTTGAATTTCATACACCCGAATCGTGCCTCGATCGGTCAGCACCACCACGCGCCGATCAGCGGCTACCGGCTGCGTATCCACATGCCCAGCGATTTCTTCTTGAAAAACCACCGGAGAACTGGTCTGTTCCTTTTGCCCCACCGCAATCAGCTTCACGCTGGCCTGATCCAGGCGATGGTTTTCGGCCACAAGCAGCCAATCGGCCACTACAAGCGGAGTGGCCGTAATGGTACCCGGCGCATGGTCTAAGCCAATCACACCCAGGCATTGCCCATCAGAAAAAGAAAACATCCAAAGATACGAATGTTCGCCCACCAGGTAGATTCGATCCTGCCGCATATCTACTGCCGGTGCCACTTCTACTTTTTGCGGCAGATCCACGGCCAGGACTGTTGTGCCTTTTTCCAGGTCGATCCATTCCAGTCGGCTTCGATCGTCAGGGAGTTCGGAGATGGCCAAGACGAACTCTCTAGCTATGACCGGCGGAGCAGCTAACGGACCAGGAAGCAGATTACGCCAACGTACTCGCCCGGTGGCCCGTTCTAGACGCCAGAGTTCCTTTCGCCCCCCACCGGGGACAATCAGATCGCTTTGGGAATCCGAAGAAACCGGCAGGGGTTGTGGTTCAGGTGCTCGGCCGGTTGTTACAGGGCCGATCCATCGCCGCCATAAAAGTCTTCCGGTAGCCGCCTCCAGACCGTACAAAGAGCCATCGAAGCAAATGACTACTATCTGTTGTTCCAATCCGGCGATCGCTCCGCCCGTTGAAGCCGCCACCCCAAGCTCCCGCTGGATCGGGGAGGAAGGTTCTTCAGTTTGGCTGGGTCTGTTCGGTTCCCATCGCCGGAGTTGTTTCTGGAAGGAGTCTTTCAGCTCCTGAAGAGCTTGCTGGAAACCAACTCGTTTGGCCGCCTCCGGATACTGCCGCAAATGAGATCGGGCCAGTCGGTAACCTTCCGCAGGACGCTCAGCTTGGATAGCTTCTCGAATAGCCGAAACTGTCTTTTCCGTTTCGGCCTGTTCGTTGAACCGGCGGGCTAACTGACCTATTTGCCCTTGAATTTCGTCCACCTCCATTTGGTTCCGCAGGGAGCCAGGAACATATCGATCTAGCCACCCCAGAGCCTGGTGAGCCAAAGGCAGAAGGGCCGAATTGGCTTGCTTTTCCGCCTCGGCCGCTAGGCCCTGGGCGATTTTCGGAAGCAGCGAGGACAAATGGACATGGGCCTCCCGAAACTCTTCCTCCCCAGCAATTTCCTCCAGCACCTGCTGGGCAGTCTGGAAGGCTTTAGTCCAATCCCGGCCTTCTTCGACCACCTGGCGAAGTTGAGCTACCCCTCGTCGGACCCGGGCCAAACTGGCTGCCGGATGTCCACTAAAGCGATCTAAAAACTGGTTGTATTTAAAGATGGCTTGGGTATAGGCGCCGTCGGCAAAGTCTTTATGGGCGGCCTCCAGCAGTAGGTCGCCCGATTCCCGCCGAAACACCCAGAGCAATACGATCCCCACTAAGACCAAAATCACCAATGCGCCACTGCCAACCAGAATAAGCGGGGAATCCCAACGGCGGCGAGCACTGGGCCTAGCCGCTCGGCCAAAAAGTCGGCTCCAAAACCCTCTTCTAGCCGCCACTGGCGCCAGGGGACTTAAAGGAGCTGCCGTTTCGGCCGCCGAACCTGCCAACAAAGTATCCAAATCGCCCGGTCCAGCAGCCATCGGTTCCAAAGCCCCCAATTCTTCCTCCAACAGAGAGCCCAAAGAAGAGGGGGACTCGGTGCTTGGCCTACTAGGTTTGCCAGGAGGCCTCTTCTTGCTGGGAACCTGGTCCGGGGAAGGTTTTTCAGCCTCCGGTTTGGCTGGTGTTTTGGAAGGCGGTCCTTTTGGCGCCGGAGCAGAAGGCTTGGAGGCCTTGGCAGCGGCCTGTTCAACCGGTTTACCAGGAGGTTTTTCCCCACCAGATGGAACGCCTGGTTTGGCGCCGGCAGTGGGCTTGGGCTGAGAAGGAGCAGCGGGGGCAGTTGGCTGGCTCGGACGTCTGGCTCTGTCTTCTTCCAACTGCGCCAGCCCTAACTCTTCCTCCAAAAAGGAGGTAAATGCATCGCCAGAGGGTGGCGGTTCCGGCATGGGACTGGTTGGATGGCCCCCAGTTTCCTCTGGAGCCGATTCCACCCCCAACGACTCCCGAAGTTGCTCCACCAACCGCTGGGCCTGGCTGGAGGTCAGATGCCCGGCCTGGACCAGTTGTTTGGCCAGCGTCTGAGGGCTAATCGGCTTGGTAGAACTGGCCACCTGCCGACGCAACCGCTGCAACACCTCCTTGGGCACTAACCCCTTCTGCTCTAATAGCTTCAGAAACTTCTCTGCCGAACTCATAGTCTTTCACCCAGGCCTCAGAAAAAGCCTATGGAAATGAAGTAACACTTCACCCGAACGGACAGGGTTTATTTTTCACCCTCTCCCCACCATGGGCTCGCTGTTATCCACAAGTTAGAGTTCAGAAGCTCCGACATCACTTTAGGTAAAGCAAGGAACACTCGTTGAACAATATAGAACGGATCGAATAGACAAAATAGACTAAACTTTTTTTAACACCAAACACCTCCTGATCTTCCAATTTAATTAAATTAAATGTGTGCAATTTATCCAAAGTAACTATTTGCTTCTTTTGGAAGGTTTGTTCTCCCCCTGATTGGGGCTATCGTTTGCTGCTGCTGTGAGGGTAAATCCATCCCAAAGATGTGTATACCAGCGAGCCACCATGGGAGAGGGTGACCTGGCACAAGCCGGGCCGGCTGATGGCCTGCTATTGTCGTTCCCACTCTAGCAGCAGTCCAAGGTTGTTCCCGCCTAAGCGGGACACCAGAAAAACTAACAGAACAAAACTGGACTGCTGTTGGCGCAGGAATGACAAAGTGCGCTATTTGGTTGAAATGTTACGAGTCGGAAAAAACCAAACATTATGGACAAAATCCTTAGTTTCAGAGAATCTTTCCCCAGAGCCTTAAAGGCTGTTAAGAACCTCTAACCCAATGAAGCTAGCCAGAATAAAACTGGGACCCATCTTAGCTCGACTTTGCCATTTTTTTAGCCTGTACTGGATGCCCATCGCTTTATCTGTTTGAAAGCTGTTGACTTAGAGGCTGTCTGAAAAAGCAGTTTCTAGGATGAAAGGAGGTTTCCTTCCTCAATTCCCCACACTCCCTAAAATCCCTGTTTTTAGGAGTCTGAAGGCTAGGAGCCGGTCGGCCAAAACCCATGGGAAACCAGCCAAATTCCCATTTTAGGCCAGCTTTTTAGCTCGAGTTTTGCCATTTTTTCCTAACTGGTTTTGCCATCAGCAGTTACGACGAAACTTCCCGTTGTTCACCCAATTTCCTAACTCCAATAGTTACAGGGACTTAGAGCTTTCTCCTTTCGGGGGGAGTGCCAAATTTCCTAACTTCTTTTCTGCTCAGGAGTTACGGCGTCCCTCCTTTTCTTCATGCAATTGCCTAACTCTAGTAATTCCAAGCAGTTAGGGCTTTCTTCTTTCGACAAAAGGCGAAAAATGGCAAAACTCGAGCTTAGGCTGTTCCATGGAGAGGTACTACCTCAGTTTTGGCAGCAAAAAGAGTTAGGAAAATTGGCAAAACCCCAGCAGGTTACATGCAGCTTGCTAGGAAAGTTCATTTTGTGAGAGGGTTTAAAATTCCTCTTCTGCAACGGTGGCCAGGCGGATCTGTTCCATACCGACGGCATTACCTGCGTCCAAGGCCATGACCACGGCTTCATGGCGAGCTTCTGGATCGGCCAGGACCATCAATTGGCTGGGCCGACCAGTCCCTTCAGTTTGCGGCTTCTGCAAGGCGGCACGCAGTTTGGCCAGCAAATCCTGCCGAGTCCGAACCTCGCTTTCGTTGACCCATAACACGCTTTCCTTATCCACACGGATGATAATGTACTCGTCGCTTTCGAGGATTTCTTCCAGGTGTTTGGCCGGGGCCGCTGAATCCGTCTCCGCCGGCGGCATCTCCAAGGCCTTCTGATAGGCAAACGTGGCCGTTACCACATAAAAAATCAACAGCAAAAACACACAGTCGATCATCGGTGTCATGTCAATCCGGTCGTCAGGCAGTGGCACTTTGGGAAAACGCATTAGCTGGCGCAGACCAACAGGTTTACCTCGGCTGGCCGATGCTAATCTCGGCTCCTTTAGCCCGGCCAGCGGTGTGTCTCCCGATAGGCTGGAACCTGTTTGCGAGGAGTGGTGCTTTAGCAACAATCTCTCACCAGCCGGAGGGACTTCCACCAATTGGCCGCACCCACCACATCGGAGTGTAGCACCGGCGGATCGGCTATCCGCACTCAGCCCACGACCACAGCCCGGACACCGAAACTGCAAGGCCATCTCCGGCTCCTATTCCAATTCCAATTAAGAGCCCCTAAGCTTGACTTTTCCCATTTTCCCTAAGTCCTTTTATTTTCAGTAGTTACGACGAGACTGCCTTTTGTTCATACAATTTCCTAACTCCAATAGTTCCAAGGACTTAGAGTTTTCTCTTTCCGGAAGAAGGTCTAAAATGGCAAAAGTCTGGCCCAAAAAGCATTTTCTATGACGAAAAGAGGTTTCCTCCTTTACCTAAATTCCCCAAAATGCCCAAAATCCCTGTTTTGAGGGTAGAGTCGGTCGGCCAAAACCCATGGGAAAC
>JANXAQ010000063.1 GCA_025062105.1 Thermoguttaceae bacterium
TCGCTATTGACCTTCGGCAGGCACCAGGATGCTCACGGGCATCCCTTGGCGGAGTTCCCCTTTGGGGTCGGAGACGATCACCCGGAGCCGATAGACCAGGTTGGTCCGGATTTCCCGGGTCTGTACGGTTTTAGGTGTAAACTCGGCCACTGGAGAAATGAAGCCGATTCGGCCAGGATACTCTCGGCCGCTGTCGGTCTGCACAGTAACGGCCATGCCGGGTCGAATCCGCTCCAGGTCCAATCCGTTCACATAGGTCCGGATCCAAACCGGATCGGTAAGGCTCAGGGTGTAGATCGGTTCTCCTACATTCACCCATTCGCCCACTTCGCGGATGCGGGTCTGGACCAGGCCAGCGGCTGGGGCCAGCAGCCGACAGTCTTCCAGCCGACGTTGTGCCTCCTGGCATTGGGCCTGGCAAAGGGCCACCTGGGCCTCCGCTCGGGCAATCTCTTCCAGCCGAGCCCCGCTTTCCAGAAGTTTCAAGGCTGCCTGGGCTGCCTGAAGCTGGGCTTCCGCCCGATCTCGGGCCGCCTTGGCGTTGTCATATAGCTCCTGGGAGACCGCTTTCTGAGGTAAAAGCTGCCGCATGCGCTCCCATTGGATTTGGGCATGCTCAAAACTAACCTGAGCCGCCTGCAGATTTGCTTGGGCCTGTTCGATCTCTTCTGGTCGAGCACCGTTTCGCAATTTCCAAAGCTCTGCCTGAGCCGCCTCTAGAGCTGCCTGAGCCTGCCGACGCCGATCCTCGAAATAATCCTTCTCCAGCTCGGCCAGGAGTTGGCCAGCTTCCACCCGGTCCCCCTCTTCCACATGAAGCCGGGCAATCCGGCCTGGAACCTCAAAGGCCAACCGAACCTCCCGGATCTCCACGTTACCTTGCAGTTGCAACCCGCCTTGGTTAGTCTGGCTGCCCAAATACCGTTCCAGCCAACCAGGCAAATAGCCGGTAGGCACTCGATTGCCCCCAGCTAATCCTACCAGAACCGCTAATACCACAAGCAGAAGGATTAACAAAATGAATTTCAGTTTTTTGACAGCCATTTGGTGTACGTTTTCAAAACATGTTCGATGAGGAGAATCTCTTCATCATTGGGAATCCAGAAAAAAACCGCTCGGATCAAAGCATTGGATCTTTGCCTGCGCAGGGATGAGAACTGGAGCCTTCCGGCTGAGAGCAACGCTCCTTTTCCAGAGGGTGTTCGATCAACACCGCACTGTGCCGATCGGGTAAAGGTTTTCCCGCCTGCTGGTGGGCAGGCGGAGCCAATCCCAGACTTCGGCAGGCCATTTCCGCAAGCACCGAGGCAATCCATTCGGCCTGTGCTTCACTGATCGAGTCCCATTGGAGCCGACGGCATAAGGTGGTTGCCCCAATCCGAAAAAGCATTACCTGCCCCAAAAGGCCGTGGGCTCGGACAATGGCTTCGGGACTATCCGGCGCAATGCCCAGCACTGCGGCCACCAGCTCCGAGACCAGTCGATGCAACCGCTCTACCACAGGATAAATCAGCTCATATGCCTTGGTCGGATGCAAATGCTCTCTGGAGGAGATGCTAGCAAAATATCGAGCCGCCGGATAAAGTAAAACCGTCTTGGCTAACCTCTGGATCAACTCCGAAAGCAGAAGATTTGTTTCGGTCTGGCTGCGGCCGCTGCGCTCAAGCCGCTGGGCAATGTCGGCCACCAGCTCCAAGACCGGAGCCGCCCGGGTTTGCAACAGATGTTGGACCACGGCCAGATAATAGCCTTCTTTGCTCCCGAAGTAATACTGGATGGCTGCGGAATTGACCCCAGCCATTTTGGCCAAATGCCGGGTGCTGACGCCTTCTGGTCCATACCGGGCGAAGGCTTCTAGGCCGGTATCCAGGAGGTGCTGGAGGGTTTTTTCTCCTCGGCGGGCCTTACCATTGGGTAAATTGGACAAATTAGAGATTTTGGAAAGATTTCGTTCTTCCATACCAACGTCTCCTTTTGGTATGTTGTTTATTTTAAATTAATCAAACGATTAAGTCAATCGATTGATTGATTATTGCCACCAACTTGATACCCCCTTCGCCCTTGCCTATAAAGAGTCCTGTTACCTCCAAGCTGCCTTTTCCCGCATTCCCACCCTCCTGAAGGAGTTTGTCATGCCAACTGGACCGTTGATGCACCGAAGAATTTTTTTGCACCACCTAGCAAAACTTTCTGCTGGCTGTGGGATAGGGTTACCTTCTGTGGTGCCCAGCGGCTTATTGGGGGCAGACGGAAAGCCGGGGCCGAATGAACAAATTGGCATCGGCTTTATCGGTGTAGGCCGACAGGGCGGTACGTTAGCAGCCGCCCTTCAACGTTCGCCCCTTGCCAGGATTGTAGCTGTCTGCGATGTGTATCGGCCTAGGGCAGAACAGTGGGCTAAATCGCTCGGTGCCCTGCCTTTTACCGATTACCGAAAACTGCTGGAACGTAAAGATGTGGATGCTATTGTAACGGCCACTCCGGAGCAATGGCGAGGTACCATCTGTGTGCATGCCTGCCAGGCAGAAAAAGACCTTTATGTGGAAAAGCCGATTAGTCTGACAATTTACGAAGGTCGGCTCATCGTGGAAGCGGTCCGGAAGTACAAAAGGGTTTTTCAGACCGGAAGTCAGCAGCGTTCCATGGCAGCCAACCGGCTTGGCTGTGAACTGGTGCGGAACGGCCGACTGGGCAAACTCCACCGGGTGATCGCCCATAATTATCCCAGCCCCTGGGAGGCAGCTTTTCCGGCGCAGCCTGTGCCCGAAGGGTTAGATTGGGACATGTGGTGCGGCCCAGCCGAGATGGTGCCGTTTCATGAAGACATCTTCAAGTCCAGGGCCAATCCCGGTTGGCTTTCTTTGCGCCCGTTTTCCGGTGGGGAAATGACCGGCTGGGGAAGCCACGGCTTTGACCAGGTCCAATGGGCCTTAGGCATGGATCATACCGGGCCGGTGGAGTGGTGGACCGAAGGGCCGCCGTTCAATCCGCCTATTTACACGAAGCCGGAATCTCGGGATCGTGGAAACCGCCTTTGCAGCCAGCCGAAGGTCTTCTGCCGGTATCCCAATGGCCTGGTGATGGAACTTGGCCACGGCCCTGCTGGCGGAGCCATCTTCATCGGCGACAATGGTCGGCTGACCATCGACCGCGGCAAACTGGTCTCGGAGCCGCCAGAACTGGCCAAAGAGCCGCTTTCGGACAAAGACATCCGCCTTTATGTGAGCAACGACCATATTCAGAACTGGTTGGAGTGCATCAAAACAAGGGCCAAGTGTGTCTGTGATGAGGAGGTGGGGCATCGGTCGGCCAGTGTGTGCCACTTGGCCAATATTGTCCGCCGGTTGGGCCGTCGGCTTCAGTGGGATCCGGTAAAGGAACAGTTTATCGGCGATCAGGAGGCCAACGCCCTTTTGCGTCGGCCCCAACGGCAAAAGTACCAGACCCCTGATCCCGTCTAAGCTCGACTTTTGCCATTTTTAGCTTCCTGCCGGAGGGGAAAAGCTCTAACTTCGGGTAACTATTGGATTTAGGAAATTGGGTGAACAAAAGGAAGTTTCGTCGTAACTCCTGAAAACGAAAACAGTTAGGAAAAATGGCAAAAGTTGAGCTGGAAGAGCAATGGGCTAATGCTTTCTAATAATTATTGGACTTAGGAAATTGCGTGAACAAAAGAAGGTTTCATGCTAACGACTGAAAGCAAAACCAGTTAACTCGACTTTTGCCATTTTCCAGCGAGGAGGCTTCCTTAGATGTTCTAACCCCTTGAAGATATTAGGGTTAGGAAATTTGCTGAACAAAGAATCCTCAAATTCTAACTCCTTGAAATAAAAGAAATTACAGAAATTGGCAAAACTCGAGGTTAAGGGAAATGCCAAAAGTCGAGCTGAGGTCCATAGGGAATAAACAACCATATCTAGGGTCCGGTGCATCAAAAGTTCTTGGGGAGAAGGAGGCCCGGGGATGAATTCTTCTGGTTTTACCCGGCGGGAGACATTAAAGGTTTTGGGGTTGTTAGGGGCGGGCGGAATGTGGGGGAGCCCACAGGCATGGGCGTTGCCTTCAGTCCAGTCGCCAGCCTCGGAACAACCGACGGAAGTGCGTCGGCAGATTTTTGCCAAAGTCTGGCAGACGCCGCTGGTGGACACCCATGAGCATTTGCCAGACGAGCAGGATTGCCTGCGCGGACCGGGCGGCAAACCGCAGGAGGATTGGACAGTGATCCTGCGGCACTATCTGGATTCGGATTTGATTACGGCGGGGATGCCAAAAGATCAACATGAACAATTCTTCCGTAAACCACTTTCCCCGCTGGAAAAATGGCGGCTTTTGGCCCCATATTGGCCAGCCGTAAAAAATACCGGTTACGGCCAAGCAGTGCGGATCGCCATCCGGGAACTTTACGGCGTGGAAGACCTCTCGGAAAAGACGGTCGAAAAGGTGGCCGCTCAATACGAAACAGTGCGCCGGCCCGGATTCTATGAGCGGATCCTGTGCGAACTGGCCAAGATCGACTCCTGTCAAGTCAATACGGGCACATTCCGGGAGTCCCGGCAGCCGCTGCTTTTGCTGCAAGACATTAGCATCGTGGGAATGTTTGCCGGGCCGAACCTGCAAGCCTTCGGCCAGCCAACCGGCATCCAGGTAAAAAGCCTGGTCGATTGGTATCGGGTGATCGACTGGTGGTTTGATCGGTACGGGAAATATGCCACGGCGGTGAAATCGCAAAACGCCTATGCCCGCAATATTGACTACGAGAAGATCCCCCGGGAGCGGGCGGAGCCGGTTTTTGCGAAACGGATTGCCGGTCAACCGATTTCGCCGGAAGAACAAAAACTATTGGAAGATCATCTGTTTTGGTATGCGGTGGGCAAGGCCACTGAGCACGGCCTGCCGGTAAAGCTCCATACTGGCTACTATGCTGGCCAGAACTCCATGCCGTTGGGGCGGGTGCAGGGCAATCCGGCCGCCGCCTGCGAACTTTGCCGACTATCGCCTCAGACTACCTTTGTGTTCATGCATATTTGCTATCCCTATTATGAAGATTTAATCAGTATAGCCAAACAGTACACTAATGCCTATGTGGATATGTGTTGGAGTTGGATCATCAACCCGGTGGCGGCCAAGGATTTTCTGAAGAAATATTTGGTTACCGCCCCGGCCAATAAAATCTTTACCTTCGGCGGCGATTATTTTCCGGTGGAACCGGTGCTGGGCCATGCGCTGATTGCCCGGCAGGGCGTTGCCCTAAGCCTGTGCGAGCTCGTGGAAGAGGGCTGGCTGAGCCTGGAGGATGCCTTGAGCTTGGTGGATCCAATCATGCACGAAAACGCCCGCCGCGTCTTCCGGATCGAAGAGAAGAAGCAGGCCTTGCGCTCGGCCCCCTGGGCCAGGAGGCCATTGCCGCCCTAAGAGAAACACTGCAAGACCCTGCCCCCGAGGTCCGCTCGATGGCGGCGGGGGCGTTGGCCTACTGTGGTCCCCTGGCCAACCCCCTTTTACGCCAAGCCCTACAAGACCAAGACAAGGAAGTTCGCAAAAGGGCAGCCTGGGCCTTAGGCAAGGTAGCAGACCAGGAAAGTCGGCTTGCCCTTCGCACCGCCCTAAATGATCCCGCCTACGAGGTAGCGGGGAGGCCGTCTGGGCTTTAAGCACTGACCCGGAAACTATCCCCTGGTTGCGGAAGGCATTGGAAAAGTGCTCAGAGGCTGTCTGGAAATGCATTTTTCCGGGGAAAATTAGCTCAGTAGCTGGATTACCTAGCATCCGGTGCCTATTTTCCTCGGCTTTTGCTGGAAGAGCTGGTTAGTCCACCCCCTGTCGGGAAACGCCTAAGACTGGATTTTCCAGACAGCCTCTTCGAGCAAGTGCGCCGAGCTGCTGCGGAGGTTTTGATCCGACTGGGGGATTTCCCCAAAACGAAACGCCAACTGGTCCATCTGGCCTGGGAGATGGATTTTTGGTTGGGCAAACTCCTCCGGCAAGAATCCAGAGAGATTGCCTTGGCCGACTTGGAAAATGCGGAGATGGCTACAGCGGAAAGAGGTGTATATATGTTGATTAAACTCGGTGTCCCCGAAACCGTGCTACCACTGGTTCGCATCTTGAACCAGCGAGGAAATCGCCAGATTGGGGAGTGGTTTTTTCACTGCGGCCAGCCGGAACTCCGGCAGGCGGCCGAGCGATGGTCCGATGCCAAAGCCATCTCCGTGGAAACCTCCCCTTGGTATGCGGGTCCTCATTGGGGCCAATAAGCCTTTGGCAAAAGCTGGTTCTGAAAGGCTGTCCTAAAATTGAAATTTGGAGTTCCCGGAGGGATTCGGATTAACCGTCCCCTGTCCCTCAACCCCCTCAAAATAGGGGTCTCAAATAACTGGCCCTTTCCAAAGGAATCTCACCTGCTTCCTCGGCCAAACGGATTTCCAGGAGAGCCTCTGAGAATTGGTAGCGCTACCCAAGCGGCCTGCCAATTTGGGCCCTCCTCCTCTCCAGGCATTAGAACCTACTTTTTTATCCCTTCCCCACCCAAACAGTTCTCCAGCAAGCCATCCGGTGCTCTGGTTCCACTCCTGCTCGGTGGAGGATTTAAATGCTAAAATTGCTCGGATAGTGGGCGCGGTGTCCTAAGAATGGCCCACCGCTGTTTTTCCAGAAAGACCAGAAAGAAAAGTAACATTTCAGCCCAATGTCGGACTCTGTCCCTGCTGCGCAAGCAGCAGGCCAGTTTTTACTGGTTTATCTCTTCTGGTTTCCCGCTTTGGTGGGAAGAAGCTGGGATTGTCGCTTTGGCAGGAATGGCTTCATAGGACCTTGCTCGGCTAACCTAGGCGGCTTCTTCATTCGGCGGAAATGTTACAAAGTAATGGCGAGGAAGAGGTTTCTGAGGCTGATGTTCGAGGGGGTAGTCAATGCAATCGCGCAAACGGATTTTGGTTACGGGAGGGGCGGGGTTTTTAGGGTCCCATTTGTGTGAACGGCTGGTCGAAGAAGGCCATGACGTCATTTGTCTGGACAATTTCTTTACTAGTCAAAAATCGAATGTGGAACATCTGTTGAGTCGGCCCAATTTCGAGCTGATCCGGCATGATATTACCCTGCCGATTTATTTGGAGGTGGACGAGATTTACAACTTGGCCTGTCCGGCAGCTCCCTGCCATTATCAGTATAATCCGATCAAAACGATGAAGACCTGCATTTTGGGGGCGATTCATGTCTTAGGGATGGCCAAGCGGTGCCGAGCCAAGGTCTTGCAGGCTTCCACCAGCGAAGTCTATGGCGATCCAGAGGTTCATCCGCAGCCGGAAACCTACCGGGGCGCTGTCAACCCGATTGGACCTCGGGCCTGCTACGACGAGGGGAAACGGGCTGCTGAAACTTTATTCATGGATTACTATCGCATGCACGGCCTCCGGATAAAGATCGTACGGATCTTCAATACCTACGGTCCTCGGATGCATCCGTTTGACGGCCGAGTGGTCTCGAACTTTATCCGACAAGCTCTCCAGGGGGAGCCGATCACCATCTTCGGCGACGGCAGCCAAACCCGTTCCTTCTGCTATCGGGACGATATGGTCGAAGGCATCATCCGGATGATGGAAAGCCCGGACGATTTCATCGGCCCGGTTAACCTGGGCAATCCGGAGGAAATTTCGGTACGGGAGTTGGCAGAGGTAGTTTTGGAGCTAACCGGGTCGAAATCGCCGATTGTTTATGGGCCATTGCCGCCGGATGATCCAGTGCAGCGGCGTCCGGACATTAGCCTGGCAAAGAGCCGACTGGGCTGGCAGCCGAAGGTCTCTTTGCGGGACGGACTGCAGCGGACAATCGACTGGTTCCGCTCGATCAACTTGAGTGATTATCGTCCGCCGACGCCCAACTACGGGCCGCCCTGGGTGCCGTCCCGACCCCAATAACCAAACAAAACATCTGTTTCCTGCCCCCAAAAGGCCCGTGGGCCCATCGGACACTCAGACCAGGTAGGCTAAGCAAGCCCTGTAGCAATAAGCACTTCTGAGCGGTTTCCCTGAAACAACCTCCTGGTGCCTCTAGCCGACAAACAGGGATATTGGAGCAATGCCTGTGCGCTTCCGGCGCAGTAACCCATCAGTTGCAGAACCAGCGTGGCGGTAGGCGGACTGACCTCAGAAGCTGATTATCGGATCACTTCGCACTGGGGTAGAGCTTCTTTGAGTCGGGCGGCCCCTTCTTCGCTAACCCGAGTGAGGCTGACATTAACCGATCGGAGATTTTTCAAGTTCTTCAGCTGCAAAAGGCCCTCGTCGGTAATGTCGGCGTTTTCTTTGAGGTCGATTTCTCGTAGCGAGGGGATCTGAGCCAAATATTTTAGCCCCGTGTCGTTGATGCCGGAAGCCTGTAAACCTAAGATTTCAAGCTGCCGGAGTTGTACCAAGTGGCGAAGCCCTTCGTTGGTAATCTTCGTATGCCAGAGGTTGAGCTTTTTGAGACTGGGCAGTTTGGCTAGATGCATCAGTGCTTCATCAGTAACAGGGGATTCGCTCAAGTCCAATCGCCAGAGATCTTTTGCTCCGGCCAAATAAGCAAGACCTTTTCCGGTGATCGGCAAACCGCGCAGCCCCAGTTGCCGAAGCTTCGGGAAGGCTCGCAGATGCACCAAGCCCTCGTCGGTAACGCCACTGCGCAACAGGTTCAGGTCCTCTAGATTTTTCAAGCTGGTCAACTGTCGGAGTCCTTCGTCGCTTAGGCGGGTATCCTCTAGTGCTAGGCCGGTCAGATTGGTCAGTTGGGCGACGACGGCCATGCCCGCATCATCGACTCGGTTGGTGCGGAGTTTGAGATCTTTTAGGGTGTTTTTGAGGGGGAGGAGATATTCCAGGCCTTTGTTGCTAATCTGTACACATCCTCGGAGGTCTAAAGCCCGGAGCTTTTTCAAGTTTTTCAGGTGGACCAGGCCCTCATCTGTGAGGTTATTGTACATAAGTATCAAATGGGTTAAATTGGACAACTTGGCAATTTGCTCCAGAGCGGCGTCAGTCATCTTCGGTGTGCGTCGCAGATTAAGCCTTTTAAGCTGCTGCAGTTGCACCAGCTCCGCCACACCCAGATTGTCGATCTCGGTGTTTTCCAGCGTCAAGTCTTCCAACTGATGGAGAGCTTGCAGGTGTTTGACACCGGCATTGGTGATATTGGCGCCCCAGAGCACTAACCGACGTAAATCCCGAAGCTGGGCAATCAAAGCAAGATCCTGATCTGTAGTTCCGCATAAGGCAAGATCCACTTCAATGATCCGCCCTTCCGTATCTTTCTGAACCCAGCCTCCCAAGGCATCGATCCGCTTTAACACCGACTGAAAATCCGGTTCGCTTGGAAGAGCTAGACCGGCCAGTCCGAGTAAATCCAAACCAGCTACACTAGCTAAAACGATGCCAATGCCTACCATCCTTCTCCCCATGGAGCCATGGAAAATGTTTTGCATCATGAGTCTCCTCGTTGCTTGAAACCATAAACCAGCATAACAATTCAGCCGAGTGAAGAAACGAACCGCTGCCTACCATGGCAGGAGGCCTGGCTTGCCGAAGACAAGCCAACGCCAGAGAACTTTTGCCACCGAAACCAGAAGCCCCCGGCGGACGACAGAACCCGTTAAAATTAGGGAAGGAAGCTTCTGCCTTCTCTGCCTTCTTCTCTGGCCCGTGCGCCCTGGCTGATGGTTGCCGCTCACCTTAGACGTCTTGGTCCCAAAGGAAGACAGAAAACCAGGACCACTCCATTCGGTTTGGTTAAATTGTTCCAAACCAGCAAACGTCTGTGGGCGGCCGAGTAACCCTGCCGCCAGGGGCAAAAAATCCGGATCAGCTTTGAAAAACCAATCAAAACGCCTTCCTCTAGCTCGACTTTTGCCATTTTTCCCTAACTTGTTTTTTTCCCAGGAGTTACAATGAACCCTCCTTTTGTTCACACAATTTCCAAAGAGGCTGTCTGAAAAGCGAGTTTTGGCTCCCTCGACTGCCAAGTTGGTTCCTTCACCAGGAGGGCTACAGCCAGAATTTAGTTCCCGGTACCCAGAGCTTTCACCGGCCGTTGGAATTTGGCATTAAGAAAACTCTTTACATCCCTTTTCAGACAGCCTCTAAGTCCAATATTCCAGGGAGTTAGAACTTTCTAATTTCGGCAGAGGACCAAAATTGCCAAAAGTCAAGCTCAGGAAAACGGAAAAATCCGCTTCGGAAAGGCATGTAGGCTTTAGTTGGTAATTTCAACACCCAACTCCTCGTTCATTACTAACCTAAAAGGCTGTCCTGAAATTGGGATTTGGCTGGTTTCCCATGGGTGTTGGCCCACCGGCTCCCACCCTTCAGAGTTCTTGAAAACAGGGATTTTGGGGATTCTGGAACATTGAGGAAGGAAACCTCCTTTCATCATAGAAAATGTTTTGGAACCTCTGCATAATTCAAGGGCGATATTTTGATACCATTTTGGATGTCTTTCCTCTAACACAACATATAGAGCTCGAACATTGCTAATACCCAATCAATAGTAGGTGTTCGGATAGAAGAACCGAACGGTTATAGAATCAAAAGTCCATATGGTTCACTATATGTTCAGGATGTTGCCGAGGTTCCTTTTATAGGACCGCCTCTAAGTCGGGTTCCTGTCGGGTCTTCAACCCAGCGGGAGGTGTGGTGGAGGGCCGAGTTGCCGAACCCAAACAGTTTAATATACTTTGAAGTTTGGCGGGAGAAAAGCCTCGGCGAATCGATATTCCCTGTACCGGGGATACCGTGGAGCGGGTTAGCTAGGCGACTTTCGACTGGATAAAACTCCCGACGATTTTGCACAAATTGACCTGGCTGGCATCCTGAGGCATACTAACAGAAGAGACTGGAACCCTAATGTTTTGGGATTGGTTTGGGGATGAATATTGGAATCTCTTTGGCGAGCAAAGGAGCATCTTATGGACCGACGTCAGTTTCTGGTGTGCAGCGGGGCTGCTGGGTTAGGATTGTCTTTAGCAGGGCGACTGCAGGCCGAGGGCTGGAAGACGAAATTATACAAGGCTCTGATTGGTAAGCCGGACGAAGCCACCTTCCAGGCTTGGAAGGCTGCCGGTTTCGAGGGCATGGAAAGCACCCAATGGGACATCAACCCAGCTCAGGCGGAAAAGGCCCGCCGATTGGCCGACAAGTTCGGCATGAAGATCCATAGCGTACTGCGTGGATGGACCAATTTCAACAGTTCCGATCCTGAACAAGTCAAAAGGGACATCCAGAGTGTGGAGACGGCATTACGAGCGGCTGAAGCCTATGGGGCCGATGCGGTGCTACTGGTGCCTTGCCGGGTTGGTCCGCCCGGAATGACTATCCCGGAACCTTGGGAATTCGACATCGAGTTCGACGACAAGACCGGCCACGTTCAACGGGTGGTCAAAGGCGATAACACAAAATACGCCGAATACATTAAGGCCCATAACCATGCCATCGACACTTCTAGAGCAGCGGTCGAAAAGCTTATCCCAACGGCCGAAAAGACAAAAGTGGTCATCGCTTTGGAAAATGTTTGGAATAATCTTTGGGTGTTGCCGAATATTTTCGCCCATTTTGTGCGGTCGTTCGGCAGCCCTTGGGTGCGGGCCTACTTTGACATCGGTAATCACGTCAAATACGCTCCGCCGGAAAAATGGATCCGCACCCTCGGCGACCTGATTGTCAAATGCCATGTGAAGGATTTTTTGCTTAATCCGGATGGCCGCGGCGGCAAGTTCGTCCATCCTCGGGACGGAAGCGTCAACTGGCCTGAAGTGCGCAAAGCTCTAGACGAAGTCGGCTACAACGGCTGGATGACCATCGAAGATGGCGGCCTAAGCCTAGAAGAGTTCAGCCGACGACTGGACCTGATCATCGCCGGAAAGTAGTTATTAACCTTTGCATAAATTTAACAGATTCTACCCTTAGCTCGACTTTTGCCATTTTCCCTAACTCCTTTTGGCATCGAAAGTTACGGAGCACCTTTCATTTGTACATGCAATTTCCTAACCCTAATGCCAACAAAGAGTTAGAGTGTGGCCCATTCGCTACATGGTCAAAAATGGCAAAAGTCGAGCTTAGATAATCGGGAAAAACCGATTTCTGCCAGGCAGGATAGGAAGTCAAAATTATAATAAAAGGAACCTCTGCATAATTCAAAGGAAGATATTTTTACTATTTTGTCTTGTCCTCCTTTTATCCAAATATATAGAGTTGTTAGCATTGCTAGCAGCCAATAGATAGTAGATGTTCCACTAGGAGAACAGGAGGGCCTAAGAGTCGAAGTTCATAAAAGTTCACTATATGTTCAGGATTTTGCAGAGGTTCCAAAAATAGTTCTTGCCAGAAAGCTGCAAATCCTGGCGCCGGGCAAAGGGGGGTGGGTATGGCTATCCTTGAGCGAGCAAGAGCCCAGAATCCTCTCTGCCCGGGGAAAGAAAACACAAGTTTTCTTATACCATACAAAAGTAGCAAATAAATATTTTACCACTTTAAAAGGAGCTCTTTCCGATGAATCGTGGTTGGGGTCTGTTAGTGCGGGTTGGGAAAATGAGAATAGGTCTGTTAGCAGTTGGTGTTGGGGCGTGGTATCTGGTAACGGTGGTAAACTCAAGGCTACTTGGTGCAGAAGAAAACCCTGTTGCCCCGGCCGGGCAAGAGCACCTGGCCAAGGCAGAGCAAAAGTTACTCCGGGCTGGCATGATCGGCCTGACCACCTCCCATGTGATTGCGTTTACCAATCTGATCAATGATCCGAAAGCAACCGGTCCGCTGGCCCAAGTGGAAGTGGTGGCTGGATTTCCAGGTGGCATTCAGGACAATCCAGCCAGTTGGGACCGTCGGCCCAAATATACTGAAGAACTCCGAAAAAGGGGGATCCGGATCTATGAATCCATTCCGGAGATGCTTCGGGATGTGGATGTGGTGCTATTGGAGGAAGTCGATGGTCGGCCGCATCTGGAGTGGGCACGTCCGGTGATTGAGGCTGGCAAACCGCTGTTTATCGACAAGCCGCTTGCCGCCAACTTGGCCGACTGTATCGAAATCTTCCAACTGGCCAAAGAAAAAGGAGTGCCTTGTTTTTCTAGTTCCTCGCTGCGATTTGGTTGGGGGTTGGAAGAGATTCGAGAAGGACGAAGCCGATTCGGAAAAGTTAAAAAATGTATTGCCTGGAGCCCCATGTCCATTGAGCCCCACCATCCGGACCTCTATTGGTACGGCATCCACGGCGTGGAGATTTTGTTTACCATCATGGGGCCCGGCTGCCAGACGGTTACCCGCGAAGGCCCGGAAAAAGTAGTCGGTTTGTGGAAAGACGGCCGAGTAGGCATCTTTGAAGCCCGCAAAGGCTACGGCGCTTATGTAGAAGGGGATAAAGAAAGCGGCGAGGTGGGCAAATATACCGGCTACCAAGGTCTGGTGGAAGAAATCTGTAAGTTTTTTCTGACCGGTAAGCCGCCCGTTACCATGGAAGAAACTTTGGAAATCTATACCTTCATGTCTGCGGCCGACGAAAGCAAAGCCTTGGGCGGCAAACCAGTCCAAATGCAGGAGGTTTACCAAAAGGCCCTCCAGCAAGTGCAAGCCCGCCGGAAAAAGTAGGTAGCGACAGCCTAGCAAAAAGGCTATCCCGTCAGAAGGCTACCAATCCGCCTGAGAGGTTGTCCTATCAAGGAGTTTTTCACCCTGGAAGCAGGAGGTATTGGCTGGAGGCTGCAATCTCTCCAACAATCTTAGTTTGCCAGTGCTGCCGGCAGCAAACGTTCAACCTGAAAAATCTCTCGGAAAACGCTACAATTTGAGCACAGCCTCTTTGCGCAGCTTTTGCCATTTTTGTAACTCCTTTTATTTCAAGGCCTTAGAACTTGAACACTTTTTGTTCAACAAATTTCCTAACTCCCAAGTTTTCAAAGAATTAGAACCTTTAAGCTCGACTTTTGCCGTTTTCCCTAACTGGTTTTAGCGCCAGCAGTTAGGACGAAACTCTCCTTTGTTCACCTAATTTCCCAAGTCCAATAGTTCCAAGGAGTTAGAACAGCCCTCTGCCAGGGCGAAGCCAAAATTGGCAAAAGTCGAGTTAAGGGAGGCTGTACTTTTAAAATTGGCAAAACTTGAGCTTAGTACTGGACAATGGGGAAAATAAGGCCACTCCATTCGATTAAAATGGAACAAGGAGACAACCTTTTCACTGAGACATTCGGCTTGGTTTGGTTGGAGAGATAGAAAGGCCGTGTTGATTTTACTGACCAATGACGATGGGATTTATGCGCCGGGATTGGCGGCGTTGGCGCGGCAGCTGCGCCGATTGGGGCAGGTTTATGTTGTAGCGCCGGCTACGGAACAAAGCGGCGTGGCTCATTCGATTACCTATCTTAGGCCGTTGACGGTTAAAGAAGTGTATCAGGGGACGGAGCGGTGGGGATGGGCTGTGGATGGTAGCCCGGCCGATTGTGTGAAAATGGGCGTCGATCAGTTCTGCCCTCGTCGGCCCGACCTGGTGGTCAGCGGCATGAACCTAGGCCTCAACGCGGGGATCAACGTGTTATATTCGGGCACGGTGGCAGCAGCCATTGAAGGGGCCTTCTACGGCATTACCAGCATTGCCGTATCGCTCCAATACGATGAACATGCGGATTTTGACAAAGCGGCTGCCGTAGCTGTGCAGGTAATCCGCCAGGTGCTGGAGCAAAAGGGGCCTGAACCGGAGCTCTATAATCTGAATATACCTACAGAAGCCTTACACAGCCGACTTCCTCAAGTGCGAATTGTCCCCATGGATGTAGCCGCCCATAACGACCGATTTGAACGGCGACTGACACCTTGGGGACGCCCCTACTACTGGATCATCGGCCAGCCCCAAGGCCCCTCCCCCGAAAAAGAAACCGATCTGTCCGCTCTGGCCAAAGGCTATATTACTCTTACCCCCCTGGAATACGATCTGACCAAACAAGCGGAACTGGAACGGATGCGCAGTTGGCGGTTCGAACTGTCGCCCCAAGAAGCCTGCTCCAGCCAACCGGACGCCTCCCTGCCCCCTTCTGGGCAATAGGCAAACGCCCGATAGACGAGGCTCTTTAGGGTTACCGCCAGCCACTAGGTGCACTAACGCTTTCTGCCGAAGCCAATAGGCAGCCTTTTTTAAGAGACTCGTTGGATCTGGAGTTTTGCCATTTTGGGACTCCTCTCGGCAGGAGAAAGTTCTAACTTTTTGCAACTATTAGACTTAGAAAATTGGGTGAACGAACGGAGGTTTCGGGGTAACTACTGGAGGCAATAGCAGTTAGAAAAAGATAGCAAAACTCCAGTTAGGTAGTAATTTTGTTTCGGGTGCCACATGCCGCGGAAGCCAGTAGCTTCCGTTTTAGCGTCCGGTTTGGTTGCTCTTCCCGCCTCAGGCTCCCGCCACCAACCCAGAAAGTGCGATAGTTCCTGGGTCATCGCCGATTTCGGTCCCACAGGAAGATAAACCGCCCATTAGAGAGGGAACAGCCAATGACCAGATGCCGAGGTCTAGCCTTGATTTTAGGTGGGCAGCCGGAAGAATTGCGCAGCCAAAGGCAAAAGAGGGTGTAACAGCTAATTGCCAAGAACCTAGTTTTTTAGCGGCTATTGTAGATGGACAGTGGCTCTGTGGAAACCTTTTCTGGTCGCAGGCCTAAATCCACCAAAACTGAAGCAAAACCGATTAGCATGGGCAAACCGTCCCAGACTGCGGACAACTTTTCAACAGAGCCATGGACAGGCAAAGAAACGGCCGCCGCCAAAGAGGCAACGGCCAATGGCCAGAGTCTCGGGTGTAGCGCCAGTTTTGGGTGGGCAGCAAGAGGAGCTGCGCACAGCAGGGCCGGGGGCTGGCAGAAGCGGTCTGATGAAGCGGTTTAATGGAGATAGACCCATTCGTATTCCGGCTGGGCAGGCAGACCCCGTTCTAAAAGCGGCGGTATTCCAGTCCGACAGAAGTTTTCCGGTTGGTTATATTCGTCGGTCGGTCGCCAGAAGTTTAGCTTCAAGGTTTTGACCCAAAGACGTCGGCCCGAAGTGGGATTGCCTTTTTGATACTTTTCCGGAATGTCTTCCCAGCGGAGAGCATTGGTCAGGCCTTTGATGTAAATAGAGAACATATCTACCCTGGGATCCACGTCTTCCCAGGTGGCGATGCCCCAGAGGGTCTGTCCTACCGGGATTTCCCGCATCATTTCTGCGGTGTTGTAGAAGGTGCGGTTGGGGTCTTCTCGGAGCCGAATCTGCGCAACTGCCAACGGAATGACCTTTTCCGGATACACTTTGTTGGTTTCTCGATCTAGCAGGAAAAACTCCGGGATGAAGCGTACTGGTTCGGCTTCGGTGGTTATTCGGAAGGAGCCGTCCTGTTCATGGTGAGGGACCAACGTCCGGCCAGTATTGGTTACATTATAGACCAGGTACCAGATCAACTTCCGTTCCATGGCCCCGGTCCTTTGCGGCAGATCGACGTAAATGGTCCGGACCGGTTTGTACTGAAACTCTAGACACCATACCCGGTGAGGAAACCGAACTTTTTTGGCCCAGCTGTAATCCGGATGCTCTACGACTATCCCCAGATGATCATGGACGCTAGAAGTTTCTTCCACCTGGAGATGGGGTTCTACTTTTCGAAGCACGCCGGGAGCCAATTTACGGAAGGGACCTTCGGCAGGGGGGATGTTTTCTTTTTCGGCGTCAGGTTGGGGGGGTTGTTTGGCCGGGGCAGGAGAAGCAGCCGGATTCGGTTCCGGGGAAGCTGGTTGTTTTTGTTCGGCAGGTACAGGTTGTTCAGCCGGGGCTTCCAGCACAAGGGCATTTGGTTCTGCGCCCTGGAGCCTGGAAAAGATAACAGGGCCTGCCAGCACCATCAGCCCAACCCACCATCCACCTGCCCACCACACCATGGCCCCTTTCCACAACCGGGTTGAAAACCTCATAGGAGCGAATCCTCAAAAAAAGACCAGAGAGGCCGAAATCCAATCCGAAACACCCCGTTTTGTAACACTTCAGCCGACTCCAGTAATCAGCCGACTCCAGTAATTTGCCTCTCCGCTGCCTCAGAAAGGACGGCAAGCGAAGCCAGACTTCTGCGGAGGCCAAAAAGCCCTGCCTACTCTCCCCCCCCTTCCGCTTTCCCTGAATCCTCTTGAACCACTGGGAAGAGAAGCAACATAGGCACAGGCTATTTGGCTGAACAGTTACCACCTTTCTTTAGTATAATTTGCCGTTTCTTGGATCGTCAAGGATTTCACTAACCCAAAAGAGGGGATTTCCAGGTCGGTAAGCCAGCCGTCTAGGGAGTCAAAAGCCGGGCCTTCCTCCAAGGGATCGTCCCACCCCGGTCCTAGCCGGCGTAAAAAATCTCCTAACCAAACTTTATATCGATTACTTGAAATCTTCTGGATGGAGAATTAGGATCGTATGTTGTGGGATGCTTCAGTGTTAGAAACTCTTTGGAGTGGAGGAAGGCAAGTCCGTTGGTCTTTTTTTAAGGAGAATCAGGAATTATGTACCGAAGACTGGCGATGCTGATTGTGGGCGGGTTGGTGTGCGTGGTGTGCCTGCCGACGCCCGGCCAAGAGGGCATTATAAGTCAACTGTACGGCAATGGAGTCCATGCCTATTTTGCCGGCAAATATGAGGAGGCGTATGAGTTTTTTAACTCGGCCATCCAAGCCGGCACTAAGGACCCTCGGGTCTATTACTTCCGGGGGTTGACCTATTTGAAATTGGGCCGACCGGAAGAAGCCGAACAAGATTTCATCAAAGGAGCAGAATTAGAAACGGCCGACGTCAATCAACTGTATCCTGTGGGCCGGGCGCTACAGCGGGTCCAAGGGAACCATCGGTTGAAGCTTGAGCAATATCGTGAAGAGGCTCGGCTGGCATCCTGGAAGCGGCAGCTGGCGGCAGAAAAAGCCCGCTATCAGGGCCTCCGACAGCGGGTCGAAGAGGGACTGCAGCAACAAGCCCAGGGGGCCAAACTGCCTCCTAGCCCACCGCCTGTGGAAGCACCTACTGTACCGCCCGAAAAAGCACCTCCCCCTCCTTTTGCAGAACAGCCTGTGGAAAAACCCTCTGGAGTGGCTGAGGAAAAACCTATCAGTCCGTTTGAAATGCCTGGAGAAAAACCGGGTGAAAAACCCAGTTTGCCCAGTCCGTTTGGCGAGCAGCCGGCTGAAAAACCGGCCATGCCTGCTGAACAGCCCACCGAAAAACCCGCAGCCCAGCCGGAAACCCCTGAAGAAAAACCCACAATGACACCGGAAACCCCAGAAGCAACCCCGGCTGAAAAACCGGCTAGCCCGTTTGAAATGCCTGGAGAAAAACCGGGTGAAAAGCCCAGTTTGCCCAGTCCGTTTGATGAAGAACCCCCAGCGAAAAGCCCGCCTGAAAAGCCTACTGTCCAGGTACCTAGTCCATTTGAAGAAACCCCCCCGAATATGCCGCCAGAAAAACCTGCCGGGGAGCCAGAACAACCGGCCGAAAAACCAGAAACGCCTTCCCAGGACAAACCGCCTGCAGCCAAACGAAGTTTACTTCGAGGGCTATTGGGGGCAACGCAAAGAACGCTGGAAGATCTGGCGAAACCTGCCGGCCAAACGTTGGAAAAGTTGCTTCCGACGCCGGGGGCTGGGGTTAGCCCTTTTCCTGGAGCAGCCAAACCGAAATTGGATCTTCCGGTTCCCCCTCCACCGTTGCCCAAATTGCCCGGTTTGCCAGGGATTGAACCAGCTCTGCCAAAGCCTGAATCCGACAATCCGTTTGAAGAACAGCCCGCACCCAAACCTGCTGACAAGACACTGCCCGCCAATCCTTTCTAAATCTACAGAGCAGAAGACCTACGCAGGCGGATCAGCTGAACGCGGCTTGCTCTGGCTCTGCCAAGTGTCGATTTTCTCCTCCTCTCGCCGCCTGAGAGGCAGTTGGGAACTAGACTTTTGTAACCTCTGCAAAATCCTGAACATCCAGTGAACTTTATGAACTTTTGATTCTTTAGCCGTTCCGTTGTCCTGCCAGGGCATCTACTATCTATTGGTTGCTAGCAATCCTAGCGCCCCTATATGTTGTGTTAGAGGGAGGCCAGCCAAAATGGTATAAAAATATCCCCTTTGAATTATGCAGAGGTTCCTTTTGTCATTTTCTTAATAAGGGAATCTCCGCAAAATCCTGAACATATAGTGAACTCTGTGAACTTTTGATTCTCTAATCATTCACATTCAGTTGTCATATCCGGACAGGTACTGTCTATTGGGTGCTAGTAATACTGACACCCCTAATATGTTGTGTTAGGGGGAGCCCAAGCCAAAATGGTATAAAAGCATCCCCTTTCAATCATGCAGAGGTTCCTAAGTAATAAGGTGGAACCTCTGCATCATTACTTTCGAAGAAGATCTTCCATTTTGGATCCCTCCTAGAGCTGATCCAATATATTCGGTTACTAGTACTGCTTACCTCCCTTAGGTGGTTAAATAAAGTGCAGCTAAAGCCCACCGAAGCAAAGGTTCCTAAAGTTCACTGGTATATTCAGGATTTTTCAGAGGTTCCTTTGCTGACCGGAAGTTAAAGGGGAGCTTCTAGCAGGAGGCTTTTGCCGCTTTTGGTCTTGCTTTGGCGGAATGCTTTAACTCCCTGGAACTATTGGAGTTAGGAAATTAGAGGAAGTTTCGGTGTAATCCCGGAAAGCAAACCAAGTGAAGAAAAATGCCAAAAGTCGAGCTATAGACAATCAACTGGTTAAGGGCTGGCGGGTGCAGCTGATTTTTTTCTGATCAAGTTAGGGAATTTGGCGGACATAGCTCCTGTTCGGGCCCATCGAATCGGCTATCCCATTGGCTTCTGCAGGAATAAGGGACGCCGTATCTCAGATTACACCGGCTATACTTTTCTGAGAGGAGTTTGGGTCTTTAAATCCAGAGGTGAGTCTGTTGAAAGGTTGCCGCAGTGTGGGAAGGTTTTGCCCGTACTGGTCGGGTTTACTTCAGGTTTAGTGAGTTTGGCCTCCGACCAGAAAGGGTTTCAACAGAGCATCCAGGTAAAAAAGCTAGGTTCTGGGCAAAGCCTGCTTGCTGGGAGGTATTTTCCCGATAGGATCTATTTTGCCTACTTGACCCACAGAATGTCAGCCCCACCCGAACGGAGGCGGACGTATTCCATTGAGAAGATTTTGCTTTCCAAGTTCATGCCCTCGGTTTGCCCGGGATTGGCCGAGCCGGGATTTTGAGCCAAAATTATAATAGAAAAGGGGCTGGAAGCTCCACGTTATAAAAAACTATTTCCCCCAGTGAAACAACTGCCTCTGTCCGGCCCGACCAAGAGGCCGACCTGACTAAAGGCAATCCCGGCTCCGGAGGCAAACGGCCGCTTAACCGGATGATTTTCTCCCTAACCTTCTGCGCCAGAGGGAGAAGGATTTTGCTCTCACCCCCTCCCTGTTAGCGAGTCGCTGTCTCCACAGTGAGAGTTGAAGTGCTCGGACATGACTTCAGGCAAAATACCGAGAGCTGGTTGAAGAACCCAGGGTCTCTGTTGAAAGGTTGTCCGCAGTCTGGGGTGGTTTTGCCCATACTGCTCGGGTTTTTTCAGTTTTGGTGGGTTTCAGCCTCCGACCGGCAAGGGTTTCAACAGAGCCGAACCCAGAATATATGGCCAAAGCAGTTTCTTAACCCAAGCACTTCTTGATCTTGCCGGTGATCTTTCCTAAAGATTCTACAATAACCAATGAGTTTCTTTTGAAAGGTTCGGTGTCCCTCCTATTTGGTGGAGAGGTTTTCTGGTGTTCTGAGGGAAATACGTCCCAAAAAGGTGTATCACAGCCAGCTGTTGGCGGCGGAGGAGGGAAAAAGAAACGGACGGCATTCGGCCGAAGTGTTACCGCATAGGCTCGGTTTGCATGATACCCACTGATCTCCGATAAGCTAAAAGAGATCGACTATGCCATTCCAATTCCTTTGTCCCCAAGGGCATCTGTTACAAGGCGAACTGTGGCAGGCGGGACAACAGTCGATGTGTCCTATCTGTCAGAGTGTGTTTTTGATTCCTTCGCCTGGAGTGGGCGGCAGTGCTGCTGGGGGCCAGATAGTTTCTGGCAGCGGGGGAATGGTCCCTTACGTGGGGGGCAAGTTCCCATCGACAGAAGGGGCAGCTCTCCCGCCATCCGGTGCGATCGGTCCTCCTTTGTCGGGCCTGATGTCTGCTTCAGAAGCCCCAACGCCTTTCTTGGCCAGGCCTCTTCCGGAGGGCTCCTGGCCGAGTGGGCAGGGGTCACCACCCTCCAAGGCCTCCTTCAGCTGGCCATCTCCCGGCCAAGAGGCCCCAACCGCCCAAATGCCTGGCATTGGGCTAGAATCGCCGCTGGGCACCGGTGCAGAGACCCCGCCGGTGCATATCCTTTGCCCCTCCGGCCATCAGTTAGAAACTCCCCGAGAAATGCTTGGGCAGGAAGCCATTTGCCCTTTCTGTCAGGTCCAGTTTCGACTTCGCTGGGAAGATACTGTGGAATATCGACGGGAAAAGCAGTTGGAAGTAGAGCGGCGTCTAGCCCGGCAGAGCAAACTTTGGCTGCAATGGTCCATTGCCGCCGCCGTGGTGGTACTGGTTGCCTTAATTATCATGATCGCTATGGTAGCTTCCCGGTAGTTACTTCCCAGAGGATTTTTGGGAAACGGATTGGCTCTGGGGACCGTTTTCGGTCGGAACCCTAATCCCCAAAACTGAAGCAAACCCGACCAGTATGGGCTAAACATCCCGAGACTGCGGACAACTTTTCAAGGAACCTCTACATCATTCGAAGAAGGTATTTTTATACCATTTTGGCTGATACTCTCTTTAACACAATAGATGTGGGTACTAGCATTGCTAGCGTCCAATAGATATATCTGTCCAGCTAGGAAAACCGGCGTATAGAGAAGCAAAAGTGCATAAAGTTCACTATATGTTCAGTATTTTCCAGAGGTTTCTCAACATAGCCAGCCTCTAACAAAATGAGGTTTTTCCCCTTGATGAGCGGTAAAAGCTCCCATCGATTTCGGAGAGTTTCCTTTTTAAGAGGCTGTCCTAAAATGGGGATTGAGCTGATTTCCAATGGGTTTTGGCCGAGCGGCTCCTATCCTTCAGACTCCTTAAAAACAGAGATTTTGGCAATTCTGGGGCATTGAGGAAGGAAACCTCCTTTCACATAGGAAACTGGTTTTTCGCACACCCTTTAAAATATGGAATCTCTGCATAATTCAAAGGGGATGTTTTTATAGCATTTTGGCTTGTGCTCCCTCTGACACAACAGATGGGGGTGCCAGGATTGGTAGCCCCCAATAGATAGTAGCTGTCCGGATAGGACAACTGAATGATTAGAGAC
>JANXAQ010000087.1 GCA_025062105.1 Thermoguttaceae bacterium
TTTTGCAGAGGTTCCTATAGTTCAGATTTTGCCGCAGTCCGTGGGAGTTTCAGAGGAGGATGAACCAGTCTGGCCAGATTTGGGCCCGGGCAGGTAGTAGGGAGGCGGGTAGTACTAGGATAAAGGGATATATGAGTAGTAGCAAGGATAAGCGAAAGACACTGGGCCGGAGGCCAATATGGTTACCCCCCCTTTAGAGGCTAAACCTCAGCCCCACTCTTCCCCTCTGCGGATTTGGAAGGGCGTTGGGTCGATTTTTTTCCTGCTGTATCGTAAAATTATCCAAAGGGTGAGGAGCGGGCCGATTTCACACTATAGGGGGGCAAAATATCCCCCTTAAATAAATTCCTCCGGGAAGACACTGCAGGATGAACCAGGCAAAGCAATCCAATTCGTTTCCGTGGAAGTCTACCGTTCTACCTATTCCAAGCGTATTTTCCACCGAAGGAGGGAGCGAAGACAGAAAATCTGGGGGGTTCCAGAACCCTTCTGCCCCCCAAAATGGAGAAGGCAAAACAGCATCGAAGCCCTTTTTCCGGAACTCCACCGGCTGGCTGTTGGTAGTGTTAATTTTAGTGGGACTGATTCTGCTGTTGACCGAACATTCAGGCCGACGCAGGGAGATTACCTACGGCCAATTTCGGGCAGAACTGGCTCGCAAAAACATTGCTAAGGTGGATCTGCAGGGTTCCACCATTTATGGAGAGTTTAAATCCCCTCCTAAGGATCCTCTCTCCGGGGAAGAAGGACCTTCACAGAATCTGATAAGCTCTTTGAGCCGAGACTCGCTGAAATTCGTCTGTGAAATTCCCCAACCGGCCTTGGCCGACTCAAAGCTCGATCAAGAGCTGCTGGCCGAATTAGGACCCAATTACAAAGCGACCGAACCGGCCGATAACACTGTTTGGCTCAGTGTGGTGTATTTGGCCGTTACGATAGGGCTGTTTGTGGGCTTGTGGTTGATGTTCCGCCGGGCTAGAGACCAGGTCTTTGGGGGTGGAATTTTGTCGGGATTTATCAAAAGCCCGGCCAAACGATATCAAGCCACCGACAAGAAGGTAACCTTTAAAGATGTGGCGGGTTTGGAAAATGTCAAAGCGGAGCTGGAAGAGATTGTCGAATTCCTAAAAAATCCCCAAAAATTCCAACGTTTAGGGGCCAAAGTACCGAAGGGGGTCCTGCTGATGGGGCCGCCGGGCACCGGCAAAACCCTTCTGGGCCGGGCAGTAGCCGGAGAGGCCAATGTGCCGTTTTTCTTCATCAACGGTTCAGAGTTTATCCAAATGTTTGTGGGCGTTGGGGCAAGCCGGGTCCGAGACCTATTTGCTACAGCCAAAGAAAATGCCCCCTCTATTCTTTTCATTGATGAGATCGACGCCGTAGGCCGACATCGCGGAGCCGGCCTTGGCGGCGGCCATGATGAGCGAGAACAAACACTCAACCAGATCCTTAGCGAGATGGACGGGTTTAGCCAGAACGATTCGGTCATCGTCATGGCGGCAACCAATCGGCCAGATATCCTGGACCCGGCTCTTCTGCGTCCTGGGCGTTTCGACCGCCATATTACGGTGGATCGGCCCAATGCCAAGGGCCGACGGGCCATCTTCGAGGTCCATACCCGCGATGTGCCTTTGGCTGAGGATGTGGACTTGGATCGGCTCGCAGCCGGTACAGTTGGCCTGACCGGAGCCGACATCCGCAATCTGGTCAACGAAGCCGCCCTTTGGGCGACCCGACAGGGCAAAGATAAAGTGGATATGTCCGATTTTGAATATGCCCGGGATAAGATCCTGATGGGTCCTAAACGGGAAGAGGTGCTCACCGGTAAAGAAAAGTCCATGACAGCCTATCACGAGGCGGGCCATGCCCTGTTGGCCTGGCTAGTGCCCGGCCTGGATCGATTGCATAAAGTCTCCATCATCCCCAGGGGCCGAGCCTTGGGAGCTACTCAACTGCTGCCTCAGGAAGATCGTGTCAACATCGGCCAACGGGAATTAGAGACCCGGCTGATGTTCCTTTTAGGAGGCCGGGCAGCCGAAAAACTGGTCTTCGATGAATACAGCGCCGGTGCAGAGGACGACCTGAAACGAGCTACGAGCTTGGCCCGCCGCATGGTCGTCCATTGGGGGATGAGTGAACGGATCGGGCCAATGGCCTTCCGCCACGGCGAAGAACATCCTTTCTTGGGTAAAGAAATGGCCGAACCCCGTGAATACAGCGAACATACCGCCCAGATAATCGACGAGGAAATTGCCCGCATCCTCCGGGAAGCAGAGGCTCGAGCCAAACAGTTGCTCCTGCAACATCGGGAAAAACTGGACCTTCTGGCAGCCGCTTTGGAAAAAGAAGAAACCCTAGACGAAACTCAGATCGAAGAATTACTCGGACCTCCGGTCTATCGGACTGCAAATAATCTGCCGCAAGAGAAGGCCTTTGTCCCAGCCCTCCCGATAGGAACCCGTTGCCCTTCCGGAGACGGCAAGCAATCGGACAGCCCCCCTGCACTTCCAATAACCTCCGAAAACTCCCAAAACAGTCCTGCCGTTAACAAAGATTCCTAGATCTTTTCTTTGGCTTGCCTTTTGCCATTTTTGGCCTCAGTCTGCAAAAGGCTTCTCTATCGGGCTGCCCTTGGAAAGTTTTTCTGTTCCTAGAATCGCTTTCCATGATGAAAGAATGCCCCCTTCTTTCGCTCTCAGCACACTAAATTCCTGAAGAATTTTTGTATAATCCTGAACATATAATGGACTTGATGAACTGTTGACTTGGCAGGCTTTAGCTCCTCCCATGCCAATACCTACTCGATAGAGAGTGTTAGCAACTCCAATATATTGGGTCAAAGGCGGAGGGACCAAAATGGTATAAATATACTACACTAGAATGATGCAGAGGTTCCGGATGGTCTTTAAATCGATAGCGATTCGATTCTCCCAGGCGGACATCTGCTCCATATCGGCTGCTAACAATCTTACCGGCCCTAATATCTGTAGGTTAGGGGGTAAGAAAAGCCCGAAATAGTATCAAAATATTCTGAGGAACCTCTGCAAAATCCTGAACATGTAGTGAAATTTATGGACTTTTAATTCTATAGATGTTGGGTTCTTCTATCCGAACACCTACTATTTATTGAGTGCTAGCAATGCTCGAGCTCTATATGTGGTGTTAGAGGAAGGACAGCCAAAATGGTATAAAAATATGCCCCTTGAATTATGCAGAGGTTCCCTGATTAACTCGACTTTTGCCAATTTGGGCTCTGTGCCGAAATAGGAAAGTTCTAACTCTTTGGAACTATTGGACTTAGGAAATTGTGTGAATAAAAGGGCAGGTCGTCGTAACTCCTGGAGACAAAAGCAGTTAAGAAAATGGCAAAAGTCGAGCTGATTAAATGATGCGAAGGTTTTTCTGGATAAGGGAGCGATATTGCCGGAACTACTAACACTAAAGGCCGTGAAGGAAAACGGCAAACATTGAGTTTCATAGGGATGAGCCACTGGACAGGAAGCTGCCTGGATCCAATAGCCTTATCGACCGATGCCGATGAAGAAGCTGAAGACTTCTGTGACATCGCCTGGGGCTTTGTTCACCGGCCAAGCAAAGTCGAAGGCCAGCGGCGCCGGTCCCATGGCCGGGACCAGCACACGGAGCCCAAAACCTAACGCGACTCGGAAGTTTTCGTCCCGAAGCGTATAGTCTTCTTCAACGGTTCCAGCATCGCAAAACAGCACTAGCCGAAGCATATCGTCGGCGGTTACCGGAAACATATATTGGGCGGAGGCCAAAAGTTGCATGTGGCCGCCGACGCTTACCCCGGCTACATGCGGCCCGGCTCCTCGGTAGTCAAAGCCCCGGAGGGTGGAAAAGCCACCGGCAAAATAATGGTCATAAATTGGCGTATCTTTTCCGGTTACGGCGAAGCTAATGCCCAGGCTCAAAACATGGCGTCCGGAACCGTCGGCCCGTTGATAAATGGTGAAATATTTCCGAATTTCCACATCCCCTCGGGGATATTGGAAGGAGCCTATGACCTGTTCGACGCCAAAGTCAATGTAATGGCCTTCGGTGGGTAAAAAGGCACTGTCGCGGGTATCGTAGGCCAAACCCAGGCGGAATCCAAAAAGTTCATGCACGCCCAAAGCAGCGTCCAAATCCGGCACTAACCCGGCTGGCACACTAGGGTCGAACAAAGTAACCTTTTCCCCTCGGAAGGTGAAGTTGGTCATCAGATCGGGCCGAAATTGGTAGCCTACCCGCACGGTGCCGCCCAGTCGCTCTTCCCGCCAATCCCGGTAAATCCGCTTAAAGAAGTAGCCGCTCACTCCGGTGCTGATCTCCGTATCTAAGAAATACGGTTCGGTGAAACTGACCAGGTATCGATGGACTTGGGTACCAGGGACGGCTTCCAGTCGGAAGCGTTGGCCAGCGCCTCGCCAGGCGGTGCCGTTTCGGATCTCTTCCCAACTGTGGGGGAATCGGAAGATATCGAAATTTTGTTCATCTACAATCACCGATCCTACCAGGCCGGCATCCGAAGTAATGCCTACTCCTAACATGATCCGGCCGGTACGGGATTCTTCAGTAATTACTTGAAGGGGCAGAGGTCGCAGCGGTTCTTCGGGCAATTCTTGGCCGGGGGCCAGACCGGAAAATAAGCCGCCTTGGCCTCCCAGAATGCCGCCGCTGGGTGCCCCGGTACCTGACGCTTCCGGAATGCCTCGGGAGAGAAAACGCCCGCCCATCCAGCGCCGGAAAAACCCACCAAACGGCCCAACCGCATCCTCCGGAGCTGTGCCGGCCGGGGGAGCCAAAGGTCTGCTTTGCGGCGACACAGGGCTGGGAAGGGCAGCTCCATTCGAAAAGGTATCGCCATACGGATACGCTCCCGGTGAACTTACCACATGCTCCCCAGCAGAGTTTCCTGTCGGCACAGGGGAAGGGACCGAAGTCGCAGGCGGTGGAACGATCGGCCCACTCGTACTAGAAACGCTCGACTGCGGAGCGCTGCCAGGCCTGCCAATTTGGTAGAATCGATCCATTCCTGGCAGAGGCCGAGATTCGGGCAAACGGGGTAGGAGCTGTCCACCTTGCTCTCCCCAGTGCGGCGATTGCCCCCGAACCGCCCTGGGTGCTTCTGGATGCTGGAAACTTACTCTCCGTTGCCGGGGATCAATTATGTCCTGCGTAGCTGGGTGTGGAAATATTTCCGCATTTTCTGCACAGGGCCAATTCGGAGCCGATGGTTCTGAGATCTCCTGCCTGTCCTGGAATGTGGATATTTCCGGCCTCTGGGAGTTTTCCCATGGTTCCTGGGTCGGACTATGAGGCCTGCCAGGGCTTTGGCCACGGACATCCGGAGAAGGTGGCTGGGCTACTTGCAATTCTTCGTCCGAGATTTCCGGGGGGCTGAAGACGATCTTCGGCTGGATGTTTCGGACCGGATCCATCAGGAAAAGTCCCGATGCGCGAAGCCGCCGCTCACTAGCCCGAAGTTCCCGGGTATCCACCACATCGCCCGGCGCCAGCGAAAGGCGATTAAGCACAGTAGTGATTTTCGTGTGTGGCGAAACCTCTTCGGAACCGATTTTTACATCGATTCGGCCCACCCGATAGCGATCGCCTTCTTTGATTTCATAGACCAAATCGGCCAAGCCGGGTTCAGCTAGGTAACGGATGTCCGGCTTAATGTCGGCAAACACATACCCCAAGGCACCATATTTTTCCTGCAGGGCGACCACATCCTTTTGCAGTTGGGATTGGTTGAAATATTGGCCCGATTTGAGCTTAATGGTTTCGGCCAACTGGTCGTCGGAGAACCGTTGGTTGCCAATAAACCGCACTTCCCGCACTTTGTATCGGGGACCTTCGTCAATGACAAAGGTGAGGATGATCCAATTTTTCTGTTCGTTGTATTCAATCTCTCGGCCGATCTTGGCGTTGAAATAGCCTAGGCTGGCATAATAGGCTTTCAAGCGGTTGATGTCTTCGTCGATTTCTCGGCGATCCAGTTGGCCTCGGATAATCCACAAAAAGCCTGGTTTGGAATGGATTTGGGTTCGGAGCCGGGCGTCTGTAGCGATGGTGTTGCCGATAAACCGAGTCCATAAAATCCGCTGCTTTTTACCTTCGTTGATCAGATAGATAGCCCCTTTGTCTTCTGGCCGATTCCCCTCAATGATCGTTACCCGGGCGTTGGAAAAACCATGGGAACGGTAATAGTCTTCGATTTTTCGACGTCCTTCTTCCACGGCAAAAGGGTCCAGGGCATCGCCTGGTTTGATGCCTGCCTTTTCCGCCAAGACCTTTTTGCGCACCTTTTCGTTGCCCACGAACTTGACGTATTGGAGCACCGGCCGTTCCACAACTTCAAAAATGACCACCCGGCCTTCCGGGGCTGGCTGAGTCCAGGTCTTTACACTGACAAACAGACCAGATCGGCTCAATCGGCGCACATCTTCTTCCACCAGTTCCATATCTAGGGGCCGGCCAGCCCGTGTACGGATCAGCGGTGCAATCTTACTCCAGGGCACATGCTGACGGCCTACCACCCGGACTTCGGCCACCATTTCACCAGCTAGGCCCGGAGAAGCTCCCTGTGCTGGTAGGCCTGAAAGACCTTCGGACCTAAGAGACTCAGAACTAAAAGAGCTGGAGGGAGATTGGCTGGCAACCCCAGAATAGTTGCCTCGAAGAGGGGAGGTAGAGGGAATCCGGGGCCTCATGCTTCCACCTGAACGAGGGGAACCATCCTCCAAACCCTCCTCGATGTTTATCCACGGACCTTCCGGCTCAAAAGGCAACCCTGCTTCCGGGCTAGAAGAGGAGAAAGATCGGCTGGGAGAGAAAGCATTGTCAGGAGGCCCAGCGGCTAAGATCTCTTCCGAAGTGCCAAAACTCCATACGCCCACCAGCATCCAGATCCCAATGAGGGGGCCTACCAGATTGCCAGACGGCCTGGCTCCTTCCTGGACCCTGGGTGGAGAATCGGCATGGGAAGCACTCTTGTTTCCCGCCAAAGAGGGGAATTTTAATCCCCCAAAAAGTTTTTCATTCTCCCATTTGGCCACCCGAAGACCCCACCAAACCACTTTAAAAACGTCTGGTATTCCCTAGGAAAAGAGGCTGCGATGAGAAGCGGAGTTTAAGCGGGCTTAAATACCCCTAAAGTCGGGTTTTATAGGTTTGTTTGGAATAGGGCGGTTCCATGGTATGGGCATAGTCCATTCGGAACGCCCGCTTTTTTGGATGTGCCGTAGAAATACACAATTACCTTGTTTGGAACAAGCCAGAATTTGGGAAACTCCTGCTGCGGCACGAGGATTTTACTACTTTTTGGGGGATGGTTGAAAGAAGATCTTTCTCCTACGCTGGACGTTTGGGTCTTTTCTAACTTGTTTTATGTCAAGAACATAGGCTCTGATGATTCCTTGGTCATCGATTTTTCGGAACTGCATTTTTTAAAGGGGTAGGACATTCAAAGGGGGTTGCTCCCAAGAAATTGGCAAAACTCCAGCGAAGCTCGACTTTTGCCAATTTTCCTAACTTGTTGGGTCTCTTGGAGTTAGGAAGACTTTCTCTTTTTGTAACCCAAATTTCCTAACCCTAACAATTACAAGGAGTTAGAGCTTTTCATTTTGGGCAGGAGGGCAAAAATGGCAAAAATCGAGCGAAGAGGCTGTCTGAAAAGGAACGTTTGCCTCCCTGGGCTGCCAGGTTGTTTCCACCATCAGGAAGAGCTACAAGCCAGGATTTGGGCACCTTGGCTACCCAGAACCTTCACCGGCCTTTGGAAAAGGAACCTTGGCTACCTCCCTTTTCCGATCACCTCTAAGCTTGACTTTTGCCATTTTTGGAACTTCTTTGTCTCCCGGACTTCCGGCGAAACCTCCTTTTGGTCAA
>JANXAQ010000104.1 GCA_025062105.1 Thermoguttaceae bacterium
ACCCGGTGTGCTTACGCACACCACCCTCTCCCGCGGCGGGGAGAAGGGAATTTTTCTGGATTCCCGCTTGCGCGGGAATGACAATGAGGGGCCCCCTCACCCGGCGTGGCCAAAGGCCAAGCCGCCCTCTCCCGCGGAGGGGAGAGGGAAAATAAAGTTACTCCATTCAGCGAAGGTGCTCCCCATGTGGGCGTCATTCCCAACATTTGCTGACCGTCAAAAGCCTACTGCCTGCCGGCGGGAATGGTTCTGCTGGGTGGGTCGGCAGGTGAGTTTGGCCGGCTTGGGTGCCTTGGCCGTTCTGCTGGGGCTGCGCCCCGGCCATTCTACTACACCGCCTGCTGGCTCTGGATGCGTCAAAGGATACCAGCCTTCGGAGATAGGCTCTTCCGAGGCCGGGTTTCCCTGGACCGGATGCCAACCTTGTCCAGCTTTTGCCCGTTGTGCAATGGCCGTCGGCTCTCCATCCCATACCTCCCAGAGAGCCAACAGAATGTCCAACCTCTCCAGATTCGACGATGGGCAGTGCCAGATCAGACCAATCCCTCCGGAGCCTAAGCGATGAGTTGTCCCGTCCATCCGCCTAACGAAAGCCGTTTCCCAAACCCAAGCAGTTTTCCGGCGGCGGAGCCGGATAGCCTGGATCGGCGGCGGTTTTTGGCCGAGGGGCTGCGAGCGGCCGGTTTGGTGGTGCTTGGGGCGGCGGGGGCCGGTCTGGCGGGCCAAGCCGGTGCCCGAGAACTTCTGGTCTGGCAGATCGACCCAGACGTTTGCACCGCCTGTGGCCGATGTGCTACCGAGTGTGTGCTGGACCCGTCGGCCGTGAAAGCGGTGCAGTTTTATCCCCTTTGTGCGATGTGCGACGTATGCACCGGCTATTTCGACCCCAACCACCGGGAGCGAACCACGGCGGCCGAAAACCAGATTTGTCCCACCGGAGCTATCCGCCGGGTGCTGGTGGCCGAGCAGGCCGGTGTGCCACGGTTTGAATACCATATTGAGGAGCCGCTTTGTATTGGCTGTGGCAAATGTGTGGCCGGCTGTGCCATGATGAACGGCTCACTTTACTTACAGGTTCGGCATGATCGATGCATGAACTGCAACCAGTGTAGTATTGCCTTGGCCTGCCCGGCGCAGGCGTTTCGTCGGGTGCCGGCCAGCCGACCGTATTTGCTCAAACGAATCGCCCGAGCCATCTTGGCCGCCAAGGAGCAGCAGGGATGACCCGTCCAAAACGCAGTTGCACGGAGCCGGTCCACCGTGCGGAAACCGCCCAGGAAAAGCCAGCTACTGGGAGAAGGTTTCCGGCAGGCGGAGGCGGGTTTGGTTGGGCAATTGGCTTACTGTTTTTTTTGGTTTGGTGGTGGGCGGCTGGCTATTGGCAGACGGGCTTAGCGCAGGAGCTTTTGGTTCGGCCGGAGATTCCTGGGTATCCGACGCCGGATTGGCAGGCGGCCTACCAGCAGGCGGCTCCGAAACCAGCTTGGCGGGAATGGCTGGATGTAGGCTATCTGGCCGGGGCGTTGGCCGTGGCCAGTTGGCTTGCCCTGCGCCGCCGAAGCCGAGCGGGACTCCTACTGCTGAGCGTGGTGAGTTTGCTTTGGCTGGGATTTTGGCGCAAAGGCTGCGTTTGTCCCATTGGTGCCATTCAGAATGTGGCGGCTGCCCTGGCCGATCCGGACTTTGTGTTGTCTTGGTCAGTCGTGGCCATCTTTTTACTTCCACTGGGAGTAACTCTGTTTTTTGGTCGGACTTTTTGTGCGTCGGTTTGTCCATTGGGGGCTGTACAGGAGTTGGTGCTGCTGCGGCCGATACAAGTGTATAGGTGGCTGGAGGATGCCCTAAGACTCATCCCTTACGTGTATTTGGCCCTGGCAGTGGTATGGGCAGCCGGTGGGGCCGGGTTTGTCATCTGCCAGTACGACCCATTTGTGAACTTCTTCCGATTGGGCGGTGACCGGACCATCCTGATTTTCGGTGGCCTGCTGCTGGTGCTGGGAGTGTTTGTGGGCCGACCCTATTGCCGATTCCTTTGCCCTTACGGAGCGATCCTGGGACTACTATCCAAATGTTCCAAATGGCATGTTTCCATTGCTCCGGAAGCGTGCATCAATTGCCGATTGTGCGAAGACGCCTGTCCTTACGGAGCCATTCACCCGCCCAGCCAACCGCTCGAAGCAGCCCAGCGTCCAGCGGCCCGAAAACGTCTTACGGTGATGCTGCTGGCTTTGCCCATTTGGGTTCTAATAGGAGGCGGGTTGGGAGCAGGGTTAGATCGGGCCTTGGCCTGGATGCACCCGACCGTGCGATTGGCCGAGCAGGTGCGACTAGAAGAGTTGGCCCAGGCCCAAGGCTTTCCCTTCCCGAGCACTCAGGCCCTGGAAGCCTTTCGGGCACATGGCCGATCCAAAGAGGAACTTTATGCAGAGGCCCTTCAGTTGCGGCGCTGGTTCCGATGGGCCGGGATGCTCCTGGGCGCCTGGGTGGGCCTGGTGCTTGGGGTAAAATTAGTTCATCTATCCATCTACCTTCATCGGCCCGACTACCAGGCGGATCGGGCTAGGTGTGTCTCCTGTGGCCGATGCTTCTGGTATTGCCCACTGGAACAGGTGCGCCGAGGCTGGATCCGAGACATTACCGAAGTAGTACCGCCAGATCGGCTCCCCCAGGCACCATTGGTATCTACATAACCGGTTTTCTCTACAAGATGTTGGGAGTTCGCCAGCCGGATCACCCCCACCTATTGTGTCTCAGGGAAGATGTGTAGATACCAATGCCCAGACACCTAGGCAATAGCATCCTTCCAAGTGGTGTGAAAGTCTCCTCGTCAGCTTAAGAAGGCCTTTACTTTTCATGGGGTTAGATCGCTTTGTTGTCGGGCAACGGTTTGGCCGAGTGCGAAGAGGTTTGCTTTTGACTCACATCCTAGAGACCTTCAGAGAGTGGTTTGCCCGAGCAGAGCAGCGGAGTGTTCCTCCCAGCCGATGTTGGAGATGAAGCCTTGGCTTTAGGCTTGGGCTGAAGGTCCTCTGGCGGCAGGTCCCGCTTGGCGTCCTGTTGGAACTGCTCCCAAAGACGATTCCAGAGGGTTTCTAATTCCTGGGCCTTTTCGGGATATTGGTGGATGAGGTTTTTGGTTTCCCCGCGATCGTGGGCTAGGTGATAAAGTTCCCAGGGATCGCCACGGGCAGCCACCAGTTTCCAATCGCCAACTCGGATAGCCCGATGCCCTTCGTGCAGGAACCAGAAATACTCATGCTGGACCGTGCCGTCTTTTTCAAAAAGCGGAACTAAGCTTTTGGCTGGCAGCGGTGGCCGAGCATGCCCCTGCCAACTTTCCGGCGCCGAAATGCCTGCCAGTTCCAGCACCGTGGCAAACAGGTCGATAAAATGCACCGGCGTATGTCGCAATTGGCCAGCGGATCGGATCCCGGCCGGCCAGTGCACAATCAGCGGCGTGGAAATGCCGCCTTCATGCACCCAGACTTTATGTCGGCGAAACGGGGTATTTGCGGCGCTGGACCAGCCGGGGCCTAGGCAAAGAAATGTTTGTGCACTTCCAGGCGGCGCTTTCGGGTCATGACCATCGCCCCGGACCATAATCTCCGCACTGGCCCCATTATCCGATGCAAACACAATCAGCGTATTTTCCCAGGCGTTCATCTTTCTGATTTGTTGCAGCAGTTGGCCGATCGCTTCGTCCATGAGGTGGACCATGGCGGCATGGACGGCCATTTTGGCCGCCTGAAATGCCTGCTGCTCTGGGCTTAGCTCCTGCCAGGGGATGGGCCGATTGACCTCGCCAGGACCTAAAATCTTTAGCGCCTCTGGGAAATGATAGGGCGGGCCAAGATGGCGTTCCATTGGCGGCGGATCATGCCCAACGAGGCCCATCTGCCGAAGACGCTGGCCCCGCTGCTGTTGAATCTGGTTCCAGCCTATTTTGTAGCGGTCCAAATACCGAGCCACTGCCTCCTGCGGCGCCTGCAGCGGAAAATGCGGCGCCGTAAAACACAGATACAAGAAAAACGGCCTGTGCGGGTACTGCTGGTGGTGCTGCTGGAGGTATTTGATGGCATACTGGGCGATGGCGGAGGTGGCGTAGTAGCCGTCTTCGGGTTTCGGCGGGGGCAGAGGCCGATCATCTTCCATGTGGTTTTTGGGTGTAAAGAAGCGGTTATGGTCTTCCAATAGATAACTATGGTCAAAGCCGCCCGCCAGCGGAGAGCCGTCGATATGCCATTTGCCGCTGTGGTAACAGCGATACCCATGCTGCCGAAGCATTTCGGACACTAGCGGGGCCCAGGGCGGACGGGGTGCTTGAGCGCCGCTTCGGACGCCAGGCACAGTGTCCCGCCGGACTTGCTGCGGATAATAGCCGGTCATCAGAGCCGCCCTGGAAGGCCAACAGCGGGCCGAATTGTAACACTGGGTAAATCGAAGTCCACCCGCTGCCAACCGATCCAGATGAGGCGTCTCAATTTCCCCGCCATAACAGCCCAGGTCCGAATAGCCCAGATCATCGGCCAAGATGATCACTATATTGGGCCGAGCAGCCTGCTTGGCAGGAGAGTACTCCGCTGGGAGAGGTTCGGGGGGTACCTGTTGGGTTGGAATCCGAGTGGCGGAGGAGTGTTCGGCCGTGGACGGCTTGGCAAGGGACTGTCCCGCAGGGGAGGGACCAACCGAAGATGGCTGGGCTGGAGACTGTTGGGGATGTTGCACCGTCGGGTTTTCCGAGCTGGGGACTGGTTTAGGGCTTGCTTTAGTTTTTGGTTTAGGTCTTTCCGTCTGGGGCAAGGCGGCGTTCATCTGACGGCGCCACTGTTGCATCCGGTCGATCTGGGCAGGAGAGGCTTTTTGCGGATGGAATTTCGAGGGATCAGCGTCGATGTACAAAGCTCGGTGCAGAGCCGGATCAAAATCTGGATTGGGCTGGTTCTCTTGGGCACCGATCTGTTTGCACCAGTTTTCCAGGTCCTGGCGGAGCCGGTTGGCGAGTTCCGGCATTTTGTCGGCCAGGTTCTGGGTTTCACCCACATCTTGGTCGAGGTTATAAAGTTCCAGTTGGCCGGTTTCGTACTGCTGGATCAGTTTCCATGGGCCTTGACGCACGGCGCCGCCGGGCCTGCCGCCCTGATTGGTATAATGCGGAAAATGCCAGAAAAGCAGACGTTCTGTGCCACCGGAACTAGCTTTTTCCAGCACCTCGGGCAAAGGTCCGGACGGGATCGTTTTTGGCCGAGGGGCAGTCGGTTGGCCTTTGGTGGCCACTGGAGACGAACCAGGGAGATCACTCTTTGCTGGACTATCCGGGCAGAGCAGCCGGGCCATGCTTTGGCCGTCCAGGTCCTTCGGCACAGGCAGGCCCACCAGGTCCAAAAGGGTGGGCGTCCAATCCGTGTGAATCATGGGTTGGTCGATGATGTTGCCGGCGGGCACCCGGCCCGGCCACCGAACAATCAAAGGAATCCGAAGGCCGCCTTCATACAGAAAACCTTTGCCCGCCCGGAAGGGGCCGTTGTGGGTAACCAGCCGATGCGGTCCCTCCGGCACATGCAGCCCGCCATTATCCGAAGTGAAGATAACCATAGTCCGATCAGCCAGGCCCAGGCGATCCAGTGTTTCCAACAGTCGGCCCACCGCATCGTCCAACGTTTCAATCACCGCGGCATAGACCGGCTCAAAGGCTTTGGCGTTCTTTTCTACCAGCGCCTGCCGGGCGGTGTAAGGAATGTGCGGCGAATTGTGGCAAAGATACAAGAAGAAAGGCCGCTGGCGGTTTTGCTGGATGAACCGCTCGGCAGCCGCCGTCAGATCATATTCCCCTTTGCCTCCCTCGGTTTCGGAAGGAGTGGTGTTTGCCTGACCAGGGTGAACAAAATCGAATCCTTGCTCGGCTGGTCCAAAGCCTTTGCCGCCCAGATGCCATTTGCCGATACAGGCCGTTGCATAGCCAGCCTGTTTGAGATACTCGGCCAGGGTGGTCTCCTCCAAAGGCAATTGCATGGCAATTTTGGGCTGAAGGAGTTTTTGCGAGGGGGCATCGGGCCGACCAGGTAAAAATGTGGTTAAGTGCAATCGGGCCGGGTCTTTGCCGGTCAAAATGGCTGCCCGACTCGGCGAGCAGACCGGCGAGGCCGCATACGCACAGGTAAAACGGACTCCCTGCGAAGCTAACCGGTCGAGATGGGGCGTATGATGCTCCGTCCGGCCATAACAGCCCAAATCATATACACCCAGGTCGTCGGCCAAGATAAAGAGAATGTTCGGCCGATCGGCTGTTCGGGAAGCCTCGGCCGGTTCGCCACCAGCCGAACCCTGCTCGCTGAATACACCCAGCACCAAGACCACCGCCCAAAACTTCTGGAGCCGGCGCATCCCCGAACCCTCTTTCCTGCAAAGGGAATCGTTCCCCAACCTTTGCTCCATGATACCCGACCCGCTAGAATGGCGAAAGAGAAAAGCCACTCCGCTCAAGTAAAAGAAACCTCTGGATCCCCATGGGAGAAGGAGAGCGTCTGATAGAAAAAATGCCTATCTCGACTATTGCCATTTTTCCTAACTTCGTTTGTCTCCAGGGGTTAGGACGAAACCTCCTTTGGTTCACCAAATTTCCTAAGTCCAATAGTTACAAGATGTTAGAACTTTCCCCTTCGGGAGGAGGCCGAAAATGGCAAAAGTCGATCCTGCAAGCCCCTGGGGGAAAAAAATCCCGCCGGAGTACAAATCGTTGCTGCTAGAACAGCTCTGCTTCGGTCCCTAACCTGAAAAAATGGCAAAAGTCGAGCTTAGAACTGGCTTGCATCCAGCGGTAGGCCATCTTTGCGATTGCCCAGCCGACGGTGGGTTTCCGAATCGATGGAATAACTGATCACCCGAACCGAACCGTCGCAAAACACCGCCTGCCAACCGCCCGGATGCGCGCTGCCAAACCGCCAGTACTGGCTGTAGCCGGGCCGATCCTGCATGGGCGTCTGATCCGTGCGGGTCCAGGCTTGCATATCGTAGTCGTCGCTAGTCCAGCAAGATTGGTCGTCGCCGTAATCTTCGCCGTCCAGGTATCGGTCTGGGTTCAGGTATTTTTCACCGAAAAGATAGGTGTTGCTAGTGCCGTCTCGCAGCTCGGCTATCGTTACCATGCTGCGCTGATGGAAGATGCCGGTCGAACTGGACATATCGCGGAAACCTTGTCCGGCGTAGGCATGGGCAGGCGGTGGGCCGGCACCCCACATCACCAAGGTGTGTCCGGCATTGCCTACATAGTCGCTTCGGGCGTGGACAGAGACATTATCAGCGTGGTAGCATTGGCCGCTGCCGCCCAGGCCGTAGTCGGCTAATGTATAATTTCGTTTCCTATACAGCATGGCCCGCCGTCGGGAAGGGCAGTAAAAGGTTTCTACCGGAGTACTGCTCATCCGGGCCAGAATGCTCATCTTTTCTGCGTCCGTGTTTCCCAGTCCCATGTCATGCAGGGCTTGGTGTTCGAGGTAGGGCAGGAGATTGTAGGCCCAACTGCCCGGCTGCGTCTGGCCGAAACCTCGGTCCGGATCCCCGATCCACGCCCATCCCCAACCGGCGCTGGGCAAGTAGCCGTGGGCCTGTTCATGGTTAAGAGCGGCTAGACCAAGCTGTTTGAGGTGATTAGCACATTGCGTTCGCCGGACCGATTGCACCGCCGGCAACAAGAGCGAAATCAAAATCCCAATGATCGTAATCACCACCAACAGTTCCACTAGGGTAAAACCATGTACTCGCCACCGGAAGAGGAAACCATGTCGTAGCGGGCCGAGGGCGGCAGGCGGAAAGCGGAAGTCCAACCTCACGCCTCTCCCCTGTGCGGAAGACGCCGGCATTGCCTTCGGCAATGCCGGGTGAGGAGGACCTTCGACGCCGAAGACCGACGGCGGAAGGCAGAGTGCAGAACACGTTCGAATTGCGGAAGTTTCCGTCTGCCTTCTGCTCTCTCCCCTCCACACTCGGTGATTGTCCCCCTCACCCTTACCCTCTCCCCCCAGGGGAGAGGAGAGGGCCAAAGGGGCAGCACAAGGGAGTCTGGGTCCCCGCTTTCGCGGGGATGACAATAGGAAGCCCCCTCAGCCGGCCAGGCTATCGGCAGGCCGGCCTCTCCCGCGAGGCATGGGTATCTACATAACTGGTTTTCTCTACAACCGGTTTTCTCTACAAAATGTTGTGGGCTCGCCAGCCGGATCACCCCCACCTATTGCATGTCCGGGAAGATGTGTAGATGCCAATGCCCGCGGTGGGGAAAGGCGAAAGTTGTTCCTCCAACGGAAATGACGCCAAATTCCAAGCTCTAGGAGGTTCCGATGGCCAAGGCTGGACAAACGCCGAGGCGAAAAATCCCAGAGGTGGCCCTGCTGGTAGAAACATCGAC